>JBGAPN010000578.1:0-2492 GCA_044221235.1 Limisphaerales bacterium
GTACGTGTTTAGCTGGGACAGCCGGTAATCGGCCGAATAATAGTTGGGCCAGGCCGGAACGTATTGAATGTCTCCGCCTCCGGGATAACCCGAATCCCCAGGAAACAGCAGCGTGCCATCCGACAGGACCGAATAGGGGGTGCCATCCGGATAGGCCGGGTCGCCGGCAAAATGGGTGGCGTAGAAATCGGCAGCCGACTGGTGGTAAAAGCGGAACAGCGGTGAAAGCAGGAAGCGCTTGCCGATCTTCTGTTCCCAGGTGAGAGCCACAGTCTGGCTGGTGATACCCCAATCGTCGTGACCGAACCGAAAACTGGTTTCGAGCGCGGCGTCGAGCGGTTTGACGTAGTGGTTGACGCCCACCCAGCCGACCTGCCGGAACCGATGGCCGGGACGCTTCTCACCCGAGTTCACACCGTAGGGGAGCGGATCGTAACTGGGGTCGGGAAAGGAATAGTAGAAGTTGACCCCCTTGTACGGGTCGGTGAGGTAACCGTCGCTGTAACCCAGGGTGACGTTGAACGTGAGCGTGGTCCGGGGACCGAGGACCTGCGTGACCCCGAGCAGGAAATCCGACGTTCCCTTGTCCGCGAACACCGGCTGGTAGGTGCCGAGGACCTGATCAAAGTTGTGGCTCAATCCGACCGCCACGGTCGTGTTGCGCTGGTTGAAATCGATCAGCTCGTTGAAGGAGAGCCCCGCGCTCTTGTAGTCGTGCTCGTAGCTGTAGGAGAACTGCGGCTGATGGGTGAAACGGCCCTGATGGATGTCTACTTCCACCATGCCGGCATACCGGCGGTCGTCGAACTGGATCAGGGGAACCTGCGGGTCCCCAGCCGGCGGGGGGCCGCCCGACGGCGTGGCCCCGGAAATGGAGTCGAAAACGAACTGACCCTTGAGGACCAGGTTCGGGTTGAGTTCCGTTTCGCCGTAGGCGGCGACGGTGTTGACGTTGATCCGGTCGCCGTCCTCGAAATAACCCTCGTATCTCAGTTCCGCTCGGTCTTCCGCCCGGGCCATGAGCGGTTCAAACAGGAAGATCAACAGAGCCAGAACCAGCGCATGCCGTCGCGCGGCGGAGGACAGGAGGAGCGGATTCACGGTTACTTTTTGGGATCAAGATTCTGCCGGAGATCGTCCTCGCTCACCGGGGCGTTGAGCCCGTCGGCAGGAACGTCCATCTTGGCCAGCCAGAGCAGGGCATTGAGCAGGATCTTGCGCTGATTGGGATCTCCCCAGTTGGCGTGGGTATGACCGCCTGTGAACCCGAATCCGCGACCGCCGTCCGGACGTTCCAAGGCCCACATCATGACTTCCGGTTGACCAGACATGGCGATGATGTGCGGGTACGGACCGGCGGGATACACGTAGGGCCCCTTGCGGACGTTGTCCGACGGCTTGGCCACCAGGAGAGGGGTCATGCCGTTGGTGGACGCCGCCCAACGCATGTTGAAATACCACTCGTCATGGGTGGAGAACGGCTTGACTCCGCGGGTGGTCGGGTGGTTTGGGAAAACGGCATACTCCGGCCGCCACATCGGATTGACCGAGTAGAGGTGCTCGTAGTTACCACCAATCCACCGTTGCATAGCGTTCGCGGGGTCCCCTTTGGGAACCTCGACCCCGTAATGAGCAAAACCGAGACCAACCCCTTTGGCGGCCAGGGAGTCGATGGGAGTCGATGAATTCGACCCGGTCGGGCCGGATGGCGGGATGCCCTTGTCCGCCGTCGCAGTAGATCAGAATGGCGTCGGCATCCTTGAGTGCGGCGTTGTCATCCACGGTTTCTCCGCCCACCACCTTGGTGGGCCAGCCATTTGAGTAGACCCGGACATCGAGTCCCGGGATTCCGGTCAGGCATTTCTGAAACAGGAGGCAGCCGGCCCGGAATTCGTGCATTCCCGGTGGATGGCTGGGCTTTCCGGCGATCAGAACGATTTTCTTGGTCTCTGCGGCAGTGGCACCGAGGACGAGCAGCGCTGCAACCGCAGCGCGCAGCAGGAAACGAAGGCTGGGGGTCACGTGGGGAAAGTCTGGTGGCCGGCGCCCGTCACGCAAGATGGATGTTTAGCCGGGGCATTTCCGCACTTCGGAGAGGGCCACTGGTCCATTTTCGGACTCAGTTTGGTCCGCGGATTCCGTTTCCGGAGACCGGGAGGGAGAAGTCGACACTACCGTCCTTGCGGCCGGCCGAATACCGTCCGCCCGCGATGCCGCGCAACGACACACCGTCCTGGAGAACCCTGCTGGTGTTGGGACGGGTCTCCAACCTGCCCACGGTGTGGACCAATTGCGTGGCGGGCTGGGGGCTCGGTGGAGGCGGCGAGTCCTGGTGGCCCCTGGTGCGGCTGTGTCTGGGCGCCTCGCTGGTCTACATCGGAGGGATGTATTTGAACGACGCCTTCGACGCCACCTTCGATCGGCAATACCGCCGACAGCGACCCATTCCCTCCGGGGCCATCCAGGAGTCGCTGGTGTGGAGGATTGGATGG
>JBGAPN010000067.1:0-17652 GCA_044221235.1 Limisphaerales bacterium
GGTGGCCGGCATCCTGCCCATCGCCATCGGATTCGGTGCGGGCGCGGAGAGCCGCCGTCCCATGGGAGTTGCCGTTGTCGGAGGCATGCTGACCAGCACCTTCCTGACCCTGTTCATCATTCCGGTGTTTTACCTGCTCCTGAGCCGGCTGTCCGGACGCCGTCATGCGCCCCAACCGCTCAGTCCCCCGCTCGGGATGGCGGAAGTTCCGGCCAAATAGCAACGGGCTGTCGTCTGGCGAAGCCGAAATGCAATCGCGGTCGTCGACGCAGTCCGGCCCGGCTTGATGGGAGATTCAGCGTCCGGACATGACCTCACAACTCGCGATCATCCTTGGATTGCTTGCCGCGGCGGTGGTGATGTTCGCCATCAACCGGCCGCGCATGGATGCGGTTGCGTTGATCATGCTCACCGTGCTCCCCATCACCGGTGTGGTGAGCGTGCCCGAGGCATTGTCCGGCTTCAGCGATCCGAACATCGTGCTGATTGCCGCCCTGTTCGTGGTCGGCGAGGGCCTGGTCCGCACCGGAGTGGCCCAGGAAATGGGCGACCGGCTGACCGCCGCCGCCGGGGGCAGTGAAACCCGCCTGCTGGTGCTGTTGATGCTCGCCGTCGGGCTCCTCGGCTCGGTCATGAGTTCCACCGGCGTGGTCGCGATTTTCATTCCGGTGGCGCTTCGTATCGCCCAGGCGATGGGACTTTCCCCGGGACGGCTCATGATGCCACTCAGCGTGGCCGCGCTCATCAGCGGCATGATGACCCTGGTGGGAACCGCCCCCAACCTGGTGGTCAACAGCGAGCTCACCCGGACCGGCGCCACCGGGTTCCGATTCTTCAGCTTCACACCCTTCGGTGCGGTCATTCTGGTCATGGGCATTGGGTACATGCTCTTCGCCCGCCGCTGGCTGAATGCGGCGTCCGATACCGCCGAGGCGCCCATTCCGCGTCTCCGGTTAAGGGACTGGATCCAGCAATATCATCTCGCCGGACGCGAGTTTCGTGTCCGCATTCCGTCCCAATCGCCGCTCTGTGGACGCACCCTCGGTGAACTCGGACTGCGCCAATCCTCGGGCTTCAGCGTCATTGCCATCGAGCGGACCCGTCCGCTGTCCCGGGAGGTGTTCGGTCCGACGTCCAGCACCGAACTGGAGGCCGGCGACATTCTCCTCGTCGATGTCTTCGAACCCGACCGGTCGGTGGAACAGATCCTGGAACGCCACGTCCTGGAGCGCCTGCCGCTGAGCGGCGAGTACTTTTCTGATTGGTCCCAGGAGATCGGCATGGCCGAGGTGATGGTTGCGGAAAACTCCAGCCTCGCCGGCAAGACGGTGGTGGAGTCCCGGTTTCGGGCCGCGTTCGGACTCACCGTGGTTGGGCTCCGTCGGCACGACGTCGCCGAGCAAAAGGATCTGAGGAATGTCCGGCTCAAATTCGGTGACACCCTGCTGGTGATCGGCCCCTGGAAGAACATCCGGCGCATTTCAGCCCAAACCACCCAACTTCTCCTGCTGAACCTTCCGGCCGAGATGGACGAGGTCCTCCCCGCGGCGGGACGCGCGCCACACGCGCTCATCTGCCTGGGGCTGATGGTGGTGTTGATGGTGACCGGCGTGGTGCCCAACGTTCAGGCCGCCCTGATCGCCTGCCTGTTGATGGGTGCCCTGCGCTGTTTGGACTTCGACAGTGCCTACCGGTGCATCCACTGGAAGAGCCTCATCCTCATCGTGGGAATGCTGCCGTTCTCCACAGCCCTGGAACGTACCGGCGGCGTGGAAATGGCCGCCCAGGCCCTGACATCGGTGACCGGCAATGCAACGCCCCACGTGATCCTCGGGTGCCTTTTCGCCATCACTGCCCTTCTCGGACTGTTCATCTCCAACACCGCAACCGCCGTGTTGATGGGCCCCGTCGCCCTGGCCATCGCACGGGATCTGGGCGCCGCGCCGCAGCCGTTCGCCATGATCGTGGCCCTGGCCTCGTCCTCCGCGTTCATGACCCCGGTTTCGTCGCCGGTGAATACGCTGGTGCTGGGTCCGGGCAACTATCGCTTTGGTGACTTCGTCAAGATCGGCGTCCCGTTCACCGTGGCGGTCATGGTCGTATGTGTCATCCTCGTACCCTTGCTGCTGCCCTTGAAGCGCTGACTGCCCCGTAGACGTGGACGGCAGGACACGCCATCTAACCTCCCCTCGCCCAACCCGCGAATTCAGCCGATGAGGTCCGCTGGGAAAGAAGTCAGCGCCCTCACTTCCCCAGGTTTTCCTCTCAGCTCTCAACTCTCAACGGATCTCCCCGCGCCCACATTCCCAAACCGACGCGGCTCAAACAGCCCAAGCGGATGGCGGGTCCGTCCCTCCAGCGCAAGGTCCGCAAGGATTTCCCCAACCACACTGCAGAACTTGAATCCGTGTCCGCTGAATCCCGCCGCCACACTGACCTGGGGATGGTGCGGATGCCGGCTGATGACGAAGTGTCCGTCCGGCGTGCTGGTGTAGAGGCAGACCTTGGCGCGGACACATCGTCCGTCGATTCCCGGGAGAAACTCCCTCAAGGCGCTGCGAAGGCCGTCTTCATCGGTTTTCCGGATGTGGCGATCCACGGAATCCGGGGTCACCACTTCGGGGCGCGGTTGGTGGAAGAAGGCCGCCTTCACTCCGCCGTCGGGTCCGTCCACCGCCGGAAACCCGTAGACCTCCTCTCCCACCTGACGCTGCCAGATGTAAATCGGGAACCGGTCCGGTAGAAAGGCATGAACGCCCGAGGGCGGTTCGAACCAGCACAGGACCTGGCGCGTGACCTCCAATGGCAATCCCAGGTCGGACAACACGCCTGGAGCCCACGGTCCCGGGGTGACGACCAATCGGTTCGCACGGTACCGGCCACGGGCGGTCTCCACCTCGACCCCTTCCCCGCCATTCAAGGCTGACCAACGAACAACCGGTTCCTCAAACCGAAGTTCGGCCCCGGCGGCGGCGGCGGCCTCCAGATGGGCCGAGACACATCGTTCGCACCACACGAGCCCAGCAGTCGGTTCGAACAGGGCCACGGTGCGGTCGTCGACCCGAAACTGCGGGAACCGGCGCCGCAAGGTGGGAGTCTCAAGGAATTCGTGGTCCAGCCCGTGTTCCTGCGCACTCCGCCGGCTTCCTGCCACCACCGCGGAATCGGCCGTTCCCATCATCAGGCCTCCGGGCAGGCACATCAGCGGCTGACCGGACTTCCGCTCCAGCTCCCGCCACAATTCATAGGCGCGCCGCAGCAGCGGCACATAACTGGGATGCTCGAAGTAGGCCTGGCGGATGACGCGCGTGGCACCGTGGCTGGATCCCCGGTCATGGGGTGACGTGTATTGTTCGAGTCCCAGAATCCGACCCCGGGGCGAACGTCCCGCCAGATGACAGACCGCGGCGCTGCCCATGCCGCCCAATCCCAGCACAATGACGTCGTAGGTCGACATGGCCCGGCAGCACTCCTGTCACTCCTTCCAATTCCGGCGAAGAAAGTCGACGAAGTTCCGGTGGAACACGCCCTCGATGTCTGCGGGTGCGTATCCGCGCGCCGTGAGCAGGTCCGAAAGCCGGGTCAGATCCGCAATGCTGTCCACGTCCATTGGGGTCTGTTCCGTGCCGAACCCGCCATCCAGATCGCTTCCGATGCCCACATGGCGGGCGTTTCCGGCAATCTGGCAGATGTGGTCAATGTGATCGCAGATGCGTTCCAGTCGGAGATTGAAATCCGAGGGCTTCGACCGGTGGTGCGCCCAGCCCTGAACCATCATGATGGCGTCAAAGGCCATCCCGATGACCGCCCCTCGGGACACCAGCTCGCGGATTTGATCGTCGGTGAACTGCCGGTTCCAGCCCGCCAAGGCGCGGCAGTTCGAATGACTGGCCCAGACCGGGCCGTGAAAACGGTCCAGCGCATCGCGGAAGCTCTCGTCACATAGATGGGTGACATCCAGGATGATTCCCAGTTCCTCCAACTGCGGCAGCAGTTCACGGCCGCGTGCGGTGAGCGGCCCGACGGCATCGGTACCCATTCCATAAACGCCCGGACCGTAATGAACGGGCCCCATCGCCCGGAGACCGTCGGCATAGGCCCGTTCCAGGTGGCGGAAACTCACGATCGAATCGGCGCCCTCCAAACTCAGAATGTATCCGATGGGCAGACGCTCCACCTCCGTCGCCTCCAACCACGCTTTCACCTGGCGGTCGAGCTCCGTCCGGTTGCGCACCTGGATCATCTCCCCGGCGGCCTCCATCTCACGGTACCATGCTAACTGACCCTGGGTGTGGGCCCAGGCCTGTTCGGGGCTGAACCAGCCGGGCATCCTGCTGAAATAGTCCACTGACCGGGCGATCTGGGTCGCCACGCAGAGGCCCACCCGTCCCCGGCGCATTTCCGGAAAGCAGACCGTGCCCCGGCTGCGGAACGGGTGGTCCGTCATGCCCAGTTCCCGGCGGCGGATCCGCTCCTGCGTCCACCGCAGGTCACGGTTGTAGTCGAGGGCGTTCATCGACAGGTCGAGATGAACATCAAAGAGGAGTTTCGGCGTCATGAGGAAGAGGAGGAGAATCGGTTTCGCGGGGGGAATCAGACGGTGATGCGACGGGCCCGGGCCACCACGGGCCAGGTTTCTTCCGCACGACGGTTGCGGGCGACCCACACCTCACTGTGCAGGGCCACCGTCGGACAGACGTGCCGCGGCACGCCATAGATCACCGTGCCCACGGAGTAGGTATCGGCCTCGGGCGTTTCGAGCACCAAATGCTCTTCGCTGTGCATCACAAACCGGGCGGATTCGAGTCCGAACAGGCGCACTCGTGGATGGGGCATTTCGCTGGCCACCGCCTTGTGGCCCAGGTCGAGGGTGAGTCGTCCGGGACACGGCCGGCTGATCACCCGCGTCAGCAGCACGGCGGCCGGAAGAAAATCCATGTCCGGACAGGTCTCCGCCTGGCCAAAATCCCAAAGCACGGTCGTGCCCGCCCCCAATTCGACGCCGGGTTCCCGGGCCAGGATGGGCATCGTGGGCGTCCCGCTGGCAACCAGGCGGGGTACGTCCAGTCCGGCGGAACGAAGCCGGTCCCGCAATGCCCAAACTCCGGCAAACGCAGCGGCAGCCTCCGCAGTCCGTTCCTCGGTCCCGGGTTGATGCAGGTGTCCATCGTAGGCGTGGAGACCGCCGGGCCGGATACTTGGCGTCGAGGCCATATCCCTGTAGAGCTGGAACGCCCCCTCCCCCGGCGCAATTCCGGTCCGATTCATTCCCACATTGAGGTCCACCAGGACCTCGACCTCGACACCCGCGCGTTGCAGGGCAGCCGCCAGTTCCGCCAGGCTGACCGAGTTGTCCACCAGCGCCAGAAACCGGGTGCCGGGAAACCGTCGGACCAACACCGCAAGCCGTGCCGCGTTGGGCCCGACCACAGGATAGGCCAGGAGCACGTCCGGGGCGCCGGCGACGGCGCACATTTCCGCCTCGGCAATGGTGGCTGCCTTGAACCGCCGGATTCCCTGCGCCAACTGCATCTTGAGGACCTGCGGCAGTTTGTGGGTCTTCACATGCGGTCGGAGTCGCTCGGGTCCACCCGCCATCGCAATCATCCGGCGGATGTTTTCCTCAATGCGGTCGGGAAAGAGAACCAGCGCGGGGGACGGCACTTCGCGCTCATTGTCGAGACGGAACCAATCGGACACCCCGCAATTACCTCCCAACCCGACTCCGGTGGCAAAGGAAAGTGTGAACCGGTCGTTGATCTGAATGCCGGCGGGCCATGGACGGCATGCACCGCCGATCCTGTCGGAATCCACCCCCGGGCAGTTGCATCCGTGGTTCCCCCCCGTAGCTTTCCGTCATGGCGGAGCCGAAGAAAAAATCCGGCGAAGGCAGCTCACAACCATCGCCCGGCGAACCCAACTCGCCCCGGGACTTTCCTCCGCTGGAGGGAATCCTGTCGCCCCAGGAGCTCGAGCAACTCTCCGCCCTGCAATTGCTGGATCTCATTGGCAGCCGTGTGGTGCCGGGACAACCGATGGCCGTGGACCTGCGCCTTCTCCGCGACCGCGTTGCCGGATTGGAGGAACTCAACGACCAGGCCCGGCAAGCGCTGGAGAAATTCGAGGAAATCGTCGAACGCCTTCGTTCTCCGGCCTTCCGGGTCGGAACCTTCCTGGCTCCGGTGGACCGCGACAAGGCGTTGGTGTGCGTCGCGGGCACCGAGTATGTCTGCCGCGTCGATCCCGCGGTTCCGGCTTCCAGCCTGGAAATTGGGCAGCGCGTGCTCTGCAACGAGGCGTTCGCGGTCATCCGTGGGCTCGGCTACGACCGTAGCGGACCCATCGTCCGGGTGGAGGAAGCCCTTCCGGACGGACGCCTGCGGATCGGTTCGGAGACGGCCGGATCGGGTGGGGTCGTCATCCGTGCCTCGGTGTTATCCAAGGAGAAGATCAAGCCCGGCATGGAACTGCGGCTGGATCCCACCCAGCACGTGGCCATTGAGGTCCTGGGAATGGGGCGTCGCATCGAGCGCACGCTGGAATCCGTTCCTGAGACGCCCTGGTCGGCCATCGGCGGACAGGATGAAGCGGTCCGCGCCATTCGCGATGCCATTGAAATGCCGTTTCTTCACCGGGACTTGTTTCGCCGGTTCGACCACGCCGTCCCCAAGGGGTTCCTCCTGTTCGGCCCACCGGGGTGCGGAAAGACGCTGCTGGGCAAAGCCACGGCTTGGAACCTCCGGCAACAGTTGCAGGCCCGGACCGGCGAGGATCACCCGGAGTTTTTCCTGCATGTGAAAGGCCCGGAGATCCTCAACATGTGGGTGGGAGAAAGTGAACGTCAGGTTCGGGACCTGTTCGCCCAATGCCGGGAACGGTCCCGCGAAGGGCAGCTGGCGTTCCTGTTTATCGACGAGGCTGAGAGCATCCTTGGAACCCGGCGTGGTGGACGGTGGAACAGCATCCTGTCGACGCTGGTCCCGATGCTCTGCACGGAAATGGACGGCCTGGAGCCGCTCTCCAATGTGGTGGTGATCCTGGCCTCCAACCGGCCCGATTTGATCGATCCGGCCATTCTCCGGCCGGGTCGTATTGACCGAAAGATCCGGGTGCGGCGTCCTGACCGGGACGGGGCCCGGCGCATCTACGAGATTTACCTCAAGGAGTCGCTTCCCCTCGCGGAACCAGGAACTGTGCTTGCGGACGCGGTCACCGAGGCCCATTTCGGACGACGGACCGAGGATGAGTTTTTGGAAGTCGTGTACCGCAGCGGCCGACGCGACGTGCTGTACCGGGGAGACCTGGCGAGCGGGGCCGTCATTTCGGCGGTGGTTGAACGGGCCAAGAGCCTCGCCATCCGCCGGGCCGTGGAAACCGGCAAGCCCGGAGAACTGACCCGCGAGGACCTGCTTGCGGCACTCCGGGCCGAATACTCCGAGAACGACCTGTTCCCGTCGGGGGACGTCACCGAGGACTGGCTCAAGCTAACGGACTTCGACCCCGAAAATGTCGTCCGCCTGGGTCCCATCCGCAGGGAACGTCCCGCCCGAAGTGCCGTTGTCTGACCCCGGAAGAAAACATGGCGACCGAACGGTGCCATTCACTGCCCGCGGTCGATGGGTTCGGGCGCGGTGGGTGACGTCGCGGCACCAGACTCCCACTCAGCCCGCGACTCTGCCGGAACGGTACTCTTGGAGAGCCATGCCCGGGCAGCGTCCGGGTCCTGGCTCTTCCACCAGGAATACTGTTCCCACTGCGCATTCAGGCGAAGGTCCGGGTCCTGAATGGCGTCGATCCAGACCGCCGCCGCAGAGGGGTCAATTTCCCGCAATTGACGGGCAAGACTCGACGATGCCGCGTCCCGGGCCCTGCCCACGGGCTGGCGGGTGAGCCAGTCCGCGGCGCTGTAAGGATCCTGGGTCGACCACTGCTCGACCAATTGCTGCTCGGCCCGGTCCTTCAGTTCTCCCGTCGGAAACCGACCCACCCATTCTGCCGCCGCGAGGGGGTCGGCGGACGACCAATTCGAAACAATGGTCATCAGCGCCCCCGACTGCAGGTCCTGCGGCAGCTTGAGGGCCATTTCCGCCGCCAACGCCGGCTGGGTGTGTCCAAGATTTTCCGCGAGCACCTGCATGGCCGAGTCCTGGTTGGGACCCGCGGGGAGCGACTGAACCCAGGCATTGGCAGCCGCCAGGTCCTGGTTGGCCCAGTGTCCCACAAGACCGGAAATAAACTCCTTCTGGGCCTGCGGATCCGAAAGGGTGAAGGCAAACGACGCGGCACTTTCAGGATCCTGGTCCACCCACGCGTCCCGCATCTGAGTGGCCACCTGCCGCTTCAGGGCTCCGTCATCCAGCGATTTCATCCACGCCACGGCCGAATCGAGGTCATTCTGCGCCCAACTGACTCCAAAATTGGCGGCAAACTGATTCCGCGCCGGCCCCGCCGGAAAGGAATCCAGAAACTGAAGCCCCCCCTCGGGATTCTCGGCAGCCAGACGCCAGGCCAGCTGGTGTCCCAGGAGTTGCTGATTCCGTCCTGGATCCAGCTGCCGGACGAATTCAGTGACCGCCGCCAGATCCTGGTTGGCCCAGACATTGACCACGTTCTGCAGGGCCAGGTCCCTCAGCTGTCCCGACGGCATCGACTGGGCCTGCGCCGCGGCCGCCTTGGGATCTTCCGCCGCCCAGGACTCGAGCACACCCACGGTGGCGTCGCGGCGGGCCACGGAACTGGGAATCTTGGCCGCCCAATCCAGAGCCGCCTTGGGATCACTGCTGGCCATGGCCGCCGCCACCGCCCGATACATCCACGTCTCCCTGTCTCCGCCGCCATTGCCGGCGTGGTTCTCCAGCATCTCCGCCGCCTTTCCGGGTTCCATCTCTACAATGCTGGACGCCATCTGATCGATCACAGTGTCCCGGATGGGCCCCTTGGGCAGAGACTCCGCCCACGCGCGGGCGGCCGTGAGGTCCCGGGACGCCCAGTTGCGCGCCACGATCCCGAGCAACAATTGCCGGGTGGTGGTTCCCGCGACATTGGCGACCAGGTCTGCGGCGCGTTGGGGGTTGTCCTGGCTCAGGCGTTCAATGACGCCGCTCCACAGTTCACGCCCCGCTCCAGTGGCGGGTTTGGTCTTCAGGACCGCAATGGCCGCCTCCGGATCAACCTCAACCCAGCGGGTCAGCAGCAGGCCCAGCAATCCACGCTGGTCCGGAGAGTTCAGTTCGGCGCCAGCCTTGGCGGCTGCGGCGGGGGCATCGACCCGGCTCCAGGCATCAAAGAAGGCGTTGACGTAATCCCGGCGGTCCCAGCCCGCCGGAACGGACTTGATCACCTTGATGCCTTCCTCCGGGGCGTAGAGACCCAGCGCCTCACCCACCAACCGGGCACCCAGTCGTCGTTCCGATCCCGGTGCCAGCGACGAGAACCATTGGAACACTCCCGAGGCATCATGTCGGGCCCAGCCCTGAAGCACGCTGCGGATGCATTGCTCGCGTCCGGATCGGGGAGGAACGGACATCGCGTACGACATGGCTGCCTGCGGTGCACGGGGCGCCCACAGCTCCAGGAGGCGGTCGCGGAAGATTTGAAACAGTTCGTACGACAGCGCTTCGCTCGCCACCATCAGGCTCGCCAGCGCATCCGGCGGTGTGATGCGGCCCGCCAGCAGCCGCAACCGGTCCCGACGGATCTCTTCATTCGGCTCCTTGCGGATTTCCAGCAATGCGGCCCGCAGCTGCTCGGGTCGCAGGATGATCTCCACCGGTGTCGGCAACTTGGGACGGTTGGATGCCACTTCGCGCACCGGGACCGCCCCGTTGAACCCTGCCCGTTCTCCCGTCCCAGCAGACCGCGCCGGCAGATTCCGTCGGCCCAGGACGAATCCGGCGGCCAAGCCGACGCACACGGCGACCAGGGCGGTTGGGATCATCGCACGCACAGCGCCCCTAGCAGTGCATGATTCCCAGGAATCTTCAACGGGCAGGTCCAGAATATCTCACTCGCCCCCCTCCCCTTGTCCCGGACCCGACCGGCCCTCCGCTCCCGGCCCCGTCCCCGGCGCGGCCAAGTTTTGTGCTTTAAGCGTGACTTCCTTTCGCAAAGGCTCCGACCGCTTCAAACATGTTTAACGGCACTTTCACCGCCATTGTCACTCCGTTTCGCGGAGGCAGAATTGACGAGACCGCCCTGACCCGGCTGATCCGAGCCCAGGTCAAGGGAGGCGTGAGCGGCATCATCCCGGTCGGCACCACGGGCGAGTCTCCCACTCTCGACTACGATGAGCACATCCGGGTGGTGGAGCTGGCGGTGGAAGTCGCCGCGGGAAAGATCCCTGTGATCGCCGGGACGGGAGCCAACTCCACCCGCGAAGCCATCGATCTCACCCAACGCGCCGAAGCCGTCGGCGCCACCGCCTCGCTCCAGGTCGCCCCCTACTACAACAAGCCCAGCCAGGAGGGACTTTATCGCCATTTCAAGGCGATCGCCGAATGCACCCGTCTTCCCATCATGCTCTACAGCATCCCGGGACGATGCGGGATCGAAATTGGCGTGGACACCGTTGCACGACTGGCGTCGGACTGCCCTAACATTGTCTCGATCAAGGAGGCCGGTGGATCCTGCGACCGCGTCAGCCAGCTCCGGGCCGTCCTGCCTTCCAAGTTCAGCATCCTGAGCGGCGACGATT
Source organism: Limisphaerales bacterium (assembly GCA_044221235.1). GTDB lineage: Bacteria > Verrucomicrobiota > Verrucomicrobiia > Limisphaerales > UBA9464 > UBA9464. Next base: position 10,694 of record JBGAPN010000067.1, read on the forward strand.
CCCTCACTCTCCCCTTCATGTCCGTCGGTGCCACCGGCGTGGTCAGCGTCGCCTCAAACCTCGTACCCCGGGCGGTCAGCCAGATGGTCTCGAAGTTCCTGGAAGGCGATGTCCGCGCCGCCCAGCGCCTCCACGCCAAGCTGTATCCGCTCTTCAAAAACCTGTTTATCGAGTCCAATCCCGCCCCGGTGAAGTTCGCGCTCTCGCTATTGGGGCAGATGGACGAGGAGGTCCGTTTGCCGCTCGCCCCGATGGGAGAAGGATCCCGAAACGTCGTGGAACAAACGATTCGCGACCTGGGGCTCCTGAAGTAGGGGATGCGGTCCGCACGAAACGCCCCGCCGTCCGGCGGGGCGTTTCGTTTCATGCGAGGCTATCCTGTGGCCTGCCGGAGGGGACGAACCGGAGCACCGCTTCCATCATTTCGCCTTGGTGCTCAGCGTGCTGAGCAGGCCCTTCACGGCATCGGATTGGGATGCCGTCAGACCCGGGATTTTCTGGATCTTCTGGAGCGTGCCGATGGCACCTGACCAGTCCTTCTTGCCGACGGCGGCCACGGTATCCTGAACCAGGCGGGTGGTTTCCGCGTCGGCATTCTTGAATGCGCTCACCAGCTGGGCGGTATCGATTCCCGCCATCATGCTGCTGGCAGTGGACGGTGCGGAGCCGGATTTGCCGGTGGATTGGCAGCCCGTCACCAGGCCGCCGAGAAGAATCGAGGAGAGAATCAGGATCTTGTTCATGGGAAGGGGTGGGTGGCTTTTACTCGACGCTACCCACCATCAATCAACTGAAATGCCGACTTCGTCAATCACGCCCATTTCTTTGGCCTTTAGCCGGACCGGCGGGACTGATAAGGGAAATCCACATGACGCGACTGATCATCAACGGCTCGAAGGGCCGAATGGGCCAGGCATTGCTCGCCGGGGCGGCCAGGGATTCCGAACTCGCCATCGCCGGCGCCGTGGATCAGGGAGACGACTTGGGGGCGTTGATCGCCGGCTGTGACGCGGTGATTGAGTTCTCGTTCCACTCGGTCACCCCGGCCGTAGCGGAGCTCTGTGCGCGCCACCAAAAGGCTCTGGTCATCGGCACCACCGGTCACAGCGAAGGGGAAAAGGAACGGATCCGTTCTGCAGCCGCCACGACGCCCATCGTTTGGGCGTCCAACTACTCCACCGGTGTCAACACGCTGTTCTGGCTCACTCGGAAGGCCGCGGAGATCCTGGGTCCCTCCTTCGACCTGGAGGTGGTCGAGATGCATCATCGGCTCAAGAAGGACGCCCCGAGCGGCACCGCCACCACCCTGCTCGAAATCCTGGCCGACGTCCGCAAGCTCCAAGTGGAACAGGCGCTGCGCCACGGCCGGAAAGGGATTACCGGGGAACGCACCGCCAATGAAATCGGCATCCATGCGCTGCGCGGCGGCGATGTGGTCGGCGACCATACCGTGATCTTTGCCGCCGAAGGCGAGCGGGTTGAACTGACCCACAAGGCCAGCAGCCGGGACACCTTTGCCATGGGAGCCCTGCGTGCAGCGAAGTGGGTGGCAGGACGTTCGCCAGGCATCTATTCCATGCAGGATGTCCTGGGTCTGCATTGATTCCCGGGAGAATCTGCCCCGCTAAATGGAGAGTTCGCGGCACACGGTCATCATCGCGCTGGGTGCCAATCTGGGCGACCCCGTCCAGCAGGTCCGCGACGCCATCCAGATTCTGTCCGGATGGTCCGACGGCCCCGTCCGGGTCTCATCGCTCTGGCAGAGCACGCCCGAGGACTGCCCTCCGGGATCGCCTTCGTTCATCAACGCCGTGATCGCGCTGGTTCCCAGGACGAACGAAACGCCCGAGTCCCTGCTTCCCCGGCTGCAACACTTGGAGCGGGAATTCGGAAGGCGGCAAAAGGTGGTGCACAATGAAGCGCGTCCCCTGGACCTTGATTTGGTCTCCTGGGGCCAGGAGGTCCGCCAGTCCCCGGAATTGACTCTCCCCCATCCACGGGCCCATCGGCGCCGATTCGTCCTGGCGCCCCTGGCCGAACTGGCGCCCAACCTCCTGCTACCCGGTCAGTCCGAGACCGTGGCCGAACTGCTTTCCCGCGCAGCGCCCGACCCCGCCCTTCGCCGCTGGCCGGGTTGAATGGACGGCATCCGCTCCCGTCGTCCGCAATCCGGTGATTCTCTTGCTCCCGCACGACGGATTCCGAATTCCCATCGCCCCCCCTTTCCTCCAGCCTTTGCGCGGTGATCACACTGGATGCTGAAGAGATTCGGGACGCCGTCCGCCGGGCCCTTACCGAAGACGTGGGCACCGGGGATGTCACCACCCTAGCCTGCGTACCGGCAGACCGGATGGCCCGGGCCCAGATCCGGGCCCGGGAACCTCTGGTCCTGGCCGGCATCGCGTTTGCCATCCAGGCCTTTCACGACGAGTCGCCGAATGTCCGGATCGAATCGGTCCGAAAGGATGGAGATTGGCTCGCCCCGGGCGACGTGGCCCTCCAGGTCAATGGCCCTGCCCGCGCCCTATTGACGGGCGAGCGGGTTGCACTGAATTTTGTTCAGCACTTAAGCGGGATCGCCACCGCAACCGCCCGTTTCGTCGATGCCATTGCAGGGACGGGTGCCAGGATTCTCGACACCCGGAAAACCACACCTGGCTGGCGTCGATTTGAAAAATACGCCGTGGCCTGTGGCGGAGGAACGAACCATCGCACCGGATTGTTCGACCTGGTGCTCATCAAGGACAACCACCTCGCGGCACTGGCTGGAGAAGCGCCCAACGCGATCGCGGCCGCGGTCAGCCGCGCCCGCAGGTCCTGGCCGGCACTCCAGGTGGAGGTGGAGGTCGATACGCTGGAGCAACTCGATCAGGCGGTCGGTGCCGGTGCGGATATCATCCTTCTCGACAACATGGGACTCGAGGAACTGCGGGACGCCGTGCGCCGGGTAGCGGGCCGGGCGAAGACCGAAGCCAGCGGTGGCGTGAAGCTCGATCGGGTTCGTGCCATCGCGGAGACCGGGGTGGATTTCATCTCGGTCGGGGGCATCACCCACTCCGCCCCTTCGGTGGATCTCGGACTCGACTTCATCCCGTGACGCCCGACGCCCTCATTCTCCAGTCGCTGCGGCGCTCCGGGGAGTCCGGCACTTCGGGCGCGGACCTGGCGCGGGACCTGGGCATCAGCCGGGCCGCCGTGTGGGCACGAATCGAGGAGCTGCGTCGTCTGGGGTACGACATCGAAGCGAGCCCCCATCTCGGCTACATCCTGCGCCGGAGCCCGGACCGCCTCCATGCGGATGACCTGCTGGCCCGCCTGCCGTCGGGATGTGTGATTGGCCGCTCCGTCCAGGTATTCCTCGAGACCGCGTCCACCAATGACATCGTGGACAAGCTGGCGCGCGACGGCGTCGAGGAAGGCATCGCGGTTTTCGCGGAGAGCCAAAGTCAGGGCCGCGGACGCCTGGGGCGCCGCTGGGAATCTCCGGCGGGCAAGGGACTGTGGTTTTCGGTCCTGCTCCGGCCGTCCCTCGCCCCTTCGTCTGCAACGCAGTTGACCGTCATGGCCGCCGTCGCAACCGCCCGCGCCATCCGTCGCGGTACCGGCCTTTCCCCGGGAATCAAGTGGCCCAATGACCTGCTGCTCTCCGGGCGCAAGTGCGGCGGGATCCTTCTGGAACTGGGAGCCGAGTTGGAACATATCCGCCACGTCATCCTCGGCATCGGGATCGACGTGAACCTGTCCGCCATTGATTTCCCCGCCCCCGTCCGAGCCGTCGCCACCTCCCTCGCCGCGGAACTCGGCCGACCGGTGGATCGTCCCTCGCTTGCGGCCGTTCTTCTCAAGGAATTGGACACGGCCTACCGTGAAATCCGGAGCGGGCAGTTTGCGGCGCTGGCCACCGAGTGGGAGGAATCCTGCACCACCCTGGGCCGGCAGGTCTGCATCCGGACCGGCGCCCGGGAAATCGTGGGCACCGCGGAATCCCTCGACAACGAGGGGGCTCTACCTGCTGCGCAACGAACACGGCCACCTGGAACGCATCATAGGAGGCGACGTCACCGTCTCGGCACTTCCTGACCCATGCTGCTCCTGCTCGACATTGGCAACACCCACCTGCACGTGGGACTGGCGGGCCCCCGATCGATCCGGCGGACCACCGATTTCAACACGGCCGATCTCCTGGCGGGGACGCTCCTGTCTGCCTTGAAGCGATGGATTGGAAGCCACCGGATTACCCGTGCCGTGCTCTGTTCCGTGGTCCCCGCGGCGACTCCGGCGGCGCAGACGCTGGTCACGGCCCTGCTGGGGCGGCCGGCGCTGCAGCTCACACCCGAAACCGTCCGTGGCGTCCGCATTGATTATCCCCGGCCCGCGAGTATCGGCCAGGACCGCCTGGCGAATGCCATTGCCGCGCGTCATTACCACGGCGCACCGGTTGTCGTCGTTGATTTCGGCACCGCGGTCACCTTCGACGTCGTCGACACCCGGGGCTGCTATGTGGGAGGAATCATTGCCCCGGGCCTCGCCGCCCTGACGGATTATCTCCACGAGAAGACTGCCGGTCATCGCCACCGGCGGCTACGCCTCGCTGATTGCGCGCCACCTGCCCGAGATTCACTCGGTTCATCCCCATCTGACCCTCGAAGGTCTCCGCCTCCTGGCCGCCGCTCATCCGGTCGATCCGGCCTAGGTCTCCGGGCCATGGGTGGAGTTGCCCCCCGGCTTCTGGCCATAGGTTCCGGACATCAAGGAAGACTTGACCTCGTCGAACCGCGAAAACGCCGCGTCCAGGTACAATGACGCAAACACCGCCGCCATGCTGACGATCAGGGCAACCCGGGCATAGTCGGAGTCACGTGTCGGGAGTTCCAGCGCTCCCACGATTGCGATCTGTGCCAGCAGATAAAGTGCTGCCGTAATGAATCCGGCGGCAACACCGAGGACGGCATCGATGGATGCCCTGGGCGCGGTCACAGCCTTTCCGTCCCGGATGCTGCGCAACGTCTGGACGAGAGCCCCAAAGACTCCTGCCGAACAGACGGCACCCAAGAGCAGCAGGAACCGGATGCCTCCCCCCTTCCCGGAACCGGTCCCCCCGAACGTAATCGCCTCCGAAGGAAACCCCAGCAACGGCAGGGCCAGAAACAATACCCACACCAGGAGCGAACCCAAGATGCCCAGACTGACGCCGACCCTCAGGCTAACCGGAATGCTTCCGCGACGGACCGCTTCCGCGCACCGTTCCAGCTCCCGGACAATTCTGGGGCCGGTGACGTCGCGCTCCCACTGCCCGTTCAGGCGGTCGATCTCGGCGTCTGTCAAAGCGCCAAAATAGAATCGCTGACGATCCGAGCTGCCATACTCCCAAACGATCGCGGCTCCCCCTCAAATCCACCAAGGGAACCGTGGGACGCCCCAGCATCCACCCCGGCGATGCCGGCCTGGACCACCCCCTTGCGACCCGCCATCACGATGACGGCATCGGCCTGGTAGCGGACCACTTCCAGCACCGTGACATCCCAGTCGCCGTACCGATGCCACACCGTTTCCACGCGGGATTCATTTGGATAGAACTGGGGTGCCCCCTTCATCAGGGTGGACCTCAGCGCGCAAGTTCTTCCCCGCGGCCAAAAAGCCTTCCATGGCGAACGGATCGACGTCTTCCGGGTCGTCAGTTCCTACGAGCAGTATATGGCCGGCTTCCGCAATGCTCTTTCCCAACTCGCGTGCAGCCACCCGTACCGATTCCTTCACCCGGTCATCAAGGCCCGCAGCGATCCAGCAACCAGGATTCTCATGAGTTCTTTCAGTGGACTGAACACAAGGCTCCAAGCCTTGGCGCCACATTCCAATGAAAAACATCAGGACAGCCCAGGCCTGGCTCCTTCCCGGCTCCGCAGGGATTGAATCCCCTCGCGTTCCCCGCCACCGTCCCGCCATGCGATTTCGTAGCCTGCTGCTCCTGGCCGGAATGCTCGTGCTGACGGGTGCCGGGGTGTGATGGCCCCAAGCAGGCGGGGTCGACCCCGCCCGCCGCTCCGCCCGCGCCCACGAACCATTCGACCGGGCCGACACTCCACCTTTCCCACGCCCAGCCCCGCCTGGCCACCGTCAAGCTTTGGGTGGGCGCCAAAGAGACCGAGGCCGAGATGTGCCTCACGCTGCAGCAACTCGCGACCGGACTCATGTTCCGGCCCGGCATCTCCGGCGACGAATCGATGTTGTTCGTCTTTCCCGAGCCCCAGCGGACCGCGTTCTACATGAAGAACGTGAAGTTCGACATCGACGCCGCCTACATCGATGCCGATGGCGTGATCACGGAGATCGTCCGACTGACCCAGATGAATGAGACGCCGGTTCCCTCGAAGTCCGACGTCATTCAATACGTACTCGAGACCGAGCCCGGCTGGTTTGAGCGCAACGGGATCAAGCCGGGAGCGCTGGTCCGCAGCTCCAAACGCAGCCTTCGCGAGGAATTTGGATTCAACTGAACCGATGCGTCTCGCCCTTGCCCAAATCAATACCACGGTCGGAGACCTCGCCGCGAACGAACAGCGGATCCTGGCCGCCTACGAACAGGCCTGCCGGGCCGGTGCCGACCTGGTGGTCTTTCCGGAACTGACCCTGACGGGCTATCCGCCACGGGATCTCCTCCTGCGGGAAGCCTTCATCACCGCAAACCTCGCCGCGCTGAATCGTCTGGTCGCTCGAACCGGCGATGTCGGAATGCTGGTGGGCTTCGTGGGGAGAGCTCCGGCAGGACCCGGACGCCCGCTCACCAATTCGGCAGCGCTACTGGCCAACGGCAAGGTGATCGCCGTCCGCAGCAAGGCGCTTCTGCCCACCTACGACGTCTTCGACGAGGATCGTTATTTCGAGCCCGCAGCCGAAATTCGGCCGGTGGACTTCAACGGGCGCCGGCTCGGGATCACCATTTGCGAGGATCTGTGGAATGA
>JBGAPN010000068.1:0-17651 GCA_044221235.1 Limisphaerales bacterium
GGTGGTACCGGCACACACGACCGCAGCGGAAGCGCTCTCCTACAAGCCGGCGGGCATCTTCCTTTCCAATGGTCCCGGTGACCCTTCGACATTGCCCGGCATTGTCTCGGAAGTTCAGAAGTTGGTGGACCATGGAATCCCCATGTTCGGAATCTGTCTGGGACACCAGATCCTCGGACAGGCGTTTGGCGGAAAGACCTTCAAGCTGAAATTCGGTCATCGTGGCGGAAACCAGCCGGTTAAGGATTTTGAGACCGGCCGGGTCGAGATTACCTCCCAAAACCACGGCTTCGCGGTCGACGCGGCGACCCTTCCAGCCGATGTCGCGGTCAATCGGATCAACCTCAATGACCAGACCGTGGAGGGATTGCGCCATAAGACCCGTCCGGTGTTCTGCGTCCAATATCATCCGGAAGCCTCCCCGGGGCCCCATGACTCCACGCCGTTGTTCGACGAGTTCCGATCGCTGATTCTCTCAGGAAAATGAGGATTAATTCACAGGTCGGGGCTCCGGAAACCGGCGGTTTTCCCACCGTATGGAGGTTCGCATACAGGGTGAAACCGTTTGACGGCTGCTTTCACCAACCGGTAAACAACGGGACGACTTAGCTTATGCCGAAACTGGTTTGTCTAACCGCCGGCCTTGCGGACAAGGTCTTCGAAGTGAAGCCCGAGAAGGGAACGCTGGGGCGTCTGGAGGACAACCAGTTCTGCCTGCCCGAGCCGAGTGTCTCCAGCCATCACTGCGAATTGTCCGTCAAAGGGGATGATATCGTGGTGAAGGATCTGGGCTCCACCAATGGAACCTTCATCAATGAGGTCCAGTTGGCACCGGAAAAGGAGGGTAACCTCCGGCCCGGGCAGACACTGAGGCTGGGGCAGGTGGAGCTGCGTTACGAGACAGGCAAGCGGCAGACCGAACAGCCGCGAACCACCGTCAAGATTCCCACCGATGATGGTGGCGGTAAGACGCAGATCGTCGGCAAGAATCCGGGCTTCCAAAAGAAGACCAACAACACCAACAAGATCTTCATCGCAGTGGGCGCCGTATTGGTGGTCATCATCGTGGCGCTGTTGGTAGTCGCCTTCTCCGGAATTGGCCGGGGTGGTTGATCCCGGATTGCGCGGTGGGCCACGGCAGCCGAGATTCTCCGCATGCCAGTCCACGTCAATCTGAGGCTATTGTCCGACGAGCCGGCCCATTTGGAGGGCGAATTGGCTGCGGCCGAGTATGGGTCGGATCTGCGTGATGAACTCATGCGCTTTGACCAGCCGTTGCGCTACGAGCTGGATGTCGAACGCCAGCCGGACGGTCTGCTGGTCACCGGTTCCATGGAAACCTCCGTGGCCTGCGAATGTGCCCGATGCCTGAAATCCTTCCGACTTCCGATCGCCGATCCCGAGTTTACAGCCCTCGCGCCGCTGTCCGGAGAGGACGCCATTTCCGTGGATGGTGACTTTGGAGACTTGACTCCCCTTCTCCGCGAAGACATCTATCTCGCTCTGCCGGCGAATCCGCTGTGCAGACCAGATTGTCGCGGGCTGCCCGAAAAGGCCTCGGCCCGCGATTCGCGTCTTGAGGGGTCGCCGTCCGATGGCCCGTCACCTTGGGCCGCTCTGGACCAGCTAAAACTGTAAACAATAACGAACATGGGCGTCCCTAAACGCAAACCGTCGCGCAGCCGTCAGCGCATGCGCCGCGCGTACAACTCCGTTCTCAAGCTTCCGCAGCTGTCCTCCTGCCCCCAGTGTGACGCTGCGTATATCCCGCATCGGGTTTGCCCGGCCTGTGGCTACTACAAGGGCCGCGCTTTTGTCTGTTTATGCGTCTGGCCGTCGACGTCATGGGCGGCGACCAAGGGCCGGCAGAGTTGCTGCAAGGCATCCGGCTCGGGCTCGCGGCCGACCGGTCCATCCAGACCGTGTTTGTGGTCGGCCGGGAGAATGAGCTCCGGCCCCTTGCAGCGGAAGTCGGTCTGACCGACTCCCGGGTGCAATTCCACAATGCCTCCGAGGTTCTCACCATGGAGGACGATCCGGCCCTGGCCATCCGGAGGAAAAAAGACTCCTCCCTTCTCCGGGCCCTGGAGCTGGTCAGCGACGATCAGGCCGATGCCGCCATTTCCTCCGGAAACACGGGTGCCCTGGTTGCGGGCGCCACGGTCCGGCTCGGGAGACTCGAAGGCATCAAGCGACCCTCACTCGCCTGCATCATGCCCTCTCGAACCGGCGCGTTCGTCCTCCTCGACGCGGGGGCGAATCCGGAATGCACGCCTGAAATTCTGCTCCAGTTCGCGGTGATGGGATCGGTCTATTCCCACGCCATGCTCGGCATCGAGAAGCCCCGGGTAGGCGTTTTGAGCAACGGATCCGAGGAAACCAAGGGGACTGATCTGACCCGTGCCGCGGTTGCATTAATCCGGAAGACCTCGCTCAACTGCACGGGGTATTGCGAGGGTTTCGACCTGTTCACCGACGGCGTGGATGTCGCCGTATGCGACGGATTTGTGGGGAATCTGGTCCTGAAGACGTCCGAGGGCCTGGGCAAAACCGTGGGATTTTTGGTGAGGTCGGAGCTCGTGGAACACCCGAGCCCGTTGAGAAAGCTGGGTGCCCTTCTGGCCGCAGGGGGACTGCGGCGGATTCGAGCCCGAATGAACCCGGAAACCTACGGTGGAGCACCGATCCTGGGTCTGCACGGCAGCGTGGTGAAGATCCACGGCTCTGCGCGCCGCGAAGCGCTGAAAAATGCCATTCTCCAAAGTTCCCGGGCGGTGAGTGGCAAACTCAATGACGAGATTGTTCGGCAGGTGGGAGCCGCGACCCATGCAGCAGGGCTGGATTGAATGATGAAATGAAGGCGCCGCGCCCATCCCGAGATTCGAGAATGCCGTCCGAATTTTTGCAGCAAATGGAAAGGCATCGGTTGTCGGCTGCCCGTCTTCGGTGCTTTTATTCCGGGCATTCCGCCTGATCCATCGGCATGCCCACATTCCGCAATCCCCGTGCAAACCGCCCCCACCTGCGGTCGGTATCGATTACCGGAGTGGGCTCGTATGTCCCCTCCCGCATCCTGTCCAATGCCGACCTGGAGCGGATGGTAGAAACCACGGACGAATGGATCCGCAGCCGCACCGGAATCCGGGAGCGTCGCTTGGCGGCCGACACTGAGGCCACCTCGGACATGGCGGTCCAGGCAGCGCGGAAGGCGATGGCGGCGGCCGGTGTCACGGCAGACCAGATCGACCTGATCATCGTGGCCACCATCACACCCGACATGCCGTTTCCCAGCACGGCATGCCTGGTGCAGCACCAGTTGGGCGCAACGAGGGCAGCCGCCTTCGATCTTGAGGCGGCTTGCAGCGGATTCGTCTATGCCCTCGATGTGGCCAGCCATTTTGTCGCTTCCCACACCTACAACACGGTGCTGGTCATCGGCGCTGAAAAGATGTCCTCGGTCGTCGACTGGACCGACCGGAACACGTGCGTGTTGTTTGGCGACGGAGCCGGCGCAGCGGTGCTCCAAAACCGTCCCAACGCCCACGGATTGCTGACCACCTGCCTGGGATCCGACGGCGGTAAGGCAAGCCTCCTGGAGCTGCCAGGAGGAGGGAGTGCCTGTCCGGCGACTGCCGAGTCCGTCGCCAGGGGACTCCATTTCCTGCGCATGGACGGCAAGGAGACGTTCAAGAACGCCGTCAACGCCATGGTGTCGGCCACGCACGAGGCCCTGGGACGGTGCGGGGTGACGGTCGACCAGGTGAAGTGCATCATTCCTCACCAGGCCAACCAGCGCATCATGTCGGCCGTGGCGGAGCGGATCGGGGCCCGGGAGGATCAGCTGTTCGTCAATGTGGACCGGTACGGAAACACCTCGGCCGCGAGCGTGGCGATCGCGTTGGACGAAGCTGTCTCCCAAGGCAGAATCCAACGGGGAGACTTGGTGCTGCTGGTGGTTTTTGGCGCAGGACTGACCTGGGGCGCCGCCCTGATCGAGTGGTAATCCGGTACGAGGGGCGTGTGTCCCGGGAATGGGACTGCCCCGTCCCGGATCCGGACGAACTGGGGAGATTCGTCGAGGCTGGTGATTGCAAATAGGCCCGTTTGCCCGTGTTCTCGGACTGGACTCCGTGATGGCACGCTGTCTGCACGAGGTGGGTTTACGAATCCGGGCCGGCCAGAATGCGGCCCCTTATTTCCGCATGAAGCCACTGATTGAACTCCGAAGCCTGGAGAAATCGTACCCCACCCGACCCAGCCCCACCTGGGTTCTTCGCCAGATTGATCTCAGCATCGAGAGGGCGAATTCATCACGATCATGGGGCCGAGTGGTGCCGGCAAATCCACGCTGCTCAGCATTCTCGGGCTCTATGACAGCACCTGGGAAGGTGAGTACTGGCTGGATGGCAATCCGGTTCACACGCTCAAGGCCAGGACCGGCAGATCCTGAACCGGCGGTACGTTGGGTTTGTCTTTCAGCGTTTCCACCTGTTGGAGGATCTGACCGTCGCAGAGAATCTGGACGCCCCCCTGAGTTATCGGGACCACAAGAAGTCAGAACGCGACTCCATCGTGGGTGACACGCTGGATCGCTTTGGCATCGTCGGAAAAAAGGATCTGTTCCCGGGGCAATTGAGCGGCGGGCAGCAGCAGCTCGTCGCCGTCGCACGGGCCGTGATCGCCCGGCCGAAGCTGTTGTTGGCCGACGAGCCCACCGGGAACCTTCACTCGGCGCAGGGAGCGGAGATCATGGACCTGTTTCAACGCCTCAATCGCGAGGGAACGACCATCATCCAGGTGACCCACTCTGAGGAGAATGCCGCGCGAGGGAACCGGATCATCCGGCTGCGGGATGGTTGGATGGAACGCCCGGCCTGATCGGTCCGTTTCTCCGCTTCCAAACTGACCCGCATTGGAGTAGTCCCGGTTCGTCGAAGCGATCCCCCCACGTCCATGAGCAATCCGGTTCCTCCCATCCCTGTCGGCTACCACTCCCTTCAAGCGTATCTCGCCCTGCGCGACACCGCGAAGGCGATCGAGTTTTACATCGGCCTTTTCGGCGCCATTGAGATGGTCCGACTGTGTTATCCGGGATCAACCCGTGTCATGCACGCGGAACTCAAGCTGGGGGATTCCGTGTTGATGCTGGGTGAGGAAGCGCCGGAAATGAACGTGCACTCGCCTTTGAAGTACGGTGGTTCGCCGGTCAGCCTGATGCATTATGTGCCCGACGTGGACGAGATCTTTGCCAAGGCCAAGGCTGCCGGCTGCTCGGTGATCATGCCGCCGTCGGACATGTTTTGGGGTGACCGATTCTGCCGGTTTGTCGATCCCTTTGGGCACATTTGGGGAGTGGCCACCCACATCGCCGATCCCCCACCGGAGGAAATCGAGGAAGGAGCGCGCAAGGCCTTTGGCTGCGGCGAATGATCTCGAAAACCACCGGGGAACCGACCTCCCCGGTGGCTTCCGGACAGGACCGCCAGGTCAATACGGTTGCGACACCACCACTCGGTAGAATCCCGCATCGTCCTCGCCCGAGACCGGGCCTATCACCACGACACCGTCAACCTCGGGCTGGAAATCATGGATCAGCGTCCATGTTCCGCCCGAGAGCGCAGTGCTGCGCTCGAACCGATAGCGTCGCGAAGCCACGACGGACACCACGGCGTTTTCGCCCTCGATGCCCACCCGCAGGTAGCTGCTCGCATCATTGGGGAGCGTCCCGGCTTCGAATTCCTGGGCTGCCGTCCAGCCGTCTCCGTCCAAATCCCGCTGGGCATCGGCGGCCGACGCAGGATTGTGGCCGGTGGCCAATTCGACATCGTCCGGAATGCCATCGCCATCGGAATCCAACCGCAACGGGATGTTGAACTGACCGGATTCAAATCGCGTCGCCAGGCCCGAGATCGTTGGGTAGGTGTCGAACCGATTCAAGGCGTTGGTTGAAACGAATCCAAACTCGAGCCGTACAGAGTCCCCCTGCGGTATGGTGATGGGAACGGATGTGGCCATGCCGGACTCGGGATCCAGGGGAATCAACAGGCCGGCCGCATAAAATCGGAACACGTTCAGGGAATCCCGGGGAATGGCATTCACCCGGACCACAGCCGGTCCCGGTCCCTTATTCGTGAGATCCGCCTCGAACCGGTACAACTGGCCCGCAACACCGTCATCCACTGCGGTCCAGACCGGGGTCCTGTCGAGGTGAACCGGGGCTGAACCGGCTGATAGAAGAGCTCGCTGATGCAGTGTCCGTGGGCGCCTGCCCGCGCGGCGGCGACACCGGCGAGGGTCCCCGGCAGATTCTGGTGGATCACGATTTCATCCAAATCCCCAACCCAGTGATCGTCGAGATCCGCACGCGGAGATCGTCCGATCAGGAGGGGGGCATCGGTGGAGAGATCTCCCGGGGTGACGTTATCCCCAGACGTGACCTGGCGCCCGTCGAGCGTCGCGCTGAAGTCACGTCCAAAGTACAGGTGATGCCACGCCCCGTCGCGAAGGTCGGCACTGCTGATCCGACGGCTGACGACCGCTCCGGGGCCTGGCCGAGCACGAGCTCGGCAAGTCCATTGTTCAATTGCAGGCGGTAGCCGGTGGTGGAGCTGCCGTTCAACCGCTCCTTGCTCAACAAGGTCATGAACGGACGGGTCGTTGGCGGGACGCGAAACCAAAGATCCAGGGCGAATCCTTCTGTTGGGGCCAAAATTCAGGACGTCTTGGTGGGCGACGCGCAGGGCATTGGTGCCGTTGAAGTGGAAACTTCCGGTGCCCACCCGCCCCTCCCCATATTGCATGGCGCCCTCCTCCACCGACGGAAGCGAGTTGAAGAGGCTGGAGGTCGTGCCGTCGGCCTGCCACCAGGCCACACCGCTGGCGATGGGGACACAGCTGCTGGAAACTTCCTGCGTGATCGAGGCGGAATTATTGCTCAGGTTGAGTTCGGTGGGCAGCGATGTGAGCGACGCGGTCGTGACCACGTTGCTGGGATACGCCTGGGTGGTGAAGGAGATTCTGCCACGGGCGAAATAGGTGAGCTTGGCCTGGGCTCCTCCGGCCAGTTCGCCGAAGGAGGCGGTGACTTTGGTCAGTGTCTGGCCGCTGGGACCCGGCACCAGGGACTGAGTCATCGAACCCTGACTGACGGTGTTGGGTCCATCGTCGGTGAAGGCGCCATAGATCGACGGCAACAGCAGGACGGCAGTCACGTTGGAGGAGGCCCGGGTGCCGAGGTTCCGGACAAGGGCCTCATATTGGACCCAGAGATCACCCGCGGTGACGACGGGTTGGTCGGTCGTCAGTTCAATGTTGAGGTCGTCGGTGACCTTCATGGGTATCGAGGGACTCACACCGCGGTGTCCGTTGCCGTCGTCGGCGACCAGGCGCACCTCGGGCGCAAAGCCCGCCAGCGTCAGCGACCCGCTCCAGCTGCCATTGAGGAATCCGTTGGCGACGACGGGCTCCAGCAACACCGGGACGGCGTCTATAAACGGGACCACCAGGCCGGCATTCCTGAGCCCCAGATTCAAGGCGCCAGCGCGACTGAAGCTCCAGTCAGACGCCTGCCGGGAATTGTGGCCCAGGCTTGGCGTCCGGAGAAATCCGGTGTTCGGGGACAACGCCGGAGGCACCGCGGGTCCTGCCCAGTCTTCCGCAGTGATCCGCGAGGGGATGGCAATTTCGGACGGCACCGCGTCATCCGCAAAGAAGCTGTCCACGGCAGTGCCGGCGTTGTCGGCGAGAACGGCTCCGATGCGGATGGCCTTGGGACTCCCGGCCGTGCCGCGATCCGACCAGGCGACAGCCTGGCCCAGGCGAAACCGCGGATAGGAACCCCCCGCGAGCACCGTGGCGTCAATCACCACGACATCATTTGCCTCCATGAGGGTGCCGCTCGGAAAGACAAACGTGGCCTTCGGGGCCGGCCACCGGTCGAGGTCATAGAAGTGAACGGACCAACCGGACACGTCGACGGCATTGGTGCCCACGTTCTGCAACTCAACGGCACCGGGCGCGGTGGTCACCACCTCGGTGAAAACCACCGGACTGGGCAGACCCGGTCCGGGAAACGCCTTCAGTTCCACCACGGCACCGAAATCGGGTACGGGGGCCCCGGTGGCGTCCTGAGCCGTCAGCTGCGCCGTGAATGGCTCCGAGACCATCGCGGTGGTCGGAAGGCTGTCCCAGTGGAACCCGGAGACCTGGCCGGGCACCACATCGTCGTTCAGGATTGTCCCCGATGGTTTGGGATCGGTTCCACTCGCCAACCGGAGCCCCTCGGGCTGGCTGAGCACCAGATAGAACAGTTCGTTTGGCTCAATGGCGGTGTCTCCGTTCACGGCGACCTCGATCACCTTGTGGGTTTCGCCGGGCGCAAAGAGGAGACTGCCGCCGACCGCCGTAAAGTCGGTTGGAGCCCGGGCGGAATCGTTGAGTGTCGCGTAGGTCACGCTCGCCTGGGCGCCGGACGCCCGGTCCAGTGTGACGTCAAACCGGAAGAGCGAGGGGCCGGCCTGACCCTCCGGGGCGACGATCGGCCGGACTGAAACCAGCGGCATCGGATCCGGACTTTGGATGACCGCCGTGGCCGAAGACCGGCCCAGCTCGGCATTGACCGGGTTGCGGATCACCAATCGAAAGGTCTCCGTCGTCTCGTAGATCCCATCACCCAGCACGGACACCGGCACACGCTGGCTGACGACGCCGGGTGGGAACTCGATGCGGCCCCGGACCGAAGTGTAGTCCTGGTCCGGAGTAGCCGTTCCACCGATCGTCTCGTAGTCCACCGACACCGTCCTGGGACTGACGGCATTCAGCGCGATTTCGAATTCCGCCGGGACGAGTCCACCGGATTGTTCGGAGACGGCAATGTCCTCGACCAGATTCACTGTCAGCTTCCGGACATCGAGGGTCGACTCGAAGCGGTTGTTTTCCAGGGTGAGTTCGGCCTCATTGCGGGCAACGGTGGCCAGGAGGTTGAAGATGCCGGGAACCAGGGGCCGGAACACAACGGTGACCACGGCATTGCTTCCGGTCGGAATCGTGCCCAGCTGGGCTCGAATCAGACCGGCCAGATTCTCGACGGTTCCCTGGGAGGCCGAGGCCGAGATAAACTGCATTCCAGCGGGCAGCGAGTAATTGAGTGTCACGCCGGTGGAGTCGTTACCGACGCTGGTGACGAGGAAACGCGCGGTGAAGTTCTCACCGGCAGACACGGGCCCGCCGGCCGTGGAGTTGATGGTGAGGTCCTGATAACACTTGGGTGCCGACCCGGAGGTGCCCAGCACCTTGACTTCGGCGGCGGTCAGGACGCGCTGGTAGAAGGAGAGTTCGTCGATGTCTCCCAGGAAGGCGTTGCGGCCAGTGGGAAAGAGGCCCCCGAGTCCATAGGGTAGATCCAGGGCGAACGTCTCGAGGTAATCCGGGGCGGAAACAAGGTTTCCGTCGACGAAGAATTGGACCTGGGTGGACGACCGGGTGACCGCCACATGGTGCCAGTTTAAATCGGTAACGGCTGCGGAGGACTGGACGGAGGAGACCCCGGACCGGCCCAGGGCGAGAGCACCATTCTGGAGAAGGCTGACATACCATCCGCCTGTATCGGCGCCAAGGAGGGTTCCTTCCGGACCGCTGAGCGAAGTAGCCGAGAGGGAGCCCCGGCGGATCCATCCTTCCAACGAGAATTGGGAGCGTTGCAGCGAGGTGACGCTTCCGAGGCTGACCCCGGCGCCGGAGCCGCCGTCGATGCGGAACGCCGTCCCGATTCGGCCGGGGACGTAGCTCACGCCGTTGGTCGTCAGCGCGGGGCGTCCGGAGACAAGTTCAACCGCATTGCTCTCCGCAGGCCACCAAGCGCTGATGCCCGGGGGCGGCTGGAGGCATTCGGGTCGGATGAGAACTGACGCGGTCGCCGATATAGGGGCATTTGACTCTCCGGCAGAAACGTCTGAGGAAAGTGTGAATACGCCACTTTGGTTTCAAACCAATTGGACCTTCAAGACGGATTCGGAGCCGGGCGACAGAGACGGAATTTGGACGGCAACCAAGGTCGCCAAATCGGTGTCGGTCGCCGTGCGGTGCTAACGTTGTTGACACGGTCTTAACGACAAGCGGCTTTGGGAAAGAATTCGTTGTGGCACAATGGGTGATTAGCGGACACCAGATTCTGAACACGAACACGGGCTTCGAAATCGTGCCCACTTGCCACTTCATCCGGGGAATCAATGGTAAGCCGTACCAGAGGGGGACACTTGCCCGCTGATCCGCGCGATGTGATTTCCCGGATCTCCTCCAAGGTAAGCGGCCGATTGTAAATGCTCAACTCATCGATCGCTCCAAGGAACGTGTACCAGTTTCCGGCGTAGGAAACGCCTAACGATCCGATGGCGTAGGGCGAACTGAGGTCAAAGACTTCGCCCGACGTGGTGGTGGTGGCCCTTGTGCTCTATCCAGATAGAAATTGAACGTTCTCCCAGACTTGGTGACCGCAAGATGATGCCAGGATAAGTCCGGAATCCGAAGGGAGGACTGGAACCCGAACCACCCCAACGTAGCTGACAAAATCATCCCATCGGTCCCTCGCATGGAGGCTACTGAATGAATGATCTCCACCAGCGAAGATCGCAGCATCCCCGGGGCTTGTGCTGGAAGCCGTGGTTAGGGAATCGCGGCGGAGCCAAGTCTCGACGGTAAAGTCCTGACTTTGCAGGGTGGAGGAGGGAACTGCGATCCCGGCGTCAGTCTGAAGATCGCGGCGCCGTTGACCATGCCTTGCGAATGGGTCACTGAGGAATTTGGAACCGGGGGCCGGTTGGAGACCCGATCCCGTGCGTCGGTGTCCAGGGGATACCGGGCCACAGCACCATCCGGGATCGTACATCCAGGAACAGGTGGAGTGTAATCCGTGCATTTTCCCGGCCGCACCGGCGGTATAGATCGCTTGAACCGATTCCGCACTGAGCTCCTCGGAGTAAAAACTAAACTCATCGATGGCGCCCAGAAACGCATAGAAGTACCCATTGAACGCTGCGGGTAGGGATCCAATGGCGAACGTTCCGGAGGAAGTGAACGAAATCGGCACCTGAAGCTCCGCGGCGGGTCCCCCCGTCCAGATAGAGTCGGAACACGGGTCCAGTGTTAACGCGACATGGTGCCAGTTCGTGTCGTTGATGCTCCGATTGAAGCTGTAGGATTGAATCCCAATGTGACTCAAAAACAACTGGCCTCCTGCCGCGAGACCGAGTCCGTAGCTCCCGACCGAGCCCGTGAAGATTGTCCATCGGGCGGAAAGTTGATGGACGCCTGGTCGAGGCTGCTTCGCTTCACCCAAGTCTCAAACGAGACAAGCCGACGGTCGGCGCGCGTGGTTCGAACCCAGTTGGAGGCCCTCCGTCCCGTTGAAGTAGATGGCCTTCCCCACTTTTCCTTCGCCATAAGTGGCGCTGGATGGCATCGGCGGGGATGTGCCGCTGGTTGATCTTTCGGCTCATTTTCAAATGCGAACCACGAAATGATGCTGCTCGGAGGCGGCATACAAGCGGCGGTCGCACGTTCAAAGACGGCGAGATAGCTGAGCAAGCCAACAAGGACGAAGAGCCGGGAGATCCCGGGCAGTCCAGGTAGAGGGTTCATGTTACAATGAATCTAAGCTCGCATGTACCAGCGAGTCTCTTGAATGTCCAATTCAAACCCTGTTTCCAAACGGGGAACGTGGACAATTCAATTTCCTGCTATCCCTCGTTGTTCACAGACTGTTCGGGGAGCCGAGCGTCGGATCGACAAAGACGGACAGGAGAGGCACCCTGAGTTTTCGAAGTCATGAGTTCCGACAGCTCTCCAGCCTCCTCTTCACCGCAGCACAATTTGGCCGAAGAGGCCGCCGCGTTTGACCAGCGTATCACCGAACGTCGGCAGGCAGGATTCGTTCCTGATCTCCGGCGGGCGGTGAAGTGTGACTATTTTTACCGGCGTCGGCGGATCCCATTTCGCGCGGCTCTACGCCGGTGGATATCTGGAGAGTCTCCGGGATTTCTTAATCGGTACGGATCCCCGGGAATGAGTCTTTTGGATGTGGGATGCGGCCCAGGGTACTATTCCCTCGAGTTTGCGAGATCAGGGTACTGCGTAACCGGCATTGACATCGCCGCCAGGCGATTGCTTCTGCACAAAGCGCATTAGAATCCAGTCCCCGCGATTCGGGCTTCGGTTCGCTGAAGTACGAGGTGAAGAGCCTCGAGGACATGAATGGAGTGTATGACGCGGTCTCATTCACAGGCGTCATTCATCACTTCCCGGATCCGGGCTCGGTCTTGGCAAAGGCTGCGGCCCTACTTAAGCCCGGTGGACTGATCCTTTGCTTGGAGCCCTGCCATGAGAGGTGGAGGAAGCAGGACGCTGCTGTCGTGGGTCTGATCCGTGGATTGCTGTCGGCCACAGGGCATTGGTACGAACCCGAATTGGCGGGCACTCTCCGAGGAAGGGAAGCGTGGTCGGCGTATGCGGATGAATTGGTGACGGAGTACCTCACCGAGAGAGACCCGCACGAACGGGGGCAGTCTCCCAACGACAACGCTTCAACCGGAGAACAGATCCTGGAATGTCTGCGACGACAATTCCAGGAGCTCGAGTACCGGGACGGGGTGTCCTTCATCTACCGGTTGCTGGGTGGGCTGCGTGGACCGGATGCCGTGGTACATCCGCTCGCCGACCTGATTGCTGACTTTGACCGGTTTGGGGTTGCCGAGGGATTCCTACAGCCGAACGCCTATTTGTGGGCGGGTCGCAAGGCGGGTTGAGCCGAGGGAGCGATGCGGCTCCTAACAAAAACGGCGGCGAAGGTCATGGGCCTTCGCCGCCGTGTAGGGGCGGAATCGGTTCAGGAATCCGTCCAGGCCGTGGGGCCGCGACGCCGGAGAACCGGGAGCAGACCCAACGCGCCGACGGCGCCGGCCCCAAGGCCCGGGGTGGCTTCAGGAACCGCGGCCACCAGCAGCTGGCCGCCTTCCACACGTTCTCTTCTACGCTGCCGCGTCGGAAGAAGACGAGCCGCGGACCCAGGGAGGGCTCCCGAGCGGAACGTGCGGCGTCGGGATCGCAGCTCGATCGTTGGCCAGGCAGGTTGGTGCGTCAGAACCAACAGGCCAGCGGGCGTCATACCGGTGAAGCCGTCGCCAGTTCGACGGTGCCGTCGCGCTGAATCTGTGGCTCAGAGGATAAGCCGTTCACCAGGATCGATGGGGTGCCCCAGGCCATCCGGCAACATGAAACCGAATGTGTTGGGTGAGTCGTCCAGCACCCGGAGTGTGCCCAGGCATGCACGCACTCCGGCACGATGGAAGGAGTGAAACGAATAGAGCGGCGGCTCGCCCAGGGCCTGGATGGCGCCGGGCAACAGCGTGGCGGGATTGATGGGAACCGGGTTCCGCGACTGGGTCCGCAGGTCAAAGCTGTCCGGCAGGAGACCTTGGAGCGCGGGTTCCGACTCGGGATGAACCTGCTGGATTCCCGCACGGGCGATGCCGTTCGCCAGCGTCGACCATGGCCCGGTGGGGTCATGGGAGGCGAGGCGTCGCAAAGCTTCCGCATAGACGAGGCCGCACCACTGGACAGGTAAACCGATCCAGTTCGGAGCGATCCAGCCCGTGGCTCCGAGTACCGGAGTCGTGCAGAAGGCTCCGACGTTAAGGTCGGGCGGCGGTGCCAGGTAGACGAAGGGAACTCCGGTCCAAGCCCAATAGCTTGCCTGGGCAAGGAACTCCCCATCTCCCGTCAGCTCGAATCCAAGGGTATAGGCATGCACCAATGCCGCGCTGGCGAGGATGTCCGGGGTGTGCAACGGGATTTCCCAGGTTTGGGCGCCCCGCGGACCCTGATCGCGGAATCGGTCGAGGCGCGGCAGTCGCAGTGCATCGTTCAGGAGCGCCGGATCACCGCAGAAGGCGGCATGGTCGAGCACCCTGCTGACCGCGGTGGCCGCCAGCCCGCTGGCTTCACGGGAGTCATGGGTGCGGCGTAGTCTTGCTGACCGCGGCGGCCGCCAGCCCGCTTCACGGGAACGGACATGGAAACGAACCGTCCGGCTGGAATCGGGCCACCAGCTTGCGTCCGTCCTCCAGAGCGGTGGCGGCATTCTCCTCGACAGCGCCGAACACCAGTGGACCCAGCGGCAAAGCAATGTGACCCAGCTGGAACCCAAGCCGGTTGGACGCCGGCACCTCCGCGATGGCGCCGCCCGCCACCTCGGTCAAGCGGACGGCGAGGTCCGGGTCGTCCACATGGGATGCCAGCCAGGTCAGGGTGACCGCGGCATCGGAGGCGGGTTGGGCGATGAAGTTGGGCCCGACTGCGTGGCGGTATCGGTTGCCGCTGCGGATAGCGGAGTCCAGCCAACCGTGCGATTCGAGGCGGAAGAAATCGACGGCGGTTCGGCCTGGATTCGGCAGCGGAGGCAGGCCACGCCGAGCGACATACTCCTGAACGGAGGGAACGATCGTGCTGCCGTGGCCGCCCAGCAGTGTGGCCCGGAGTACGAGGGGTTCTCCCGCCTTCAGGAGTTCACCCGCGTACGGCAGCAGCGAACCCTCTTCACGCTGGGCGGGATTCGAACCCGGGAATTGCACGGACAGGACACTTCCGCCCGACTGAAAGATCCGGTCGGGTGAATCGAACAGCGCGCTGAATGAACGGGACGGATCCCAGGACAGCGCGATCCAGCGGTCCCCGGACGACAGGCTCATCAATGGGAAGGTCAGCTTCAGCGTGTCCGGAACCTGACGACGCGCCTGGGGTCCGATGAGGTCCCGTTCCGAGCTGCTGGGCTCGTTGCCCAGATACTCCACACCGGCGAACAAGGCCTGGGTCTTGTTGGTCCCGAAACTTCCAGCCCCGGGGAATAGGGTGAACAGCGGAAGAAAAACCACGGATCGATCCCGGTCCACCCCGACGCGGGACTCGATCTCAATCGCGCCGGAGCGTTGGGACGGCCGAAGGGTCTGATGGAAGTCCCAATGCGCGCCGTCCGGGTCCGTGCGCCGACAGGTAAGAACAATGCCATCGCCGGAGGGTTCCATCGTCGCGTCGCCCTCCAGCGGGAACCAACGGGTAGACCCGGACGTCTGGTATCCAACCAGGGATCGTGTGGGTCCGATGGCCATGTCGCGGCCGGCGATGCGGGCCATCCATTCTCCCCAGCGGTAGCCCAGCCGAAGTTCAAGTTCTCCCGACTTCACGGTGGGGCCATCGGGCTGAATCCGGGTCGGCACCGGTTTCGGCCAATCCGGCGCCTTCAAAAGGTCTCGGGGTGCGAGGCGAAGGGAACGGATCTCACATTGGCCCCGGGTGCCGGGAGGGTCGAAGCGGAGCCGGGAATCCGACCCGAGGGCCGGCAGTGGCACCCGGGCGGAGAACCAACGTGCGGGAGGGACGGCGAATCGGACAGAACGGTCTTCGGAAGGTCCCTGTGAATTGAAATAGAAGATTTGGGCGCTGCCACCGGTGTTGGACTTGAGCTCCATTTCGAGCCAGAGCGGCTGGGTGGGGTCGAGGCTCAAGGGCGGTCCAGCGAGGTAGGGATCGTCTCCCGTGATTTCCGCCACGAGGCCGTTGGTGGGATTCCAAGGGGCGAGGCGGCAGTCGTGGAGCGCCGACCAACCCGAGGTGGCGTCCCCGTGACGGAAGTCCCACTGGGGAAACTCCGAGGCCAGCAGTCGGAAAAGGGTGAGGAGGAACGCCAATCCGGCGTTTCGACCGGGGACCATACCTGGCGGGGCTCGAAGGATTGTGCCCGTCCTCAATTGCAGCCACAACCGCCACCCCCCACGCCGGTTCCTCCAGTGGTTCCCTCGCGACTGAAGAAAACGTGCTCGGTCAGGGTGATTCCCACCGGATCGCGGGATCGGTTCATGGTGGGATCCGCCAGCGTTCCCCGCTCCCACGGTTTGACCATGGTACAACCGGAGCCCAGACCGGCAGCCAGCAGGACGAGAACGCAGGCGAACGTTGGGATAGACCGGTTCATTGGGCGGATTTGGAGGGGAGCAGTTTCCCGATCTCGGACATGTACTCCCGTTTGGTCTTCTCTCCCTCGTAGCCGTTGTGGATCGCTACAATCTTGCCCGAGGAGTCGATCAGAAACGAAGCAGGGATCGTGCTGACGTCGAGCTTGTCCGCCAGCTTGGATTTGGCGTCGCGGAGAATGGGGAAGGTCACCTTGGACTTGGTGACGAAGCCATCCATGTCGGACTTGTCTTCGTCGAGGCTGATTCCAATGACGATCACGCCCTGGTCCTTGAACTTCTCGTGCACCTGCTGGAGCGCCGGGAAGGAATGGCGGCAGGGCCCGCACCAGGATGCCCAGAAATCCACCAGGACTACTTTGCCCGTCAAGTCGGGCAGGGTGCCCTCCAGATTGAAGTCCGCGAGCTTCGGGAACAGGTCACCGACCTTGGGTTGGGCGGCTGGAGCGAGGGTCCAGGCGAACAGGGCCAGGGTGGCGGCGAGCAGGTTACGACGCGATGTGTTCATGAAAACGGCGGGATTGGAGAACTTGTTTGTCGGTGACGATGGCTCCGGCAGCTCCGGGTGTCGAATCGATGAGGCGAAGACCTTCGACCGGTCCCAAAACCAGGGCTGTGGTGCTGAGCAATCCGGCCTGGGTGCAGGAAGGGGCGATGACACTGACCGCGCGGACGCCGCTCGTGGTCGGACGGCCGGTGCGGGGATCCAAAATGTGGCTGTACCGGACTCCGTTGATTTCGAAGCGGCGGAGATAATCGCCCGAGGTGGCCACTGCGGCGTCACGGACGGCGAGTCCCCGCCAGGTGCGTCCGGGCGACGCCGGATCCTCCAGCCCGATATGCCATCCGGGCCGGCCGTCGGGAGGCAGGCCCAGGACGCGAATGTCGGCTCCAAAATCCACCAAGGCGCCGGTCAGGCCAGTATGCCGTGCCAGCAGGATGACCTGGTCCACGGCGTATTCCTTTCCCATGCCACCGAGGTCGATGCCCATGCCTGGGATGGGGAGGGCGATCTTTCCGGGCGCCCGCTGGACGCGCCGCCAACCGACCTTTGCCATGGCCTCGGCCACGGCGGTGTCGGAAGGCAGTTGGGGCGGATTGGCCTTCCAATTCCACAACTGGAGAAGCGGAAGCACCGTTGGATCGAGGATTCCGCGGGAGAGAAAAAACAGCTCGTTGCAGAGCGCGAGAATCCGCTCCGCCTCCGCATCGACCTCCACCCAGCCCGAGCCCGCGGCGCGGTTGATGCGGGAGACCAGGGAATCCGGCAGGAACCGGGAATACTTGGCCTCGAATCCGGCCACCCACGGGAGAACCAGGTCCACAAACGCGTTTCGGGCATTCGGACTGCCGGCCAGGGTGACCCGGCAGAGGGTGCCCAGCGCATGGAACTGGATCTGACCGCCGCCTTCCGGAAGATCCGTCGACCGGAACGACTCACGAATCCGACGGAGGATCGAGCTGGCGCCAAAGGCGTCGCCCGAAGCCGGCATCGTCGGGGCCGGAGTCTGCTGGCGGTTCAGAACCATAGGTTCAAGCCTGCGGTGAAGACATTGGCGTCCGGATAGGCGCTCTCGAGGGTGGTCCCGTCGGTTCCCACCATGTGGTATCGCTTGTACGCGAACACCAGGGTGA
>JBGAPN010000069.1:0-16182 GCA_044221235.1 Limisphaerales bacterium
CCTCCGGTTTCACGCCACGCAGGACGGACTCGCCGGTCACCAGGTTGTCCAGGGCCACGGTGGCTGCATTGGGATCGATACGAATCACCCGTCGCAACAGTCCATTGTTTAACTCCAACTCCCGTCCGTCGCGTTGGAGGATTACCCGGGCCTGGAACGGACTGGGATCCACCAGCCAATCGGTCGATGGGGCTGCCCCCAACGACCCGATCATCGCCAACGCAACTGCCATGCCACCGAATCGGGAGAAAATGTTCACGTTCCTGAGCGCAAGTGGACTGCGGAGCGGTCCCGCTATTCACGGCGAACCCGCCCGCGCTGTTCCCCGGCCGCACCGTTGCTCCGATGCGGCTTGCAATGGACCAGAATTCGAATCCACTTCTGAAACGCCCCGGGTCTTCCCGATTTCCGGGGCTCCACTTCGGATTTAACGACCCTATGCGAGCACCTGCCTCCACCGCTTCCGAGAAAGCCTTTACCCGATCGGATGCCTTGGCGCTGCTGGCCACAGCGGGGTTGTTGGCCGGACTTCTCCTAACCACCGCCGCCGGAACCCGTTCGGCCCATGAAGCCATGGTCTGCCGGTCCAACCTGAAGCTGCTGGGCCAGGCGTGGCAGGCCTACGCGTTGGACCATTCCGACCGCGTGATTGGCAGTCCCGACCCCTCTCTGGCAGGGGCGGGTTCCCAGTCCTATGAGCAGCAAATCTGGGCAACGGGCCGGCTGACCTGGGGTGTGGAGCCGGACAACACCAACCGGGCCCATCTTCAAATCCCGGCGTTCGTGCCGTATGTGGTCCAGGAGGCCCGTGTGTTTCATTGTCCAGCGGATCGCTTCGTAACCGCCCAGCAGTCCCAACGAGGATGGGTCGCCCGCGCCCGATCCTACTCGATGAATTTCCAATTTGGCCCGACCTCCTCAGAGCTGACTCCCTTGAGACGATTCCTCCGCCTGCCGGATGTGCCGGATCCGTCGCGAATCTTTGTCTTTTTGGAGGAGCATCCGGACAGCGTGGGAGATCCGATCTTCATCACCGCTTTCGGAGGATCAGCCTGGGTGGATATGCCGGCGTCGCACCATGAACGCGCGGCGCAGTTCCTGTTTGCAGACACCCACGTGGAGCAACACTCCTGGCGAAGCTCCCGGACGGTCCTCCCGGTACGATTCAATCTGTTTAATCCGCCTGCGGTTTCTGCGTCCGATCCCGATTTTCGCTGGGTGCAGGAGAGAACTTCGATTCCCCGTCCATGAACCCCATCTGCCCACTTCGGAGTTGCCGGATGCTGGTCCGGTGGATCGGGATCCTCGCGAGCCTTGGCGGTTGGCTGGGACTGTCCGGAGGCGCCTTCGCCCATGGGCTCCCAATCGCCGAACGTGATCCTTCGATTCCGCTTTCCAGCACGGCGAACGGTGATTCAGGCGGGGCCGAATGGGTCGGCAACGGTCGCTTTTTGCTGTTCCTGAGCACCGCCGACACCTTGGTGACCAACTGTCACAATGGCCCGGTCGTTGACCTGTTTCTGCGGGACACGACGACCGGGATTGTTTCTCTGATCAGCGCGACGCCGGACAATCGAGACGGAGGCAACGCCGGCACGTTTCAGGGCGCCATGTCGGACGATGGCCGCTTCGTGGTGTTCGAAAGCCAGGCCTCCAATCTCACGGCCGGGGATACCGATGAGGCAATCGATTATTTCCTTCGGGATCTGGAGTCGAAAACAACCCTCCGCATCAGCAGCCCCGCCCAATCGGCGGTCGCGCCCCACAATGATCACGCTCTTCGAACGACACCCGCCATCGCGCCGGACGGCAGCCGGGCGGCGTACGTCCGCGGCGGACAATTGTACGTGTACGAGCGTGCCACCGGGCTGGTGACCTTGGTTACGCGGCCTTGGAATGGAGGGCCATTCCCGACTCCGGGCCAGGCAAGCCAGCCGCGGTTTTCCCGCGACGGACGACGTCTGGCATTTCAAAGCACCGCCACAACCCTTGTCCCGCCCGTGTCGGGAGCAGTGCGCCCACTCCAGCTCTTTGTCCTGGATTTCGCGTCCGGCGGCATCCATCCCACCAATCTCTCCCAGCTCCGAATCACAAACAGCCAGTTGCCCATCGTCACCGGAGGTTACCCCGTTGGCGACTTTGCCTTCACAACGGACAGCCGCCAGCTGACGGTGGCCTTTGCTCCCGTCTCGGGTTCCCCGTCCACCGCCTACGGGGTACGACGCTTCGACCTCACCACCGGGACCAACGAATCCCTGTCGTCCACCCTGACCCTCAGTCCCGGCTCCACGCTGACTCTGGTGGAGGCATTGGAGAGCCCCCACTTTGCACTCCAGGTCCAGCAGGGATCCGGGGTGACGACCTTGTCCAACGGCCTATTTGTGTGGTCCCCCGAGCGCGGCCTGGAACTCCAAACCGTCCTGGTGGCGGGCCAGCCACGGCCCCTGGTGGCAACACCACGCCAGTGGTCTTCCGACGGGACCCGCCTTCTGTTCTCCAGCATCGAAACCAATCTGACGCCGGTTATCCCCGATGCCCGGATGCGCCACTATGTTCAGAATATAATGACGGGCACCACGGTGTTGGCCGTACCGGACGACAACGAGCCCCTGGACGCCGTGTTGTCCCCGGACGGGACCCAACTGATTTTGGAATCTGCCGTGTCGACCCTGGTCCCGGATGATCGGAACGATGCCGCGGATCTTTTCCGGATTCCCGTGGGTGGGGGCGAAGCCACACTGCTGACACCCCGCGTCGTCCAGGAAACGCCACGGTCGGGTCGCGGAACCACGGTGTTGGAGGAGACCGGATTCAGCGCCAATGGCCAACGCGTCGCCTTCTCGAGTACGGCTGACGACCTGGACGCTGGAGACGTTAACGTGGCGGGTGACGTGTTTGTCCGCGATCTACCGAATGGAGTCCTCCGTCGAGTGAGTGTGGACCGGGAGGGTGGCCCGGGCGCGAACGGCCATTCGGGACAGCCTCGCATCAGCGCCGATGGCCGCTACGTGGCCTTCATCAGCGGGGCCACCAACCTTGTCTCCAACGATTCCAACAGCCTCCCCGATTTATTTCGACGCGATTTGGAAACAGGGGAGACGATCCTGGTCTCCCGGCGGGCCGACGGTTCTTCGGGAGTGGGTTCGGTTGTCGAATTTGCCATGGATCGTACTGCCCAACGGTTCGTCTTCCAGGCGCGGGATACCGACCTGACGGGAACCCGGTTGAACGGAGACCGGATCTATCTGCGCGATCTTCCGGGTGATGCCGTAGCCGTCCTGAGCACCACCGCAGGAGGTTCGGTGCCCGTCCTCAGCAATGATGGCAGCGTGGCGGCCTTTGTTCAGGGTTCCAAAGGGGAGATTTTCACAGGCATCCTGGAGCCGCTCCAGGAAATCGTCCCGGCGGACAGTTTGGCGACCGTAACCGGATGGTTGCTCAACGCCGATGGAAGCCGGCCGGTGCTGCTGAACTCCCGGGGCAATCCGGAATTCCTCCGGCGAGATGCCCTGGGAACGTACTTCAAAGAGATCCTTCCCGCCGAAGCCTCCGCCAAGCGCAAGGTCATGGATGCAGTGCTGAGCAGCGATGGACTTTGGCTCGCCTATTCTGCGGCCATCCTGGAGCCCAATCCACTGCTACAAAGCGGACGGCTTGGCTTCGACATCTACCTGCGAAACCGGATCACCGGCGTCGAAATCAGTCTGTCCCACAGTTATCTGGGGGGCGCGGCCAACGGCGATTCGGATCGCCCGTCCCTCAGCAGCGACGGCCGTTACATTGCCTTCCGAAGCCGCGCCAGCGACTTGGTTTCCGACGATGACAATCGCCGCATGGATGTTTTCGTCCATGATCGCCTCACCGGAATCACCCGGCTCGTCACGCGGGATCCCTCTTCGTCCACGCCCTGGGCGGGAGGCTCTCATCGCGGGCTGTTCGGGGCCGGCGCCGAACAGGTGTGGGTGTTCACTTCCGAAGCGCGGGCTTTTTCAGGCGACTGGAACAGCGCCCCGGACATGGTTGGACTGAGCCTTCGAGTCGACACCGATGCCGATGGTCTCGACGACGACTGGGAACGGGTTGAATTTGGAAACCTCGATCAGGATGGGTCCGGGGATTTCGACCAGGACTCCCTGAGCAACGCCCAGGAAGCGGCCGCCGGAACATCCCCCAAGGACGGACTCTCAGGTCTGCAGGTGAAATTGGACCCCGCTTCCGTTGAATCCGTGACGTTGTCGTGGCCGGCAGTGACCGGAAAACGCTATCGCGTCGTGATGTCGTACGGTTTCCCGGCGTCTGGCGCGGCCGAATGGGAACGGGCGAGCGACGTTTTAACAGCAACCGGTCCGTCGCTCAGTTTTGAAACAGTGTTCTCGCCTGCAGACTTCGAGCGGTACTTCTCCCTAGTGGTGGCCGAGTAATGGGTGATTTGTCGAGACGACGGATCCAGTTACGGACCGACGCAGTCGATCCCTACCTCGGGTAGCGACGCAGTGCCTGCGGCCCCATCTGAACCCGCCTGCGTCCCAGCCCACCCCACCGCGCATCGCGGGAAGCTTCTCACGCCAGGACCTTCCCGCGTTCCACGTAGGACACTCCACACGCACCAGCGGTTTCAGTGACGGACTGACGCAGTCGGTCCCCACCGGGAAACGCCCGCGCATTTCTATCGAGGTGCAGGACGCTTCCTGTCACCATTGCCGGAGCTTCCCAGTAGAAATCGAACTGGTTCCGTCACCCTTGAATTGCGCCGACATGAACTCCCCGTCCTTCGCCTCCCGCATTGCGAGTCCCCGCTCCCCTCGCTGGCTGGGATCCACTCTGACTGCCCTGCTCGCCGTGCTGCTCGCTGCCGGGGCCGGCTGCAAACAGGACTCCGGCACCGCCGCCGGGGACTCGGCCGCCGCACCCAAGACCTCCGGAAGGAAGAAGGTCGCCTTCGTCAGCAATGGCGTGGCGTCGTTCTGGACCATCGCCGCCGCCGGAGTGAAGGCGGCCGGCGAAAAAATCGGTGTCGACACCGAAACCCTCATGCCGGTGGAGGGCATCAGCGACCAGAAACGGATCATTGAGGACCTGCTGACCCGCGGCATCGACGGCATCGCCGTCAG
The DNA here is from genome assembly GCA_044221235.1 of Limisphaerales bacterium. GTDB lineage: Bacteria > Verrucomicrobiota > Verrucomicrobiia > Limisphaerales > UBA9464 > UBA9464. The sequence continues at coordinate 5,112 of JBGAPN010000069.1, forward strand.
TCCGATTGATCCGGTCAACCAAACCGAACTGCTCAACAAGGCGGCCAAAAGGACCCATCTGATCACCCACGATTCCGACGCGCCGGACAGCGATCGCGCGGTATACATCGGAATGGACAATTACCAGGCCGGCCGGATGTGCGGCGAACTGGTTCGCGAGGCGATGCCCAAGGGCGGAACCGTCATGTTGTTCATCGGCCGCCTCGAGCAGGACAACGCCAAGCGCCGACGTCAGGGGGTCATCGACGCCATTCTCGGACGCCCCGCCAATCCGGGCAATTTCGACCCGCCGTCCCAAATCATCGAGGGCAACGGGTTCAAGATCCTCGGAACGCTCACCGATCAGTTCGACCGCGCCAAGGGCAAGGCGAACGCCGAGGATGCCCTCGCGAAGTACCCGAATCTCGACTGCATGGTGGGCCTGTTCGCCTACAACCCACCCCTGATGCTGGAGGCGCTCGCCCAGGCCAACAAACTGGGCAAGGTGAAGGTGGTCGCCTTCGACGAAGACGACGCCACCCTCGACGGAATCCAAAAGGGCACCGTCCACGGCACCGTCGTGCAGAATCCCTACATGTACGGATACAAGTCGGTCGAGGTGCTCTCGGCCCTGGCCAACAAGAACACCTCGGTGATCCCGGCCAACCGGTTCATCGACATCCCGGCGCGCCAGATCCGGAAGGCCGATGTCGACGCCTTCTGGGCGGACCTCAAGGCCAAGACGTCCGGGAAGTAAGTCCAGCCTCCCTTCCACCCCCGGTTGTCCGATCCGGACTGGCACAGGTTCCCCACCTCGCGCATGACTCCCCCGTTGCTGAGAGCCACCGGGTTGACCAAGTCGTTCCCTGGCGTTCGCGCCCTCAAGGGCGTGTCCCTGACGCTTCAGCGGGGCGAGGTGCTGGCGGTCATCGGCGAGAATGGGGCGGGCAAAAGCTCGCTGATGAAGATCCTCGCCGGCGTCCAACCGCCCGACGCCGGAACAATCGAGGTGGCGGGCACGCGGGTGGACCTGGATTCGGTGCAGGCGGCCCAGAAACAGGGCATCGCGCTCATCCACCAGGAACTGAACCTGGCCGAGAACCTGGACGTGGCCGCCAACATCTTCCTCGGGCGAGAACGGCTCCGGTTCGGGCTGATCGACACCCGTCGCCACCACACCGAAGCGCGCCAGTTCCTGAAGGCGGTGGGTCTGGACGTCGACCCAGCAAAGCCCGTCGGCACCTTGAGCCTTGGCCACCGCCAGTTGGTGGAAATCGCCAAGGCGCTCTCGGTGGACGCCCGCGTGCTGATCTTTGACGAACCCACCTCAAGTCTCTCCAGCGCCGAGGCCGCGAATCTGTTCCGGGTCATCCAGGACCTGCGCTCCCGCGGTGTCGGTTTGATCTATATTTCACATCGGCTCGGCGAGGTGAAGGAACTGGCGGACCGCGTGATGGTCCTGCGGGATGGCGAGAATGCCGGCGAACTGGCGCGATCCGAAATCAGCCATCCGGCCATGGTCCGACTCATGGTGGGACGGGACCTTTCCCAATTCTACGCCCGGGAACCCCACATTCCGGGCGCCGTCCGACTCGAAGTGGACGACCTTCGCACCGCGGCCCATCCGAGGCATCCGCTCCGCTTTCAGGTCCGAGCCGGGGAAATCATCGGCGTCGCGGGATTGGTCGGCGCCGGGCGGACCGAGATGCTGGAGGCCTTGTTCGGCGTCACTCCCGCGGTGGGAGGCGTCATCCGCGTGGCCGGCCGGGAAGTCCGGCCCCAGTCGCCGCAGGAGGCCATTCGCGCCGGCCTGGCGCTGGTGCCGGAGGATCGCAAGCGCCAGGGAGTCATCCTCCAAATGGCCGTTCGAGAAAACCTGAGCCTCGCCGCCCTCCGTCGCGATGCTTCACACGGCTTTTTGAGCGGACCCTCCGAAGAGGGTTTGGCCACCGGGATGATCCGGGAGCTGCGCATCAAGACGCCTTCGCCGGACCAGGTGGTTCAATATCTCTCGGGAGGCAACCAGCAGAAGGTGGTGCTGGGGAAATGGCTGGCGCTCAAGCCGGGGATCTTGCTGCTCGATGAACCCACCCGCGGCATCGATGTGGGTGCCAAACATGAGATTTACCGGCTGATGGAAGAACTGGCGCGCCAGGGCATGGCCGTCCTGTTCGTGTCCAGCGAACTGGAGGAAATCATGGGATTGGCCGACCGGGTCATTGTCTTTCATGAGGGTCGAATTACCGGCGAACTTAGCCGGTCCGAACTGACTGAAGAGGCAATCTTGCATCTCGCCACCGACACGGAATCCACCACCGCATGAACGTCCATGAAGTCAGAGCATCTCCGCCGACTCCACCCCGAGTCATTCCCGAAACGACGCTTCCCCGCCGCAGTTTCCACATCGTTCCTGACCAAGTCATCGTCCCGTCTGCCTGCGTTCTGACATGAGAAAGATCCTCGGCATCACGGTGCTGTTATTGGTGGTGTGCGTGATCACCGCCATGGCCAGCAACAGCTTCCTCAGCGGTTACAACCTGGAGAATCTGATCCGCCGGACCGCCCTTTTTGGCATCATCAGCATTGGCGTGGCGTTCGTCATCGTGACCGGCGGGATTGATCTCTCCATCGGTTCGGTCGTGTGCCTCGTGGGGTGCGGAGTTCCGTGGCTGCTCACGAACCAGGGATGGCCCGTCCCAGCAGCCCTCGCGGCGGCCGTGGCCGTGTCGCTTGGAATCGGACTGTTCCACGGTCTGCTCATCACCCGGCTGTCACTACCCCCGTTCGTCGTGACGTTGTGCGGGCTGCTGCTCTACCGGGGACTGGCCCGCGGATTCACACGGGATCAAACCGTGGGATTCGGTTCGGGATACAAGGGATTGCGTTCCCTAGCCACCGGGGAGATTCCAATGCCGTTCGTCCCGGGCTTTTCCATCCCCGCGCCCTGGATCTTCCTCATCGTCGTGGCGGTCCTGGCTTCCGTCTTCCTCAATCGGACGCTGTACGGCCGGTATCTGCTCGCTCTGGGCAACAACGAACAGGCGGCGCGCTTCAGCGGCATCAACACCGGCGCCATGACGATCCTGGCCTATGTGATCAGTTCGGGTCTGGCCGGACTGGGCGGACTGCTCTTCGTGCTGGACGTCAATTCCGCCCAGCCGGTGGATTTCGGAAATTTCTACGAACTGTATGCGATCGCCGCCGCCGTGTTGGGAGGGTGCAGCCTGCGCGGCGGTGAGGGCACGATCATCGGCGTCATTGTCGGTGCCGCCCTGATGCAGGTGTTGCGCAACATGATCACGCTGGTGACCACCCACAACAACATCGAGTTCGCCATCATCGGGGCCGTGATCCTTGCGGGTGTCGTCGCCGATGAACTGGTCCGTCGCTACGCAGTCCGGCGGCGCGCGGCCCGGGAATCGCAAGCCTGACGCACCCGACTACAGAATGGCCCGGATGGGATCGGCTCCCTCGACACCCACCAGTTTCTGGTCCAGGCCGCCGGAGAAATAGCTGAGACGGTTGGGATCCAGTCCCATGAGATGCAGAACGGTGGCGTGCAGATGCTTGACGTGAAGCGCGTCTGAAACCGCGGAGGCGCCGAGTTCATCGGTCTCTCCAAAACTGATGCCCCCTTTCACGCCGCCGCCGGCCATCCACATGGTGAACCCATAGGCATTGTGGTCGCGGCCGGTTCCCTTTTCGTACTCGGCAGTGGGCTGGCGTCCGAATTCCCCGCCCCAGATCACGAGTGTTTCGTCCAGCAGGCCGCGCTGTTTCAGATCCCGGAGCAGTCCGGCAATGGGCCGGTCGGTGCGCCCGGCGTGGAAGTTGTGGTTTTTCTCGATGTCGGTGTGGGCGTCCCAGTTGTCATCATTGTGCGCCCCGCCCGCGTAGAGCTGGACGAATCGCACGCCGCGTTCCACGAGTCGTCGCGCCAGCAGACACCGACGCCCAAATTCCTGCGTCCGCGGATCGTTGATGCCGTACAACTCGCGGGTCGCCTCGGATTCCCGCCCCAGGTCCACCGCCTCCGGGGCGTAGCGCTGCATGTTGAACGCCAGTTCGTAGCTGGCGATGCGCGCTGCCAGGTTGGAATTGTCGGGATGCAGCACCGCGTGTTCCTGATTGTACTCGCGCAGGGTATCAAGCACCCGCCGCTGCATGGACCCGCTGAGGTCCGCCGGCGGCTGGAGATCGAGGATCGGATCCCCCGCTGAACGCAGGACGGTCCCCTGGAAACTGGCCGGCATGTAGCCGCTCGACCAGTTCTTGGCGCCACTGATCGGGCCGCCGATCGGATCCAGCATCACGGCGAATCCGGGAAGGTTTTCACTCACACTTCCGAGGCCGTAGTTGACCCAGGACCCCAGGCACGGGCTGCCCGACAAAATCTTCCCCGTGTTCATCTGCAGCATCGCCGATCCATGGATGGGCGAGTCAGCCGTCATGGAATGCAGGAAGGCGAGATCGTCGACACAATGGGCCAGGTACGGAAACAGGTCGCTGACGTACTTGCCGCACTGCCCGTACTGCTTGAACTGCCACTTGGGACCCACGACGCGGCCTTCATTTTTCCGGCCGCCCCGGCCAAAGGTCTTCACCGCGATGGTCTTTCCATCCAGTGCCGCCAGCCCGGGCTTGTAGTCAAAGGTGTCCACATGGCTCGGCCCGCCATACATGAACAGGAAGATGACACTTTTTGCGCGCGCCCGGTGATGCGGACGCCGCGGGGCCAGGGGGTTGGTGAACCCCGGCGTTGGACCGGACTCCGCCGCCCGGGCGCGGGATGCCTCCAATCCCATCAGTCCCGCCAGTGCCACGCCCGTGAATCCGGCGCCGGCCTCCCACAGAAACTCGCGACGGGTCCTTCGGCAGAAGGATCCGTGGTGGTGGAAAGGGGAGGAACTCATGACGGGGTCAATCGAGATACAGAAATTCGTTCAGATTCAGCGCCAGGAGGCAGAACGAGGTCAGGGCCCGGGAGGACGTGACGCCCTCCTCGCGCTCCAGCGTGCGCACCAATCGGACGCCGCGCACGACCTCGGATTCAACCGGAGGACGCGAGGTCACCAACTCGAGCACCCGCCGCACCTGGGCATCGGTGGATCCACCGGCCTCACGCCGGGCCCGCTCGGCCAGCAACGCCGCCTGATCGTTGAAGAACCGCCCGTTGAGCGTTCCCAACGCCTGCGTCGGCTGGGTGGTGGAGAATCGGACCGGTGTGGACCGGTCGGTCTCCGCCAGGTCGAATCCCAGGAGCACCGGCAGGAGCAGCGACCGTTTGACATGGACGTAGATGCTGCGACGGAACTGTTCGTCCGGTGGCGACTGACCCCACCCCTTGCCTGGCACCGACTGACTGGCCAGCACTTCCGGCGGCAGCGTGACGAAGACCCCGGGACCGTACATTCGCGGATTACCGGAGCCGGTGACCCAGATCGCCGAGTCCCGGATCTCCTCCGCCGTCAGGCGGCGCATGTCGAAGCGGGAAAACAGGTCGTTGGACGGGTCCCGCCGCAGGGCCTCGGGACTCGCCCTGGAGGAACACTGGTAAACTCCAGAGGTCAGCAACCGACGGTGCAGCCGCTTCAGACTCCAGCCGTTCTCCACAAAATCACGCGCCAGCCAATCCAGCAGGTCCGGATGCGTCGGCGGCATCCCCTGGAGTCCAAAATCACTCGGTGTCCGGACCAAACCGCGTCCGAAGTGATGCTGCCACACGCGGTTCACCAGCACACGTGCGGTCAGCCGGTTGTCCGGCGAGGCAATCCAGTCCGCCAGGGCAGCGCGACGTCCCGAGGAACGTCCGGTCGCCGGAGGGACAATCCGCGGCGCGGGTGGATTCAGCACCCGCGGAAAACCTGGTTCGACCCGGTCACCCGGGCTGGCGGGATTGCCCCGCGCCAAGAGGAAGGTGTCCGGGACCGATGTTCCGGTTTCGGTGACCGCCAGCGCCTTGGCTTCGGGCGACTCCGGCAGCGGGATCTCATCGGTCGCCCCTCCGTTTTTGTACGGCGCAAGATTGTTGAAGAACGCGAGCAGCGAGTAGTAGTCGCGCTGGGGAATGGGATCGATCTTGTGGTCGTGGCACCGGGCGCAATCGACGGTGAGTCCCAAAAAGACCTGCCCGGTGGTGGCCACGATGTCGTCGAGTTGATCGTAACGCGCCAGTTCCTTGTCCGCAGGATCGCTGTCCCAGATGCCCAGCCGGTAATAGCCGGTTGCCACTAAACCGTCCGCACCGCCATCGGGCAGTTCGTCCCCGGCCAATTGCTCCCGGATGAAGCGGTCGTACGGCTTATCGCTGTTGAGAGCGCGGATGACGTAGTCGCGATAACGCCAGGCATGAGGCTTCGGTTCGTCCGTCTCGTAGCTGTTGGTCTCGGCAAACCGAACCAGATCCAACCAGTGCCGTGCCCATTTCTCGCCGTAGTGGGGGGATTCCAACAGCCGGTCGATGAGACGTTCCCACGCCCGGTCCGACGAATCGGCCACAAACGCCTCCACCTCCTCTGGCGTGGGCGGCAGCCCGATGAGATCGTAATACACCCGACGGATGAGCGTCCGGCGGTCCGCCGGCGGCGCCGGAGCGAGTCCCGCCGCCGCCAGTCGTTCTTCAATGAAGGCGTCCACCGGGTTTTCCGGCGGTGGCCCTTGTCCCCGGACTGGCGGAGTCACCGCCTTCACCGGCTGGAAGGCCCAGTGGGTTTGCGCGGCGGAGGCCTTGGAGACACTCGGCGATGCCACCGTGGAATCGGCCGTCGTCGGCCATGACGCGCCATTGCGGATCCACGTCACGAGGTCTGCGACCTGCGATGGCGCCAGCGGTTTCCGGGGCGGCATCTTGAAGTCCGGATTCTCCCAACCGAGAGCTTCCACCAATCGGCTCTGCTCCGGATGCCCGGGAACCACCACCGGTCCGGATTCACCACCCTTCAGCAGTCCCGCCCGCGAATCCAACCGCAACCCGGCCTTGAGCGGATCCGCCTCCGCGCTGTGGCAGCGGTAACACGACTCCGCCAAAACCGGCCGGATCCGTTTCTCAAAAAACTCAGCCTGCGCCGACTGGGGCGCCGGATCGGCCGCATGGAGTCCTGCCGTCCAGCCCGACGCGGCCAGGAGGGCGAGCCAGCTCAGGGTGCGGCGGGAGCCCGGCATGTGCATCACTTCGAGGAATCCAGCACCGCCACGACCGGCGTCGAATTGCCGAAGTGCGTGAAATCCTTCCAAGTCCAAACCACCTTGCGGTCCGGAGTCACCTCAATCAGCTGCGGGTTCTCCGGCCCGGCGTGGCAGTTCCCGATGAGGGTGTTGCCGTTGGGCAGACGTTCCACCCGGGTGACCCAGGCCAGGGTGATGCCCGGGAGGTCGTTCTGCTCAATCTTCCACACGATCTTCCCCGCCCGGTCGACTTCCAGAACCGAATGGCCATTGCCAGCGCCGATCAACGTGTTGCCGTTCGGAAGCCGGGTCGCGCTGAACACAGAATTCCCAAAGGCCTCCGGACCATGACCGCCCTTCTTCTCGTGGCCGAACAGGGGAATGTCGAACTGCCAGACAATCTTCCCGGACGGATCATATTCGCGGACGCGGCCGTCGGCCTCATGGGCCACCAGGTAGTTTCCGTTGGCGAGTTTCCGGACCAGCCGGGTGTCGGCGTGGGCATTCGGATGGTCCACCTGGAGCTTGACCTCACGCTGGATCCGGCCCTGGGCATCCACCTCAATAATGCGGGCAGGCCCAGATTCGGCGATCATGGTCCAGCCGTTCGACAGACGCTGGAAGGCATGCACCTCGACCTTCTGGCCCGGATTCGCTTTGGCCGCGGTCACTTCCTGAACCCGTGTCCAGCCCTGTTGCAGCAGGATGTTCCCGTTGGGCAACACCGCAGCATCGTGAATCGCCGTCACAGGGATCTGCCACTCCAGGGTCCCATCCGGCGCCAGGATCGCCAGCGTCCGGGTCGAATCATCCGCCGCAAGAATCCGGCGGCCAGGACCCGCTGAATCCCCATAAAGGGACATCATCCCCGCGGCGAAGGCCGACAGCAGGGCAAGTCGGAGACCAGACGAACGGGGCCGGAGTGACAATCGGGAGTGCATACAACGGGGTGATCTTTGCGACTAAAACTGTCGCCCTCTCGGTCTCCTGTCGAGGCCGGATCCCGCCGGGTTCAACCATGCCCCAGTGACTCCCAGCGCGTATGACGCCAGGTTCCTGACCGCACCACCCACACAAGTCGAGGGATCGAGTCACGGACCGCCAACGTCGGTCCCATGCACGCCCAGGCAGGATCATTCCCCACTGGCTCAGCTTCTCCCTACCGCGTTCGCCAGATCGTTCGAACCAAAATCAACGTCTCGGACGGACCTGAAGGGGGACGGGCCACAGTCGTCCCCTGGCATCCCAGTCCAGGATCAGTTCGCGGAAACGTCGGGCCGCCGGCGGATCGTCATCCTCGTGCCAGACCAACACGAGGGGCACCGTGCGCTTGGGCCGGAGCGGAACGAACCGCAATGCGTCCGACGGCGGCACCACCGAGTCGGTGACCACGCCGAGTCCGGCCCCGGACTCCGCATAGGTCATGACCGTGCCGATGAGGCTGGGCGTGTGCGCAATCCGCGGAGAAAAGCCGGCCATCCGGCAGCCCACCAAAACGGCATCGTGCAGGCTCATGCCTTCGCGGCGCGACAGCAGCACCAGGGACTCCGAGGCCAGTGCCTTCCACGGACAATGATTCCGGTCCGCCAAAGTGTGTCCCACCGGGACCACCACGCCGAGCTGTTCGTTCCGGAGCGTGTAGGTCTTCAATCCCAGCTTTTCATGTCCTGCAACAGGCCGGGTGATGCCGACGGCGAGCCGCCCCCTGCGAACCATCTCCCAGACCCTCTCCGGGGTGCGTTCCTCCAGGTGCACGGCGACGAGGGGGTGCCGGCTCCGGTACTCCTGGAGCAATGAGCCGAGAAAGGGTTGGGTGGGAGGCCCAATGTACCCCAGCCGAAGTTCACCTTCTTCACCGGAGGCCGCACGTTTCACCCGGCGGAGCGTTTCCTCAAAGCGTTCGGCCAGCAGCGCCGATTCACGAAGCAGGACCGCCCCGGCCGGAGTCAGACGGACATGGTGTCTCGACCGTTCCAGGACCGGAACACCCAGCACCGACTCGACCTCCTGAACCGCCCGGCTCAACGCAGGCTGGGCCACCCTCAGCCGGCGCGCCGCCCGCGAGAAACTCAACTCCTCGGCGACAGCCTGAAAGTAGCGGAGGTGCCGGAGCTCCATGGAACCCATCGTAATGCCGGTTCGGCATTACGGATATCGCCAAATGCTATTTCCGTGACAACGACGCCGGTCGGTAGGCTCAGCGACGTGATTGTGGAGAATTCAGGCCAGACGCATTCCATCAGCCGGGAGGGATCCAACATGCAATCCGACGCCTATGATGCTGTTCTGATCGGCGGCGGGCCTTCCGGCTCCTGCGCCGCCGCGATTCTCGCCGAGTACGGACACCGCGTGCTCGTTCTGGAACGTGAAGCATTTCCACGCTACCACATCGGGGAATCGCTGATCCCCTTTACGTTCGAACCCCTGGAGCGCATCGGCATGATTCCGAAAATGAAGCATTCGCACTTCGTGAAGAAGTTCAGCGTGACCTTCGTGCAGCCCGACGGAAAGCGGTCCCAGCCCTTCTACTTCTTCAACCGTTACGACCGCGACACGGTGGCCCAAACCTGGCAGGTGCTCCGGTCGGAATTCGATCAAATGCTCCTGGACAATGCCCGGGACAAAGGCGCGGAAGTGCGGGAGGAAACCGTGGTCAACCGGCTCCTGACCGAAGACGGGTGGGTAGTCGGGGTCGAGGCCACCGACCGCCGGTCGGGGCGGACCTATGAGGTACGCTCGCGCATCACACTGGACTGCACCGGGAAGGAGGCGTTCAGCTCCAGTCGCCTCGGGTGGCGCCTGCGGGACCCCTATCTCAACAAGATTGCGGTCTGGACCTACTACCGGGGCTCCAAGCGGGGCGAAGGCATCGACGAAGGGGCGACCACCGTGGCCTACGTTCCCGAGAAGGGATGGTTCTGGCACATCCCTCAACATGACGACATGGTCAGCATCGGCATCGTAGCGGAGGGAAAATACCTCACCCGGGGAGGCGAGAAGGAACCCCAGGCGATTTTCGATCGTGAACTCGAGGAGAACCAATGGGTGAAGCAGCATCTCGCCGTCGGTGCCTCGACCGGCGAATACTTCATCACGAGCGAATACTCGCGTCACTCGCGCCACTGTGCCGCTCCCGGCCTGCTGCTGCTTGGGGACGCATTCGCCTTTCTGGATCCAGTGTTCAGCAGTGGTGTGATGCTCGCATTGAAGAGCGGCCACCTGGCAGGAGAGGCCATCCACCAGGGCCTTGTCGCGGGCGACCTCTCGCCAGGCCGCTTTGCCGACTACGGCCGAACCCTTCGGCAGGGCATCGAAAACATGCGCAAGCTGGTGTACGCCTTCTACGATCCGAAGTTTTCCTTCCGCGAGGTAATCAAGGCGCATCCCGACGCCGGCGGGCTCATCACGGACTGTTTGTCCGGTGACGTGAACAAGGATTTCACCCAACTCTGGGACTGGATCCGCGAATTTGTTCCGTTACCTGACGACCTGCCCTACGGCGAACCCCTGGTGGACGCTTCCGGCCAAGTCCTCGCCACCGTAGGATGACCGCGCAGGGTTGGGGGACATGACGGGATCCGGCGTCAGAAACGTCGACGAACGATCTTCCCGATACTTTGGCGCACCGGTGCGGGGTCCCACATCCCAGAGGGGGAAGGAACGCCCGGGACAGGGGGACAGGGCAACTGTTGTGGAGGAGAGAGATTGTTGCTCTGTCCCTTGTCCTGAGCCCACCGCACAGATCGAGGTGCCCACCAACAGATCAGCCTCCTGAGCCTTCTGGGGACAGGGCAACTGACAGGACGTGCAATTAACGTCCTGTCCCTTGTCGAAGATGGGGTGATGACGACGATCTCGGACACCCATGGTCGGACACCCCCGAGGACACCTTGGAGAAATGGCGCCTTGTCCTGAATCACCCATTCCA
>JBGAPN010000579.1:0-2457 GCA_044221235.1 Limisphaerales bacterium
AGCATTCAGGAGTCATGATCCTCGCCCTCCAGTTGCGAAATGAACTTTGGAAGCTCTTTGGCAAAAAGCGCACCTACCTCGGGTTTGTCATGTTCCTGCTGGCCCAAGCGGTGATCCTGGCTGTTTTCCGTTTTTCCCGCGCATCGCGAGGCATGGGCGAGATGTTGACCAACAACGGATACGACATGGCCGAGTTCTTGTCGCCACTGACGGCAGCGGCGTTCACCAATCTCTGGCTCGCGTACCTTCTGTTGCCGCTGTACGGGACGCTGGTGGGAGGTGATTTGGTCGCGAAGGAAGCGGAAGACGGAACACTCCGGATGATTCTGGCGCGTCCGATTTCACGGGCCCGGCTCCTGGTTCTAAAATGGGTTGCGGGCGCCATCTTCTCCCTGGTGCTGACCCTGGCCCTGGGCTTGTCCGGCCTGTGCCTCGGCCTGGTGTTTTTTAAATGGGGTGGGCTTTTCGTCTTCATGCCCGGTGAATTGTTCGGCGTATTTGAGGCTCCGAATGGGCTGGTGCGGTATGCCGCGGCCCATTTGCTGATGGCCGTCAAGGCCGTGACCGTAATGGGGCTCGCCTTCCTGTTTGGGTGCTTTCCGGTCAAGCCCGCGGCCGCAACCATCCTCGGCCTGTCGTTCATCTTTCTGAATTTCATCCTGATGAACATTCCCTGGTTCGCGGACCTGAAGCCGTGGTTTCTGACCTACCACCTCAATCTCTGGCAACAGGTGTATGTCACACCCGTGCCATGGTCCCGAATGCTGGAATCCCTGAGCCTGTTGCTGGGATTCAATGCAACCTTCCTGGGAATCGGCGTGGCGGTGTTCGGCTGCCGTGACCTCAAGGCATGAACAAGAGGCGCGGAACGCAACGAAATGCCCGGGGCACCGCAGATCCGGTGAGACCCAGATGGATGCCGGGTGCCCGCGTCAGCCCACCTTCTTCAATTTGGTGACCCGTCCGACGGAGACCCACTCCACCACGTAGATGTTGCCATCCTGATCAAAGCAGGCGTCGTGCGGATGGATGAAGCGTCCAGACTCCCAGGTTTCGGGCTTGGTGCGCATGATGAACCCGCCTTGTCCCCCCTTGTTCAGGACCCGGTCCGTCCACGCCTGTTCGAACCCGAGGTGGGCGATGACCTTGTTGTCCTTGTCGAATAACGTCACCCGCGCATGAAGGTCCGGGCACATCATCACGTCGCCCCGGATGTCGAGATGTGCCGGATAGCTCAGACCGGAGACCGTGCTCACGTATTTTCCATCCAGGGAGAAATATTCCAGACGGGCATTGGCGCGATCGCAGATGCAGAGCAGGGGCTCCCGGCCCGGGCGGTTGTCGACCCAGAGACCGTGCGGCGTGGAGAACTTTCCATGCTGATCCGGACCTCCCTTGCCGCCGAAGCAGCTGAGGAATTTCCCATTGGCGTCGTACCGGAAGATGTACCCGGTTCCGTAGCCGTCGGCGATGTAGAAGCTGCCGTCGGTGGGATGGAAGGCCACGTTGGTGGGAATAAATTCCTTGCGCTCCTTGAAAACTCCCGCCTCCCACGGGGTGCTCAGGGCCCAGACAATTTCCCCCTTGAGCGTGGTCTTGGTCATCAGGTTGGCCCAAGTGTGGGTCAGGTAGAGGTACTCGGTGTCGCCTTCCTTCCGGATGTCGATGCCGTGGCCGACGGTGTGGATGTTGAAGGCGCTGTATTCGTTGCCAAAGCTGCGGACGAATTTCCCTGTCGGGTCAAATACCACAATGCAGTCCTGATGGCGGAGCCCGGACGGGCCGGTGTTGTTCTTGATGTAAATGAATCCCTGCGCATCGATGGCGACGCCATGAGTTTCACCCCATTTGAGGTGGGCGGGAAGATCTCCCCATCCATGGTGGCATTCGTAAAGGTATCCATCGACACCAATGATCGGCACCTTGGTGCCGGCCTTGTCCGCGGCGCGAAGGATGGAGGGCGAAGCGAGCGCGCCGGCGACGCCAGCGGTGGTCTGGAGGAAGGAACGGCGATTCATGGTTCAAGCACCCTGCGAGGAATGTTCCGTTGGTAGCGCCGACGCGACGAATTTGGGAGCACTAAACGGAGGGGTCTGGAAAAATCTTTGCGGGACAACTGCATTGACGGGCTGGGCTTGGTTGATAGCTTCCCCGGCTCCGTTCCTCCCAGGGAACAACTGTATCACATGAAACGCCAGTATCAGCCGTCGAAAATTCGCCGCGTCCGCCAGCACGGGTTCCGCTCCCGCATGGCCACCAAGGCCGGTCGCACCATCATCAACCGTCGCCGCCGGCTGGGCCGCAAGCGCTTGACCCCGGTTTGATCGGGGGAATGGGTTCCCGTCATGACCGCGACGTGCCGTCCCCGGTTGCGTCTGCGCCGGGAACAACGGCTGCGGGCAGGGCGGGATTTCGTCCGTCTAAAAGAGAGTGGCCGACGTCAGGTCCACGGTTGCT
>JBGAPN010000070.1:0-16120 GCA_044221235.1 Limisphaerales bacterium
TCGCCCAATGAATCGAGGTCGGCGGTGGCCCCCAGGTCCACTGAAGTCAGCCGCAGCACCGGTTCATCAATGACCCGCAGCCACGCGCTGACGGGTGGCCGCGGCGCCGGATCGCGTCCATGCACGCCGAGGTCCACGGAAATGTTCAGCACCTTCGCGCCCTCGGGATAATCCATTCCCAGGAAAAAGATGTCGGACCAGGCCGAATGGGTCAGGTCCATGCGCACCGGCGTCAGCTCGCGCAGGATGGGGTAGGTTCCGTCGACGGAACGGCGCAGGAGTTCCGGGCGAAGGCGCAGCGGCTGGTCGGCCGGATGTCCCATGCGGAACATCCATTGGTTGCCGCGGACGGTGCGGACGCTGCGGCGGACCTGGTCCGCCAGGGTCTGGAACGCTAGCCGGTGGTAGGACGCCGCCAGCGCGGAGCACAGTCCGTCGCTGGGACCCTGCGCCGTCTGGGCGGCGAGGAAGGTGTCGATGGCTTCCTCAAACCGGCGGTTCAGGAGCTGTTCAAATCCGTGGAAAGGGATCAGCGGCCCGCAGGACTCCAGTCGCGCCGGCAGGTGGAAGCGATGGATGGCATAGAGGAAGAACAGGGCCCGGACCCGTTCATACAGGTTGTCCGCCCCGCGACGGTACCGGTCGAGCTCCGTGAGCGCCTGATGCAAGTCCTCACGGCTGGCGGACTCACACCAGCGGTCGAGAGCCTGGTGGCGGACGTTTGGGTCGGTGGAGGTGATCAGGCGAAGCAAACTCTCCATGGCGCGGCGCGGGAATCAGGCCGCATCCGCCCCGCCGCCGTCGAGCGGGAAGGTGAAAACCCGACGGACAGGGGAGCCCTCACCCCAGCCCTCTCCCTTCTTCGCTTGGCTCAGAAGGGAGAAGGAGGCCTGTCAGCGAGGCTGGAACCTTGGGGTGAAGTCTGACCCCGGAGGCACAGCCAGCCTCCTTCTCCCTTCAGTAGCGAAGCGGATGAAGGGATGAAGGTGCCCGAAGGGCGGATGAGGGCCCGCGGAAGCGCAGCGACCGCGCCGCCGACTCTCAGCTTTCAGCCTTCAACTCTCAGCTTGCCCAGGACCCTCACCCCAACCCTCTCCCTTTCTCCCGGAGTCGAAAGGGAGAGGGGGACCTGTCGGCAACCCGGGAGCTCGTCTTCCTGCATTCTCCTTCAACTCTCATCGTTCAACTGCGCCTTGCCTCTTCCCTCCTCCCGCCCGCCGCCGACGGCGCAAATCCCCGGTCCCGCATCAACGCCCCGATTCCGGCATCCCGACCGCGAAACGCCCGGTAGGCCTCCAGCGGATCCTGCGTGTTGCCCCGCGACAGCACATACTCCCGGTAACGGCCCGCCACCGCCGGGTCATAGAGACCGCCGGCTTCATGGAACGCTTCCGCGGCGTCCGCCGTCAGCGTATCCGCCCACAGGTAGCTGTAATACCCGGCGGAGTACCCCTCGTCGGCAAACACGTGGGCGAACTGGGGCGTCCGATGACGCATCACGATCTCGGCCGGCATCCCGGCCCGTTGCAACGTCTCCCGCTCGAAGGCCTCGGGATCGATGGACACCTCGCCCGCCAGGTGCAGACGGAGATCCACCAGAGCGCTCGCCAGAAATTCCATGGTGGCAAATCCCTGGTTGAACTTCGCCGCCTTACGGATTCGTTCCACCAGGTCTGAAGGGATCGGCTCGCCGGTCCGATAATGACGCGCAAACCGGTTCAGCACCTCCGGCGTCAGCAGCCAGCGCTCGAACAGTTGAGACGGCAGTTCCACATAGTCCCTCGCCACCCGGGTTCCCGACAGGGACGGATAGTTCACCGCCGAACACAATCCGTGGAGGGCATGGCCGAATTCATGGAATAACGTCTTGGCGTCATCCCACGACACCAGCACCGGATCGCCCGGACGTCCGGCAATGAAGTTGGAATTGTTGGAGACCAGCGGACTCACCTCGCCCTCGAACCGCTCCTGGCTCCGGTAGGCGGTCATCCAGGCGCCCGACCGCTTGCCCATTCGCGCGAACGGATCGAAGTAGAAATAGCCGCCGTGCCCGCCGTCGGAGGTTCGCACCTCCCACACCAGGACGTCCGGATGAAACACCGGCAGATCCGCCACCCGTTCAAACCTCAGTCCGAACAGCTCCCCTGCGACCCAGAACATGGCATCGCGAAGGGAATTCAGCTGCAGGTAGGGCTTGAGTTCGCTTTCGTCGAGGTCGTAGCGGGCCTTTCGCACCTTCTCCGCGTAGTAGCGGTAGTCCCAGGGGGCGATTCGGAACCCGCCACCGGCGTCGTCCACACACCGCTGCATGTCGGCCACCTCCTGGTTCACGCGCGCGGCCGCCGGCGCCCAAACGGCCTGGATCAACTCCATGGCGCGTTCGGGCGTCCGGGCCATCTGGTTCTCCAAACGCCAGTGGGCATGGGTGGAATAGCCGAGAAGACGCGCCCGTTCCGCCCGCAGCAGCAGGATCTCCCGGATCAGAGGCTTGTTGTCGTGATTGCCCGGATGGTCCCCCCGCCCCACGAAATGTCGCCACACCTGCTCACGCAGTTCCCGGTTGTCGGCGTAGGTGAGGAAAGGTTCCGCGCTGGACCGCGTGTTCGCGATGACCCAGGCGTCCTTCAATCCGCGGCGTTCGGCGGCCGCCGCAGCAGCCGAGCGCAGGAATTCCGGGAGTCCCGCCAGATCGACATCAAGGGTGATGACCGTGGCGTAGCCCTCTTCATCCGCGAGCAGGTTCTGGCTGAATGTGGTGTAGAGGGTCGCGAGTCGCTGGTTGATGGCGGCTACGCGGGACTTGGCCGCTGAATCCAAACGGGCACCGGCTCTGACAAAATTGGTGTGAACCAGCCAGGCAAGCCGCTGCTGCTCCGGCGTCCAACCGGGCTTCTCCGGCGAGTGATACACAGCATCGATTCGCCGGAAGAGCGCCTCATTCTGGTGAATCTCGTCCTGCAGCGCGGCCAACTGGGGTTCCACTTCCTGCTCCAGCGTCCGGAATTCCGGGGTGCTCAGGTTGGAACTCCAGACCCCGTACACGGTTTGGAGACGCTCCAGCGCCCGGCCGGCCCGCTCCAGTGCCACCACGGTGTTGTCCAGCGTGGGGGCCACGGGGTTCGACGCGATGGCATGGATCTCCGACCGATACTCCGCCATGGCCCGTTCGAAGGCCGGCCGAAACGCCTCCAACGTCGCCCGGTCGAACGGCGGCACGCCGCCGTGGGGTCCCGGCCAGGGATCCAACAAGGGCAAGGGCGAGGACGATCCCGAAACCGCCGCGGACGAATTCGAAGTCATGTCCGCAAAATCTGCTGGGGGAGGAACCCGGCATGCAAGGGGGGAAGCGGTAAGCGGTAGGCGGTAAGCGGTAGGCGGTAAGCGGTAAGGGGGGAAAAGGGAAGGGGGAGGCTCCACGCGACCCCCGCTTACCGCTTGCCGCTTGCCGCTTACCGCTTACCGCTTGCCGCTTACCGCCTCTCTCCGCCCCTCCCCAAATCTCGGGCCTGTTCGTTTTCCGGTGCTCCCGATACAACCGGCGCGTGGCCCGACTCGTGTTCGACATTGAAACTTCCGCACTGCCGTTGGAGCAGTTCGACGATTCCCAGCAGGAATACCTGTTCCGCGAGGCGGAACGCCTGCCCGAGGAGTCCGACCGGGCCCGCAAACGCGCCGAAATCAGCCAACAGTTCAACCTCTGGCCGTTCACCGCCCAGGTCGTGTGCATCGCCATGGTCAATGCCGATTCCGGCAAGGGTCAGGTGCTGTTCCAGTCCGATGATTTCGAGGAGGAGACGGAGAGCGGCGTCGACGGCATCGAGTTCGCACCCCAGGTCGACGAAGCCGAACTGCTCACCGCCTTTTGGGATGTCGCCCGTCGCTACGACCAGGTGGTGACCTTCAATGGACGCGGATTCGACGTCCCGTTCCTGTATCTCCGCTCCGCCGTGTTGAACGTCGAGATCACCCGCAAGGACTGGCTGGGATACCGGTATCAGACCGAGCCCCACTGCGACCTGGCCGAGCAACTCACCTTTTACAACGTCAGTGGACGGGACGGCGCCGCCCGCCGCTTCAACCTGGATTTCTACTGCAAGGCGTTTGGAATTCCGTCGCCCAAGGCCCAGGGCATCACGGGGGCCGACGTCAATTCCCTGCTGGCCGAGGGCCGGTTTCGCGAGATTGCCGCGTATTGTCTCCGGGACGTCCAGGCCACCGCGGAGTTTTACCGTCTGTGGCGGGACCGGCTCTCCGGCATCAAGTAAGGGGTGGGACCGGCACCCAGCGAATCGGGTGCACCCGGCGGTGGGACGTCTTCCGGAGGCATTCGCCGAACTGTTCCAGACCGGCCCGCGCCGCGGAATCCAGCCGGTACCGGATGTGTCCGCCGAGATAGGCACGGCGAAAGTCGGGGTCAAAGTCCGGACTGGCCTCCACCAGTTTGGGAATCTTCGCCAGGCCCGACTCCGCCGCCCGGGCCAGCGTTCGCGCCAGCGGGATGGCCTCCACCCCATCGCGGATGGCCCAGAAGGCGAACACGAACGGAAGCCCGGTCAGCTCCTTCCATGCGGCACCCAGATCCCAGATCTGGTGATCGTGCAGGGTCCTTCGAAACCGGATGGCGGGATTCCCGATCAGCAGCACGTCATCGTGCGCCCCCGCCCCCTCGTAGCTTTCCAGAAGGCGAAACTCCGGACGAACGCCGCGGGCCTCCAGCAGGACGCGGAGCAGATTGACGCTGGTGCAGGAGGCCGGGTCGACATGAACCGAGCGCAACCGGTCGAGCGGCGTGCGGTGCGCCAGGAAAACACTGAACACGGGGCCGTCCGAAAGGATGCCATAACCCTCAAGGGCGCGGAACCGCTCAGAGAACAGGACCTCGGTGACGCTCACCAGGGCGGCATCGAAGGCTTCCTCCTGCATTCCATGCGCCAGCACGGACGGCGGAAGCAGCGCCACCTCATTGCCCAGATCGGCGGTGAGCGGGAGCGCATTGAGGTAGGGAACTGAACCAATGCGATGCCGTGGCGGGTCGCCCGGCGATAGGGGCCCGCTCATCAGTTGGTGCCCAGCGGCAGGGGCTCCATCGTCATCGGGTTTCGCAACGGCACCTGGGTCACCGGGCCGGTGGAGAGCTGTTGGAGCGACACGGGATGGGCGGGGTCCCCCTTCTCGATGTCCGCCCGCTGGCCGACCATGAGGATGACAGCCTTTGACGGATGCAGGTATTCCTTGGCGACCCGCTGAACCTCCTCGCGGGTGATGGCCTCAATGCGCGGCCGCCAGGTTTGATAATATTTGGGATCCCGCGCGTAGCGGCCGGTGAACTCATCCCGGGCAAAGATCGCAGCCACCTTGGCCTTGGTGTTGAAGTTCCCGGGGAAGGTGTCGATGAACGACCGTTTGGCGGTCTGCAGCTCCTCGTCGCTCACCGGAGTGGCCGAGATCCGACCCATCTCCTCCAGCACGATGCTGGTCGCATAGGTGACGGAACGGGACTTGGAGGCGAAGGAGGCCTCGAAGGCGAGCGGGTAATAGACGCCACCGGGAAACCCGCTGCCGGCACCGTAGGCCAGGCCCTCGTCGGACCGCACCCGGTTCATGATGCGGGACGTGAAGCCGCCGCCGCCGAGGATGTCGTTCATCACCTGGACGGTGAGGAAATCGGGATTGTCGCGCAGCAGGCCGGGAAGAAGGACGGAGACGCGTCCCTGGTTCACATCCTTGTTCACCATGTAGATTCCGGGAGGAGCCATCGAAATCTGGTTCGGAATTGGGGGCGGCGTCTCACCGGCAAAGGGCCAGTTGGCGAAGAGCGTCTCGAGCTGGCCGATCATGGCGTCGCGGTCGAAATCGCCGCTGGCCGCCACCACGAAGCTGGAAGGGTGAATCCATTTTCCATGGAACGCCTTCAGGTCGTCCTGGGTGATGGCGTTCACGCTTTTTTCTGTATCGAAACGGCAGGCCCAAAACGTGTCGCCGTAAGCCAGCCGGTCCTGCTCCCGGGCCTCGATGCTCTTGGAATCGTCGTTGCGCTGCTTCATGTCCTGCAGCGTCTGCTGCCGGTACAGGTCGAGCTTGTTCTGCTGGAAGCGGGGTGCCGTGAGCACCTCCCGGAGAATGGCGAGGCCCTCGGGCAGATCCTTCGACAGCAGGTTGAGGCTCACGCTTCCGGAATCATTTCCCACGCTGGAATTCAGGTTCGCCGCGAGAAACTCGAGACGCTCCTCCAGTTCCTCGGCCGTCTTCGACGTCGTGCCGCCGCGGGCCAGGAGGTATCCCGCGAACCCGGCCAGGCCTTCCTTGCCGACGGGATCCAGGTAGGCCCCGCAGCGGATCATGATGCTGACGGTCACCAGCGGCAGGGTGCGGTCGGGAACCACATAGGCCACCGGGCCGGACTTCAGCGCAACGCGGTACTCCGACGGATCCGGCGGCTGGTAGACCAGCGGCGGAAAGGTGAGTTTTTCCGGGCGATCCACAATGTCCGCGGCAGCGGCGGGAAACGCCAGGCGCAGGGCCAGCGCGAACAGGACAGGGGCAACAATTCGGGACGTCATGATGTTGGGATTACTTCTTATCCAGTTCGGCAATTCGGGCGGCGACCTTCTTCTGGATCAGCCGCTGCAGTTGCTGGCGTTTGGGATCGGCATTGGCGGACTGCGCCTCCATTTGGGCCAACGCCTGCCGGAGCTTGGCCACATCGGTTTCGCCCGCGAGGGACTCCATGATCCGGCGGACCACCGGCTTCTGGTCAGCGGCCAGCCCGGCCAGGTCGGGATCTTCATCCTGCCCCCCGGTCCCGGGTTTGCGCGTGTAGGTGGCCACCGCCCGGTTTTCCTTGGTGAAATAGGTCTTCGCCACCCGTTGCACATCCTCCGCCGTCACGGACTGGAGCTTGGCGCCGCCTTCGTTCACCTCCCGCCAGTCGCCCAAGCCTTCATTTTGCAGGACTTGAAGGAAAATCGGGAAGTTCGCGGTCAGCTTCCGATACTCGAAGGCGGTGAACTGGTTCTTCACCTTCTGCAGCTCCTCCGCGGGCACCGGTTCGTTCTTCAGACGCTCCAGCTCGTCGTAGATGGCCTGCTCCACCTCCTCCGGGGTGTGGCCCGACTTGACCTCGCCACCGGCATTGAAGTAGCCCGCCCACTTCTTGGAATCCTGCTGTGCGTACACGTCGGTGGCCACCTCGCGGCCCAGGACCAGTCCCTTGTACAGGCGGCCGGTCCGGTTGCTCATCAGCAACTGCAGGACGTCGAGCGGGTAACTGTCCTTGTGCCGGAACGCGACGGTCTTCCAGAGGATGTCCACCTGCGGGTTGGTCTCCGCCTCCGCAAACATGCGCTTTTCCGCGACCTGGGCCGGTTCGCGCGTGACCACTTCCGGGGGAGGCTGGGTGCCGGACGGGATGCGGTTGAAGTAGCGGTTGACCATCGCCTCGGCGTCATCGGGCTTGAAGTCGCCCACCAGGACGATGGTGATGTTCTGCGGCTGGTAATACAGGGCGTAGAAATCGTCCGCATCCTTCTTGGAAATGTTCGGAATGTCGCTGGGCCACCCGAGCACCGGCCACATGTAGGGATGCGCATCCCAGAATGTGGCGGTGAATTCCTCGGTGAATTTCCCGATCGGGGTCGACTCCACCCGCATCCGGCGCTCCTCGTACACCACATCCCGTTCCGCATAGAATTCGCGAAACACCGGATGCAGCAGGCGCTCGCTCTCCATCCAGCACCAGAGCTCCAGCTTGTTGGCGGGGACGTTGATGAAGTAACCGGTCATGTCCTCCGAGGTGAAGGCGTTCATTCCCGACGCGCCGGCGGTGGTGTAAACGCGGTCAAACTCGTTCTTCACCAGCAGCTGGCGCTGTTCCTCGATCAGCTTCCGGAATTCCGCCTGTAATTCGCGGTATTTCGGTGTGAAGCTCTCGGGCTGGGTGATGTCGGCCACTTCGCCCCGACGGAGCTGGGCGCGCATCACGGATTCCTCCTGGCGCATCTCCCCACGGACCCGTTCCTGCTCCGCAATCAGCTGAAGGTCACGCTGGGCGTCGCGAGTGCCGAGCGTTGGCGTCCCCTTGAACATCATGTGCTCGAACAAATGGGCGATGCCAGTGGTGCCCAGCCGCTCGTTGGCACTGCCCACCTTGACCACCCAGCCACCCGCGATGCGCGGTTCCTCGTGCCGCTCCACCATCAGGAGCTTGAACCCGTTCGCCAGATGGCGCTCCACCACCGGAATCTGCTGGCCCCAAACCGGCACGCCTGCCGTCAGAACAACGCCCAGTGAAAAAAGAAGTTGATTGGACACAACGCGGAGAAGGAAGCAGCGGCCCGCCCTCCGGTCAATCGAAGGAGGAAGAGTGGGGAACGGGAAGCGGCAAACGGGAAGCGGCAGGAGCGCCACGCGACGATGCAAACTGGGGAACTTGTCTCTTCCCGCCTACCGCTTTCCGCCTGCCGCCTGCCGCCCCCAAGCCCTCACCCAGCCCCTCTTCCTTCTTCCCCGAGTCAGAAGGGAGAGGGGGACCTGACTGCGAAGCTGGAACCTCTCTTCCCCCTTCCCCCTTCCCCCTTCCCGCTTGCCGCTTGCCCCTTGCCGCTTGCCGCTCCCCGCCATCCCCCTCACGCCAGATTCACCGGATCAATGTCGAGGGTTAGACGAATGTCGTCGGGCCATTCCGATTCCGATTCCATGGCGGCGAGTTCCCGGCTGAGCCGGGCCATCGCACGGGTGCGGATCATGATCTGATACCGGAAATAGGACTCGGCCTTGAGCAGGGGCGCCGGACCCGGGCCCGCGACGATCGCATCGCGCCAGCCGTGGAGACGCCCCTCCAGGAGCTTCCGCAGGTGGTCCGCGGAGAACTTCACCTTGTCCTCGTTGCGACCCCGGAGGGTCAGCAGGGCCACCCGCGTCCACGGGGGATATTTGAGCTGCTCCCGGAACTCGACCTCCTGTTCGTAAAATCCGAGGTAATCGTGGCGCCGGGCAAACTGGATAGCCGGATGAAACGGCGTGAACGTCTGCACGAACACCTCCCCTTCGACGTCGCCGCGCCCCGCCCGGCCGCTGACCTGGGTGAGCAGCTGAAACGTGCGTTCCCCGGCCCGGAAATCCGGCATGTGCAGGCTCAGGTCAGCATGGATGATCCCGACCAGCGTGACGTTGGGAAAGTGAAGCCCCTTGGCGATCATCTGGGTGCCCACCAGGATGTCGATCTTCCCGGTCCGGAACTCGGTGAGCACCTGCCGGTAATCCTCCTTGCGCTGCAGCGTGTCGGAGTCCATGCGCCGCACGCGGGCCTTGGGAAATAGCCGGGACAACACATCCTCCACCCGCTCGGTGCCCAGGCCCGAGAAGCGGATGGCGGGATTGGCGCACTGGGGACATCGGCCGGGAACGGCATCGTGATGGCCGCAAATGTGGCAGCGGAGTTCCTGGGCCCGGCGATGGAAGGTCAGGGAAACGCTGCAGTTGGGACAGCCTGCCACGAACCCGCACTGCTCGCACTGAAGCGTGGTGGAATACCCGCGCCGGTTCAGGAACAGCATGGTCTGCTCGGACCGTTCCAGACGGAGCTGGATGGCGTCGCGCAGGGGACGTGAAAAAATGCCCGCACTACTGCCGCCATCCCTGGATTTCCGCTGCTCCGACCGGAGGTCAATCACCCGTACCACGGGCAGTCGCGTTTCCGTGACCCGGGACGGCAATTCCAACAGGCGGTATTTGCCCCGCAGCGCATTGAAATAGCTCTCCAGCGACGGCGTTGCGGAGCCCAAAACCACCACGGCGCCATCCCGTTGTCCGCGAACCACGGCAACGTCACGCGCGTGATACCGGGGCGCCTCCTCCTGCTTGTAGGAATGCTCGTGTTCCTCATCCACGATGATCAACCCCAGCGGCTCAACCGGCGCGAACACGGCGGATCGCGCGCCGATGACAATGCGGGCGCGTCCCTGCCGGATCTTGTGCCATTCGTCGTGGCGCTCGCCCGCGCTCAATTGGGAATGAAGCACCGCCACCAGCGTCTGCCTGGGTCCGCTGGAGAACCGCGCCTTGAATCGTTCCACGGTCTGGGGCGTGAGCGAAATCTCCGGCACCAGGACGATCGCGCCCTTCCCCGCAGCCAGCGTCCGGTCAATGGCCTGCAGGTAGATTTCCGTTTTCCCGGAGCCGGTCACCCCGTGGAGCAGGAAGGTTCCCGGCCCGGAATCCTTCCCGGCCGGGGTCCCCGGCGCGTCGAGGGCTGCGACGACCGCCTCGAGGGCGCGGGCCTGGTCGGGGTTCAACTCCAGCGGCTCGGTCGGCGTGAACCGTTCGAGTGCGTAGGGATCCCGCTCGCTCCGCTTCGCGGCGATGACCACGAGGCCCTTGTCCTCCAGCTTGCGCACGGTGTCCGCCGTGGTCTCCCCCAGACGCACCAGCTCCTGGAGCGGCAGTTCCCGCCATTCCTCGATGATGTTCCAGATGGCCCGCTGCCGGGGCGTGAGTTTGGGAAGCTCCCCGGGCGGCGTGAGGGCGTGAACATGGAGGCGTTCCCGCCATCCGTCCTCCTCCTTCCGGACCGCCTCGGGCACCACGCTCTTGAGGGCCGTCTCCACCGGACAGCAGTAGTATTCGGCAATCCAGCGGGCCAGCTCGAGGACCCGCGGCGTGACCAGGCTCTGTTCGCCGATGACGCGCAGGATGGGTTTGAGCTGCGTGTGAGGCGAAGCATCCGCGAGAGCCGTGACCACCCCCAGCACCTCGCGGTGGGAGAACGGCACCTTGACCCGTGAACCCACCGCCACCGTACCGGCGAGCTCCTGCGGAATCGAGTAATCAAACTCGCGCCGAAGGGCCAGATCGAGGGTGACGCGTGCAACCACGGGCCAAGGTTCCGCATCCGCGATGGCCCCGGCAACGGAGATGTGGACCCCTCCAGAATCCAATTTCCCAGCTGGGGGATGATTGCTAAGCCGGAGCCATGCCGTCGGCCGAGGGGGAAATCCGCAGATGAACGGGATGAGCGCAGATCAGGAAGCCGGGGGAGGAGCGGCGAAAGTGCTCACCCATCGGTGCGTTGGTTCAACCGCTTTGGTTTCCGACGCCGCCCCCTCCCATCTGCGTCAATCAGCTCTCAGCTTTCTATCTGTTCCAGTCCTGCCAGGCGCGGTCGAGCGCGGCGGCGTCGGGAGGACCGTCATTCACCAGGAGTCGGTATTGCGCACGATGTTCCGCACCGGGCTCGAGGATGAACTCGCCCAGTTGGGGCGGCGCAAAACAGAAGAAGGGTTCCGTCGGATGAAGGCGCATCGGCTCCGGGGCGCGGAAATTGTCGCGATGCCCCAGGATGGCCACGCCCGCCTCGCCGCCCGGGACCGCACCACCGATCCAGCACCAGCGTCCCCGGGTTTCATTCCCCGCGAGACGGTTGGTCACGCCACCCGACGTCAAAAACCGGCAACGGGCCGCGCCGTCCCAGGCGTCCAGACCGCGAAAGCCAAGCCCTCCGTAATGATATTGGGGAAGCCGAAGCGGCTTTCCGGAGATGTTTCGTTGCACCAGGGAAAGATCGATCTGGTGGGCTGCTCCAGGCGGGACCGCCGGCACCCGGATCGTCCAATCTTCCTCCAGGACCGGGATCGGCGTTCCCGAGGTCAGGTCGACCTGCCGATGCCGTGCCCGGATTTCGGCGAATTCCGATGTCGTACGGGTTCCCAGCCATTCCACGAATTCCACCCGACCCTTCTTTTGGCCCATGTTCCAGAAATCCGGCGAGCGCCCGTCAAACGAGGTCAAAGTCCACGCCGTCCAGATGCCGTGATGGTGAAGGTGATTGGCCGGATAATCGCCGGAGACCACCTGACCGGCCGGAGTGACCAGGGGATGCAGGTAACCGGCCCGACGGTACTCCTCGGGAACTCCGGAGGGCAGATCACCCCGCCCGCCCCGATAGGTCACCACCGGGTGACCACGGATCTCCACGCGGAGATGGTCGCCATCGGGAACAATTCGGACCGGGCCGTTGGTGGGTCCGGAGTGATCCACCGCGGCTCCAAGTTCGAGGCAGGTTTCGGAAACCAGGAGTCCCGCAATCAGGACTTGGACGACGCCGGTTCGGAGGAGGATCATGAGTGAAGATTCCGTTCAACTGTCGAAGACCCGCAAGCGAACTTCCTCCGGTGGAACCCGGTTTTTCCGGCGAGTGCCCATCCTCCCCGTTTGTACCGGAGGCTCAGTCGAAACGGTGCGAGTGGGATAAAGGGGAGCGTACGCGCATCGCGTGCCGGCCAGGACGTTCCACCCGTCCCTCCCAATTCCATGTCCCAGGCGGGACATGAAGTCGGGAGACGGCCCGCGGAGACGACCGTCGGTTTCAATTTGGTTGCTCCCCTTTCTTGGGAGCCGGGTGTAATGAAGTCCAAGCGTTCGCGCTGATCCAGTCATGAATCCTACGAAACTCCCTGTCCTGATGGTGCTCCTGGCGGTTCTCGGACTCCGCCCGTTCCCGACAACTGCCGCTGAGGTCCGCATTCAACAGGCGGTGGCCGCCGAGTACGACGCCGTGGCCGGCCAGTTTCAGCAGCTGCAGGCGTCGGTGGACCTTTCGCACTGGATTCCGATGGGGCCCTGGGTGGTGGGTCAATCCAACACCGTCCAGCAGTTCGCCACCGCCACACCCGGCGCCCTGTATTTCAGGACGACGGGGGGTGAGGTTCGGGACCTGACGTCCATCCTTGAGGGGATCCGTTCTGCCCGTTCGCTGCCTGCCCTCGGGTGCGCGGTGGTCCGCTCCAACCAGATTGTGGCCTACGGCGTGACCGGAGTCAGAAAGTGGGGCTCGACGGTCCCGGCGACCTCGCAGGATCTGTGGCATCACGGATCACTGACCAAGTCGATGACCGCGACGCTGGCGGCGATTCTGGTAAACGAGGGCAAAATCCAATGGAACACCCGCCTGATGGATGTGTTTCCCGAGAAGGCAGCAACGATGAATGCAGGCTGGTCGGGCGCCACGCTGGAACTCCTTTTGGCCAATCGGGCCGGCGCCGTGGAGGACCTCGGTCCAAGCGGCATCTGGAGCCAGCTGTGGAACCACGAAGGAACGCCGACCGAGCAACGGTTGTTCCTGCTCGAGAAACTCACGGCCCTTCCCCCGAAGACGCCGCCCGGTACCGCCTACGAGTACTCGAACGCGGGATTCGCCCTTGCGGGCGCCATGCTGGAACGGGTCGCCGGAATTCCCTGGGAGATGCTGATCACCCAGAAACTGTTCCAGCCGCTGGGAATGTTTTCAGCGGGCTTCGGCGTCCCGGCGTCTCCACGGTACATTGATCAGCCCTGGGGACACACGGGTTCCGGCACGACACGGACCCCGGTGGCTCCGGGCATTGGCGCGGACAATCCCCCGGGCATCGGTCCCGCGGCGACGGTCCACTGCAGCCTGGTCGATTTTGCCCGCTACGTGGCCTTCCATCTTGCCGGGGAACGGGGGCAGACCGAACTGATCCCGGCGGCTGCATTCACTAAACTTCACTCGGCCCTGGCCAACAACTCCGGGTACGCGCTGGGCTGGAACATCGGCGACCGGCCCTGGGCCAACGGCAAGACGATTACGCATACCGGTTCCAATCTCCAGTGGTTCACCAATGTCTGGATCGCACCCAATCGGGACTGGGCCTGTGTCGTGGTTACCAACTTCGGAGGCACCGGAGCGTTCGAGGCGACGGATGCTGTGGTGGGCCGGATGATTCAGGAGTTTCTCTGATTGAGAATGAGGGAAGCACGAACAGTTGGGTCGAATGGATTCGCCCAAGGCCTCAGGCTCCTAAACTGAGGTTCAAGCACCCGTTAGGTCCTTCCCACTTCCCCTCACTCAGCGACGAAAGGGGGAAGGCATTGACTCAAACTGTTCTTCATTAATGACGATTCGGAGGACGGTTGGCGGCTTCCGCCTTGAGTGACTCCGGGGGCGCGTGTCTAGTGCGACCCACACCACCCATGGAACCCAGGCTTTCCGTTCAAGGATTCCTGCGCGCCTGCGCATTCGGAATGTTTGTCGCCCTCGCACGCGCTGCCGAACCTTCCGCTCAGCCGACGCCCCTCGACGGGGCCACCCATGTCGTCGCGGCGCCGCTGCTGGCGTGGTCCGGGTCCCCATCCAGTCTCGGCAACGGGGGCTTTGAATCCGCCTTCCAGGACTGGCTGGTCGTCCAGCCCACGTTTCAGAGCGGCCAGATCTATGCCGCGACGAACCTGGCGCCGCTTCAGATTTCCATGAAGCCGGTGGTTCCGTTGGAGGGAACCCGCATGGCCGTGATGCGCATTTCGGAACCCGGGCAGGGTTCTCTTGAACGGGAATTTGTCGTCCCGAACACCGGACGTCCGGTGCGCCTCATCGTGGGGGAGTGGCTGCGGCTCGGAAATTATAGTTCGCCGCAGAATCCCCGCTTTGAGGGCTCTTCCGAACTGTCGCTCTGGGCGTACCCGAACATTCCCAACGCGGAACACCGGCTTCGTCATATTCGACCGCCGGCTCGCAATACCCCGGTCCTGCGAGGCTGGGTGCGCCATGCGGTCGACATCACCGAGTATGCCGGGCTGACCGTGCGTTTGGTGGCCGTCTCGCGCAGTGTTAACGGGGCGGTGGAACAGGCGCTGGACGACGTCCGCCTGGAAACCGGGGAGGAGGACGGCGTGGAGTTTGAAGTCCGGCTGTCGAACCAGCCCCAGCCCGGTCCTGCCGATCTCCTGGCGATCACCCGTGCCACTGCAGTTCCGACTCCACCGCTGAGAGGTGGAGGCACCTACTACTGGCAGGTGATCCGGCGTGAAGCGGCGGATGTGATCGCGGGGCCGGTATGGTCCTTCACGACAGATGATCGCGGTGAGGCGGATTCCCTGGCTTGGGGTGAATTCCGCGGACCGCTCGTTTCCGGAATCCCGGCGCCCGCCTCGTTGCAGGTCCTCGATGCCTTCGGAAAGCCGGCGTCGGAGGTCTCGGGTCCGGTCCGGATCGTCGGCCTGAAGCCTGCGGCCAAAGCGCCCCGGCTGCTCCTCAGCGAGGTGACCTATGCGTCAACCGCCTCGGGATCCGGCGCCGCCATTGAGGTGGCCAACGTGGACACCGTCTCGATGGCGGTTGGCGGATGGAAGGTGACGGTGTGGGATCAGGCCCGGTGGCCGACGCCGGTGGGCACGGTGGTGCTACCTGCGAACGCCACCCTGCAGGCGGGACGTGGCGTGGTCATACGGGGCGGCGGCACAGGCCCAGGGACCTTTCCCAACCTGAACCTGGGCAACCCGCTTTACTGGACCCCGAAAGCCAGCAACCAGCTCGCAGCAGCGCTGCTTCAGGATCCGACGGGCGCCGTTATGGATTTCGTCGCCTTGGGTGGCGCCGACCCCGCCGCCATCCAGGATCCAGTGGCCGTTCCCGCATGGCAATGGATAGGCCCGACGCTGCCTGGCCTGACGGCGCCCGTTTCACTCAGTCCGACCTGGCAACGCGTGGAATCGAGGGACACCCATACCGCTGCGGACTGGCATTTACTCAATCCCACGACCGGCACCCTGGACCGGCGGTTGGTGCGTCCTTTTTTCATCAGCTGGGAGGGTTCGGAGGTGGTGCCCGGCGAAGTGCCCCTCGCGGCGGGGACGTGGCAGGGGAATCTCTCGCTGCCGTCGGGCCGGTTCGTGGACCTGGTGGCCTTCACGCCGTCGGGACTCGTGGGACGCCGCGCTCTGACCGTTTCCAGCAATCCGCCGGTGGTGGCCGAGGTGGGTTCGCGACTTCGGGAGGATGCCGGGACGATTTCGGGGGGCGGCCGCGTCCGACTGCCCTCGGTCGCAGCGTCCGATGTGACGGTC
Source organism: Limisphaerales bacterium (assembly GCA_044221235.1). GTDB lineage: Bacteria > Verrucomicrobiota > Verrucomicrobiia > Limisphaerales > UBA9464 > UBA9464. The sequence goes on from JBGAPN010000070.1 coordinate 15,856, forward strand.
CAGCTGGCCAGCAGCCTGCCGGGACTCCTGAGTGTCCCGGGGAGCGTGACCATTCCCGCCGGTTCCAGCGACGCGGTGTTTGACCTAATGGTGACGGACGACGGACGTCGCAACGGCACCCGCGAAGTGCGGGTGACGCCCTCCGTTGCCGGCGACCCGGGTGTTCCTGCAGTGGTGCGGGTGGACGACACCGAGACGGCCGAATTGGGGCTGCAATTGCCGGCTCAAGCGGTTGAGGGGGATCTGGCACCGGTGGCCTTTCTCA
>JBGAPN010000580.1:0-2452 GCA_044221235.1 Limisphaerales bacterium
TCCAGGTAGACCGTCTTGGTCCTCGAATAGAAATCCAAGGATGCAGCACCCTGGTCCCGATAGGTGTCCGTGCTGCTCTGCTTGACGCCGCCGAACGGTGCCTGCAACTGAAGGCCGGTGCTGATCTGGTTGATTTTCACCACGCCACACTCGATCTGCTCCGAATAAAGCATGGCCTTCTTCAGGTCCCGGGTGACCAGACTGGCACTCAGTCCGTAGCTGACCCCGTTTGCGACCGCGATGGCTTCATCAAAATTTTCAACCGCCAGCAGTGCTACAACAGGGCCAAACACTTCCTCACGGGCGATTCGCATCGACGGAGTCACCTTGGTAAGGATGGCGGGTTCCATGAACCAGCCATGGGCAAGTTCGCCATCGATCAAACGGTTTCCGCCCCAAACAAGCTCGGCCCCCTCTGCGCGCGCTGCCGCAATGGCCTCCAGGTTGCCGTTCAGTTCAATCTCGCTCACGGCGGGACCCATCTGGACTCCGGGTGACATTCCGGGCCCTACTTTCCAGGAGCGGGCAATGGCCACGAGTTTGTCGGTCAATGGCTGAAGGACGGAGCGTTCCACAATGACCCGACTTGTCGCGGTGCAGGCTTGCCCGGTCAGTCCGAATCCGGCAATGGCCACCAGTTTGGCGGCGAGGTCGAGGTCTGCATCCGCCAGAACCAACGTCGGATTCTTGGAACCCATTTCGAGCTGGCACCGGATCATGCGGGGGGCGACGTCCTGGTACAATTGGCTGCCCACGGCATGGGACCCGGTGAAACTGAGAGCCTGGACAGCTGGATTTCGGGCCACTTCGGCACCGAACGAACGGCCGTCCCCGGTGATCACGTTGAGAACCCCAGCGGGGAGTCCGGCATCGTGGAGCGCCTGGGCCAATTCGAAGGTCATCGACGGTGCGGCCGAGGCCGGCTTGATCACCACGGTGTTTCCGCACACGAGTGCGGGCGCCATCTTCCAGGCGGGAATCGCGATGGGAAAGTTCCACGGAGTGATCAGGGCCACCACTCCCAGGGGTTCCCTGCGGGTGTACATGAGGTTTGCGGGCATCTCATGCGGGAGAGTTTGGCCGCCAAGCGTGTAGCTCAGACCACCGTGGAACCGGAAAATGTCGACGGCCCTCTGCACTTCGCCGGTGGCTTCCGCCAGGGTTTTTCCCTCTTCGCGAACCAGCAGCTCCGCCAGCGCAGCTTTGCGGGACTCCAGGATTTGCGAGGCTTTCGAGAGGATTCTCCCCCGCGCCACCGGCGTCATGGCTGACCATTTCGGGAACGCCGCGCGTGCGGCGGAAATCGTGGCGACGGCGTCAGGCGCACCGCCGTGTGCATACTCCGCCACTTCTTCCCGGGCATCGGCAGGATTTCGCGTGGTAAATGTCCGGCCCTCGGCTGCAGGAACCATGGCCCCATTGAGGAAGAGGGAATATCTCGTCATGGGCATAGGCTAACGGGTGCGCAGGGATGAGCGGAACTGGAAAGCAACGGACATCGAGATCGGGTTTCCCTCGCCGGACGCCTCCGGTTATGGTCCCGGCCCGTGAAGCATCAAGGTAAGGCGTTGAATGCCGCTGCCGCCCACATCTCGAAGGCGGTTTTGGCCGCCATTTTTTTGACAGGGTTTGCGTCCCTGGTGTGGCCGAAGAGCTTCCTGCTGTCGGCCGTCGTGGTCTTGCTGGGGCTGGTGTTTGCAATTTTTTCCCTGTGGTTTTTTCGTGATCCCAATCCCCGGGTGCCACCTGGGGTCGGTATTGTCGTGGCGCCGGCGCATGGCAAGGTGGATGTCATTGATGAAACCGAGGAACCTGTCCACCTCGGCGGACGTTGCAAACGGGTGTCAATCTTCCTGTCGGTATTCGACGTGCATGTTCAGCAGGCGCCCGTCGCTGGGACCGTACTCGGTGTCCGACACAATCCAGGCCAGTTTCTCAACGCACTCAAGACGGAGTCGGCAGCCCACAACGAGAACGTGCTGATTGGGATTCGAACCGCGGAACAGGGGCAACCGGTTGTCGGGGTCCGGTTGATCGCGGGACTCATTGCGCGACGAATCATTCCCTGGCTGAGCCCGGGGGAAGCCATCGAACGCGGGGAGCGGATCTCGCTGATCCAATTTGGATCCCGGGTGGACCTGTATCTGCCGTTGACGGCCGAAATCGGGATCCAGCTGGGTGACCGCGTCCGGGGGGGCGAGACCATCATGGCGCGGCTGAAATGAAAGGCCATGGCTGAACCTTCAGACAACCGGACCGTTGGTGCAGCGTCGGACGTCGATGCCGGTGTCGATTCGACCGGCCGGTTGAAGATCTACCTTCTGCCGAACCTGTTTACGGCTGCAAATCTCTTTTGCGGGTTCCTGGCCCTGACCCGGATCGTGGAGGCTGACCCGAACGGCCCGGCCTTTCCCCTCATCATCAAGGAGGCCCTCTTTTACATTCTACTGGC
>JBGAPN010000071.1:0-16064 GCA_044221235.1 Limisphaerales bacterium
TTCAGTGCCGCGTCGGAGCGCTTGATGTGGGATCAAATGCCCGGATTCGCGGATCCCAACGAGCCGGACAACCAGGGGGAACAATACCGGAATCTGGTGCGGCATCTGGTCCGGTCCTGTCCCAAAGCCTTGGTCAACCGGGCTGCCGCCATTTTGTCCCAGGAGTCCCTGACCGGGGATGTGACCGAGGCCATCAGCTATCCGCGCCCGACCGCGTACATGGAGGAGCTGACCTGGTTGATGCTGAAATCCCGGGAAATCGCGGGCGAATAGGGTGTCATCAGCCGGGGGGCCATTTCATCGGCCGGCCTCCCAAAAGGTGACAGTGCAGGTGAGGCACCGTTTCACCGCCATCCGGTCCGTTGTTGATCACCAGTCGATACCCGGAGCGGTCGAGACCCAGTTTGCGCGCGACGTCCGCTGCGCCGAGCAGGAGTTGACCGAGAACGGCTTGTTGATCGGGCATGGCTGCGCCGATGCGGGGGATTGGGACTTTGGGAACCACGAGGACGTGAACGGGGGCCTGCGGGTTGATATCCCGGATGGCCACCACATGGGCGTCCTCATATAGAATCTCCGCAGGAATCTCCCGGGCAATGATGCGTTCAAAAAGGGTCATGACCGTCAATCGCTCCACAGAGGGCTGGCGTCAACGGATAACCAAGGCCGTGCCGGCGGAAGCGGGCTCCAGTTCGTACCATCCCCGCAGCAGGTCGATGATCATCATCTCAAGCCGTGCGCAGGTCGGACACCAGTGCCGTCGGGCGGCCAGCTGCTTGACGCACCCGCGCAAGCCGCGGAACTCAATCCGTCCCGGCGCGGCGGCAAGGTGCTCCTTGAGTGCGGCCCGCAGCTGCGAAAAGAACTCAAGTTCCCCCAGTTTTCCAGCACCCGAGGCGAGTTGCCGGAGATCCAGCACCCGGGTGACCTCCGCCTCCTGGATGTGGGTGATCTCCGCAACGATTCCGAGGCGTTCGAGGACCCGGGCCAGGGCTGCGGCAAAGTCCCCGACCGATACGTGGGAACACCCCAGTTCCTGCTTAAAGTAATGCAACACTCCGGCCGCGGCATCCTTGAGGGTTTCCGGATCCAGGACGTCCGCCGCCGTTCCGACAAATTCCAGGGTCAACTGGTCCACCGAGCAGGGCAGGTATCCCCCATCGTCGCGGTCAACCAACAGGCAGTCTTCCCGAAGTGCGATCATGACTTCTCCCGTGTTGCTTCCCCTTGTTCAGCCGGGATCTCGATCAGCGCCATTTGGCGTTTGTCCGGTACCGGCTGGGTCGTCAGGCGGTTCACCTCTTCGACGAACTCCCCGATTTCCTGAAATTCACGGTAGATGCTGGCGAACCGGACATACGCCACGGCATCCAGGCTTCGAAGTTCCCGCATGACCCGCTCTCCGAGGGTTTTGGCCGGGACCTCCCGTTCGAATCGCTCCGTCACGTCGTCCACGATGCGGCGCGCCGCCTCGTTCACCGCTTCGTCCGACACCGGACGCTTTTGGCAGGCGCGTTGAAGACTGGTGAGGAGTTTTTCCCGCGAAAACGGCTCCCGGCGGCCATCCCGCTTCACCACGAAGAATTCCTCCCGCTCGATTTCTTCGTAAGTGGTGAACCGATGTTCGCACTGCAGACATTCCCGGCGTCGGCGGATGACCGCACCTTCCCGCGATGAACGCGAGTCGATCACTTTATCATCCTGTCCACCACACTTCGGACAACGCATATCCTGCTGGTGACCACAACCGGCTGCGGTCTGAGTTGAACTAGCCCACGACCGGTTGAGGCGTCAACGGCTTTGCTCGAAAAGTTATCCGGAATGAGGGGCGTGGCTCCCAACCGCAAAAAGAACAACTCCGGTGAGGTGCTCTACTTCGCACCCCGCCGGAGTCAGTGTCATCGGTTCCGTTGAAGCGGGCGGCGGAACCGAGGAGGTCAACCCTGGATCAGTGCCTCCGCAATCTGGACCGCATTGAGGGCGGCGCCCTTGAGCAGCTGATCGCCGGAAACCCAGAAACACAGTCCGTTTTCGAGCGCGATGTCCTTGCGGAGACGTCCGACGGCGCAGTTGTACTTGCCCGAAGTGTCCAGCGGCATGGGGTACACGCTGTGGGCCGGATCATCGACCACGTCCAATCCGGGTGCCTTGGACAGGACGGCGCGGGCGGACTCCACACTCACGGGTTTTTCGAATTCGGCGCTGATGGCCACCGAATGCGCCCGGTAGACCGGCACGCGGACACAGGTCACGGATGCCCGGAAGTTTGGGTGGTGCATGATCTTGCGACCTTCCACCTGCATCTTCATTTCTTCCTTGGTGTAGCCGTCCGCGAGGAAGACATCGACCTGGGGAAGCACGTTGAAGGCGATCTGGTGCGGATAGACTTCGCGGGTCACCGGTTGGCCGCTGGCGATCTGCTGGACCTGGCGTTGCAGTTCCTCAATGGCCTTGGCGCCGGTTCCCGAGACGGCCTGATAGCTCGATGCGAAAACCCGGGTCACTCCAAACGCCTGATGCAGCGGGTAAAGCGCCATCAGCGAGATGATGGTGGTGCAGTTTGGATTGGCGATGATGCCCTTGTGGGTGCGGATGTCCCCGGCATTGATCTCCGGAACCACCAGGGGCACCTGATCGTCCTGCCGAAACGCGCTCGAATTGTCGATCACGACACACCCCGCCTGGGCGGCGGCCGGGGCAAACTCACGGGACGTACCACCGCCGGCGCTGAACAAGGCGATGTCGATGCCCTGAAAGGAGTCTTTCTTCAGCTCGGAGACGGTGTGCTTCTCCCCCTTGAAAGGCAGGGTTTTCCCGACCGAACGGGCCGAGGCGAGCAGGGTGAGCTTCCCGACCGGGAAGTTTCGCCGCTCCAATGTTTCAATCATCTCGACGCCGACAGCGCCAGTGGCGCCGACGACGGCCACATGCGGAGTCCGATGCATAAAAGGAGGCGGAGCCTAGGCAGGAACCCGCAGGTGTCGAGGGGGATTTGAATCATGGAACGGTCCATTGCCCCGTCCATTCGGCTCCGTCCCGTCGAAATTCTGCCCGGCGATGGCTGTGTGGACGCAGCCAAAGCCAGTCCAGCCGAACTACTTTCCCAATGATCACCGTGAATTCCTGGATCCCACCCGGAGCGAGAATCTGGCCGTTGCCGGGTTCCGACAAACCGGAGCCGGGTGCCGACTCGGTTTGGTAGTGGCAACGATTGGCCTCCGGAAGGCGATGCCAGTAGGTGTCGGCAACCAGATCGTTGGAGTGAAGCCGCGCCTCGGTGAAGGCTCGGACCTGGACTCGCTCCCGGGGATCGTAAAACACCCAGACGGCTTGCGGTCGCGCCGACAACTCTTCCACCTTGGCGGTCCGTGAATCCGAAAAGGCCAGCAATTCATACCCGGGCCGGGTGAACCCCCGGAGCACGACGATGCGGGCGTCGGGGCCGGACCGCTTGCCCTGAGTCGCAAGGACCGCAAGGTGCCATGGATGGAGGGGGTCGTTCCCTGCCTGGGTCAGGCCGGCCCAGATCAATTCGGGGATTTCACTCAACGAAAGGGTGTCCCACGGGGTGTCCATGTGGCCGGTAGCATGACGTCCTCGCACAAAATCGGAAGCCGGCGATCCAAAAGATCCGCATTGGACGATGGAACGGCGATTGGAATAGGGTTTCCCACGTCCACCTAAACCAACCTCATGCCCCGTTGCCGTCATCAGGGTAGAGGTGCTGACCCTGCATTCATCATGACGAGTCCTTCCTCCAAGGTGCTCCCCGGGGGGCACAGTGCCTTCACGCTGATTGAGCTGCTGGTCGTGATCGCCATCATTGCGATTCTTGCCGGCATGCTGCTGCCCGCCTTGAGCCGGGCCAAGTCGCAGGCGTTGAAGTCCAATTGCAGCAGCAACCTGCGGCAGTTTGGACTCGCCGTGCGGATGTATGCGGATGACAACAAGGATCGCATCCCCCCGGTGGTGGAGAATTTCAGCGGGACCCTGGGGACACACGCCGTCCCCTGGCCCTGGGACATTCAGACCAATCAATCCGGAAAGATTGAGAAATACGGTTCGAACAAGCAGATGCTCTACTGTCCCTCCTTTCTCAAGCAACGTGATGCCAGGGATCCCAGTGGCAGGACGCTATGGGAGTTTGTTCCGGCGTATCGAGTGCTGGGTTATGCACTGACCTTTCCCGGTGCCGGGGGCGTGTCCGGAACCAACATGAATGACTCGATGCTTTCGCGGGAGATCCGGACCGCCAATACGAACTACACGCCATCGCCCTCCGAACGGGTCCTGTTGGCGGACGGCACGCCGTCGAACAGCACCTCACGGGATGGCAAGAATGGGAACTTCACCAAAGTCTTCGGGGGATGGACGGACGCCAGGGGGCAGAAGATCCCGCATCAGGCGCCGCACCAGAAAAACGGGGTTCCCGAAGGCTGCAACGTGAACATGCTCGATGGGCATGTGGAGTGGGTGAAGTTCCCGAAGATGTTCGTGCGAACCGACGGTTCCTCCCCGAATTTCTGGTGGTGAACGCCGCGCGCGAATCTATTTGGACAGCCGGTCGAGCAGGTTCCGGGTGATCTGTTCCACCACCTTGTCGCCGCCCCGCAGTCCGTGCGCCCAGTCGGTGGTGGCGGCGGTGAACACGGTCCCGCCCCGCGTGTAGATTCCCATGCACGCCGCTCCCATCCGGCCCTTCTCCCAGCGCTCGTACCACTCGCAGTCGTCCTCCTGCCACCGAACCGGGCAGGTGCCCAGAACCGTGAAGCTCTCGGGGGTGCCGTCGCGGTGGGTGGGGAAGGGGAGACCGTCGCGCCACTCCAGTTCGCAGCCGTCCGTTTCATAGCCCACAATGGTGTCCGCACCGCCAAACACGTCGCCGCGTTTCAATCCGGTGTTGGCGAAGACCCAGTGATCCGGGCGTTGGACCGTGTATTCCGCGGGGTCATCCATGAACTGGCCGTGACTCTTTCGATAGCCGCCCCAGAGGAACCCGACTCCGGTCAGCTGGTTCTCCGGACGTTTTACCAGATGATGACTCCACAATGAGGACAGGGTGGCGAACTCGCGGGTCTTGAAGACCGGATCGGAGTAATAGTTCTGCTTCCAGCAGGTGAAGGCGCGGCCCTGATCCTCATTGCGGATTTGCCAGCACACGGCGTTTCCGCTGAAGAAGGCCACATTGCCTCCGCTGGCGATGAAGCGTTCCAGGTTGTCCCGCATGGGCCCGCTCCAATATTCGTCGTGGCCCACGCTGAGGATCAGCCGGTAGTTCGACAGCAGTTCGGGTCGGAACTCGAGGTCGTTGTTGATCGCGAAGTCGAGGAGGTATCCATTGCGTTCGGCCCACGCCACGAACGGTTGTTCCCAGTTGGCGAATTGTGAGCCGCCCGGACGCTGGGTGGAGACACGGTGCCCCTGGTTGCCGCCGCGACCGTTATAGGCGTACACGCTGAATCCGCCCCAATTGTTGTAGGCGTTGTAAGTGTTGGACGAGAGCTGCAGCAGGATGCGCGCTCTCTTCCCGGGTTCGGCGGCGCGGACCACGAACCAGGCCTCGCTTTCCACGCTGCGACGCCCTCGATGCGTCCAGGCACCGCCGTTGTCTGACGCCTTGAACCGCGCCAGGTAGTAGCCGCTGCGCCATTCGGCGGAAACCGGCACGCGGAACGACACCGGCCATCCGCAGCCCTCAGACGAGGCATTGTCGGGAACCCGCTGCGCCGAACCCGGAAGGTCTGCCTTTTTCCAGACCGTCTCCGGGGTGGCGCCGAGCCGGACAATTTCGACGGAAAACGTTCCCGCGCTGGTGGACACATGAAAGGGGACCTCCTCGCCGGGGGTGACGCTGAGTTGTCCGGCATAGCCCTCGATGAAGAGCGCCGGTCCCTCGCCCTCTCCTCGAGCGGTCCTGTGGTACTGCAGGGAGGCGAGGATCATGCCGGCCAGGAAGCGGCGCCGTTCGGAATTCATGGTAGGCCGTGACCATGGAACCCGCCGTCGCCGCTGGAAAGCCGGAAGGTCGCGCCAACAGCAAGCGCGGTAGGGCTGGCGCGATGTCGCCGTCCCCGCCGTTCCGAGCGCAACAAAGGACGGCGGATCTTGCGGCGTAGCGTGGAAGGACCCCAAACCTCAACGACACCCGGCCGCGGAGAGGGTCAATTTGGAACACAGGAAGGCAGGAAGGGGACGGCAGGTGGGAGAGTGGAAAAGTGGGTGAGTGGGACGAAAGACAGGCGGACCGCGGATTTCAGTCCGCTTCGGGGTAATACGCCCCACCCGCCGGGGATCATCCTCACACGCGACCTGCGCCTCACCCGGAAGCGATCTTAAGGTCGCGGTCCGTTGATTCGAAGTATGAACATCTGCGCCTCCACTTTTTCAGCGCCCAGTGTGTAGACCTGACCCGACCCTTCAATCTTGCCCTTCGGTCGCCTCCAATAGGAGCACTTCTCATCCATCATTGACTTCCAACATCCGGCGGACATTGATCGCATCGTGTGCTGCTTCTCACGACCGGTGAAACATGTGGCGCGAACTCGGATCTTCGCACGCCCCACCCAAGGGAACCGACAGGTGGTGATTTACCAGATGCAATTCGAGGCTGACGAAGCATTGGCCATGATCCTCCCCATTCCCTTTCAATCCGGCGCGGATCCCAAGGAGCTCAAGTTCTTTAACTTTTCCTCGTACCCAAAGTTCTTTGCGGACTTCCGATCTGGTTTCCCCGAGATTGGGCGGGGCCTAACTGCCGATACCGCTCGCCGCTACGGATCCATCCCGGCTCCCGCTCCGAAACTGGAGGTCTTCCCAGTGGGTTCGTTCGAGGCCTCCTTTGTTCCCACCCTGGCGGACTTCGAGCGATTAGACGAACGGTTCCGCATTGATGCTGCCATCTGGCGGAAGCTTCCCGGCTACGACCGGATGGCCTTTGTTGTGTTCAAGCTCAAGCCAGGCCGGCAGGAGGTGCACCCGATGGGATTCGCCTTTCCCCGGGAGGATCCCAACCGGCTGTTCTTCCCCACCGTCCACATCCACGACGGCGCTATCCACTTCCGGGAGGAGTTTGATCACGACCTGTACGTCCAAGGAAACGACGAGCGGTCGGCTGCGGTTGTCGGGTGGATCGAATCTACGGGATTGGCTTCCCAGTTCATGCAGTACGACCGAACCGGTGAAATCCTTCACGCCCACGCCCACGCCTACTGGAGTCAGATTCGAGGATCGCACAAGAACGAAGACATTTACGTCGACCTGAACTGACCGGTCGACCGCTATGGAGCAGTGCAGAAGCCCTCGCCTCCGCTTCCCCAGCGCCCGGGGTGTTGGTCAATCCCGATTCACTCACCTTGCCGCCGGCCGACCTGAACGGGGCTGGCGGAGCGCCCCGTCCATCGACTCCGGGAAGCAAGTTCTTGGCTTCTAACGATGGGACGCGTAGGCAGGGGTATCAGATGAACGCACTCAGATTCAGATCGATTCCCATGTTGGCCCTGTTGTTCCTGAGTCTCTGGTTTTCCAGGGCGGACGACCCGTCGGGGTACTGGGACACCCGCTTCACGCTCAACACCGAAGACTGGCCGACCAGCGCCCAATTCGACGGCCGGGGACGCCTGGTTGCCACCGGTAATGCCCCCTTTGTTTTCCCGGCATTGGCTCCGGGTCTGGTTCGTTGGGATGGCCGGGGTTGGACGACGCTGATCACCAATCGGCTGACCGGGAGTGCGGGGATCCGGTTGGCGGCGGGTCCCGGGTTTATGGTCGCGGGAGGCGTTCCACGAACCAACACCGTCATGCGCATGGACGAGGACTCGGACTCGGCCGTCGAGTTGCCCGAAGCAGTGGTCGGACGGGTGTATGCGGTCGGTGTGTGGGGTGCGGAAATCATCGCTGGCGGCGAGTTCACCACGCCGTCGGGAAGCGTGAATGTGGCCCGCTGGAATGGATCACAATGGTCACCCCTGGGGGCTGGCGTGCCGAACCGCGTGACGCAATTGCTGAGCGCCGAGGGCCGCCTGTTCGCCGCGTCTCAGGGTCTGCTGGACGGGGCCGCGGCTACCGTCTGGGAATGGAACGGGGCCGCGTGGGTTGCCTTGGGTGAAATCGCGGCGGGCGGGACGGCGGTCACGGCGCTTTGCTGGCATGAGGGCATCCTGACCATCGGTATCAACGGCGGGGCGAGTGTGGACTGCATCCGGCAATGGCGGGACCAGCGCTGGCAGGTGCCACCCGGGGAAACCCTCCAGGCACCCGGGGTCAGCCTCGCGGTGTGCCGCGGTGAACTGTGGGCGGCGGGCCAGTTGAAGATCGTCGGCCCCGGCGGGACGGTCGGGGCCGCGTTGGTGCGTTGGACGGCGGGCCGGTGGGAGCCGCAATTAAGAGATGTCACGGTGCGCGGCCGTTTCGTTGAGTCGGACGGGGAACGGTTGCTGCTGAAGGCTGATCCCGACGGCAAAACGACTTATGGCATGTCTCCCGGTCTGGGGCTGTGGTTCCGGGAGGGGGACACCTGGAGACTTCTGATCAACGGCCTGTTTGCCGTCCCCAACACGCTCGCCGCTGCCCTCGGGCCGGATGGCGTGGTCGTAACCACGGACGTCGGGGACCGGCACTTGCGGGGCAGCTTCGTCTGGGATGGGATCCGGTGCCGACCGTTGCCCGCGCCACCGGGTTCCGCAGGCGAATTGCTCCGGATGAAGGCCGGATTGGTTCCTGTGGGAGGCGCGGTGTACGGCGGAGCCAGCTATCCCGGCACCGAGAATCCCCACGTCCTGCTGCGGCGCACGGTCGGACCTTGGGAGCAGGCGAGTAGCCGGATGGCCGTGGAACCGCAGGTGCTGACGTCCGATGGGCGACGTATTTTCGTCGCCGGCAAAAGCGCCGATCCTGCCTTGAGTCCGCAGTCGGTCCTGATGTGGACGGGCTCCGAATGGCAGGCGGTGGGAGGTTCGTTCGACCGTCCGATTTCCGCGCTGGAGTCTTGGAACGACCACTTGATTGCCGGTGGTTCCTTCACCAAGGCCGGCGGAGCCGATGTTTCCTGGTTGGCGCGTTGGGATGGCACCGCCTGGACTCCACTGGGGCCGCCGCTGAACGGGGAGGTCCGCTCACTGCACCGTTTTGGCGGAGAACTGTACGTCGCGGGTGTTCTCTCATGCCGCCGGGGACCTCGAGGCTCCGGGTCTGGCCATCTGGAATGGGGATGCCTGGCGCACACTGCCCGCGGCGCCGAACCTGACGAATCTCGCTGCCGTGGCGGTCAGTCCGGACGGCCGGGTCGCCGTGGTGGGCGTGGTGCGGTTCAGCGTGTCGGATTTGGCGCGGGGGATCAGTGGACGCGGGTGTCGGAAAGCCCGGGCGGAACCTCCTTGCCGACGCTGCTGTGGCGGGGGCATGACCTCCACGTGACCGGAGGTTTCGTCGAACTTGGCGGGTTGGTTTCCGACGTGTTCGGAATCTGGCACGAACCCGGTCCGCACCTGATGTGGACGCCCGATTCGGGGCCAACGCCAGCCCTCACCGTGACCGGAGCTCTGCCCGTCCACTACCGGTTGGAACGATCCAGAAACCTGACCGACTGGAGTCCCTGGATCACTAATTCACCGCTCGCCCCGGACCAAACCTTCCCCGTTCCATCCCTCGGAGAGGCCGAGGAGGGCGCCTATTTCCGGATGCAACCGCTGACCCCGTGAAATTGAATCGAGTGAGGGAACATCGATCGATGCGGGAGACGGGACGAAGTGGGTGGAAGGCCGGAGGCGGCGAGGGGTTGCGATGTTCCTGGACTCCGATTCGTCGTGGCGGTCCGGGGAAATGCAGCGATTCTGGAGGCACCTCCGCAAAGGCTCCGGGACGGGGCCTTCTCGTCAGCCTCTTCCGTTTCAAATGTCAAAGGTCAAGATCTGACCCCTTTGCTCCCACCACCAATGATTGTTAGGTAGGTAAAGAGGTGAACTATATGCGAATAAAAGTAATAGTAATAGTAATAGCGGCGGCGATGACAGGGGTAGAATGCGGACTCGGCGGAGAGTTTATTAACCTCGGGTTTGACGATGGTGGCGAGCCGACTGGTGAGGAGACGTTTCAGCCTGCGGCTACTCTCCTGCCGGGTTGGACAGTCTATATAGGGACCTTGGTTTCCGAGACGGTCGTCTTCAACAACTTTCTTTCTGAGAAGGCAATGGTCGGGGTATACTCGGTGGAATACGCACCGGAGTTGTATCAGGGGAAATATGGACTCGGTATCGCATCGGGAGCAGAGATCTTGTCTGGTGGACCGCAGGTGGCTGCGGCAATTGGTCAGTCAGGCGAGGTTCCTACCTGGGCGAAAAGTCTCACTTTTCGAGGAGTGATTGCTGATCCTAGAGAGATGGTAATAACCATTGATGGGATAGCGTATCCCTATATACGGATTGGGGGAGGCCCCACGGATTCGGTCTACAGCTTTGATGTGAGCCCATTTGCGGGGAGCGAGGTTGAACTTAGAATCTCCGCCCGACCGGGAGATTTTGGAGGAGGCGGACTGATTGACAGCCTGTCCTTCAGTCCTCTGCCGGCGGTGCCGGAGCCTTCCACATGGGCCCTGCTGGGGCTGGGGCTGACTGCGCTGATGTGGGGACGGAGGAAGTTGTGAACGTCGAAGGTGGAAAGAAGATTCCATGCGATGGGGTCTTTGACGATCAGTCCGGAAGCAGAAGGATTGGGGAGTAGAAAACTTCAGGTCCTACTTTGTGAAGCGGGTCATACGAAGGCGACGCAAGCGGTAGGCGCCTAATTACTTAGATGAGGGTAGGGGTGGCCGACGGGACTCGAAACCGTTTTCCGTGCTTCGGGACGGCGACGTGAACGTGCGTCATCTGCCCGCAAATATGGGGGGGACCCGCAAGGGACAGGACATCTGTCGGCAAATCTGGCGGGTGGCGGTGGCGGAGGTGTTCGGCGCCCCTGGCTTCGAACCAGTCCGGTGTTTCCGTCGGCCGCGAGGCGATTCCAAACGTCCTGTCCTGCCTGCTCTCCATTCCCACCGTCGTTGGGGCGTGAGCAACCTCAGTGGAACCCGAAGGAATGGATATCTGCCGGGTGATTGGTGGATCAACATGCCAACAGAAGCCCTGTCCCCGTCGCTTCGCTCTCCTGAATCTTGCGTTCGAGTCAGGAACCTGACCTGATTCCCCATACCCCCACATTGAACGCCGTCAGATAATTACCAAACCTTCCAGTGCCAAACCCCGACAACTTGCCTCATGAGAATTGCTGTAGGAATCCTTGCCTGCGCCGTCGCATTCACAACCTGGGCCCAGAACACGATTGAGGCGGATCGTCCCTTGGGGTTGGTGCAGCTTCGTCCATTCCCATACAGTCCGGTTCGTTCAGAGGACTTCATTGAACTGCCCGATGGCGACCTGCTGTTGGCTGCAGCTTCCAAAGAATCCCTGGCGCTTCGGCTCCGGCCCGATGGAACGGAGCGGTGGGCAACCTTGCTTCCCCAGTTCGATCTTACTGCCGTTTCCGTGAAGGGCGATGGAGGGCTGGTCTTAGCTGGGGCAGGTCCGGCCTCGGATGGTTCGGACTACGCCACGACCCTGATTTGGATGGATTCCAACGGCCGCGAGCAACGTCGACAGGTGGTCGGTGGTGGTGCCCCGGCCAACACTCCTGGCCTCTGCAACTGCGACGTTGCCTATCAAATGGTCGCAACCCCGGACGGCGGTTACCTGCTGGTGGGCGCCAGTTCGCACAGGCCCGGCGGTCCGAAACAAAGTCCCAGCTACGGAGGACTGGACGGCTGGATCATCAAGGTCGATGCCCAGGGCAACCGCGAATGGGATCGCAGCTACGGGGGAAGCGGCTACGATATTCTGCTACGCGGTGCGCGGCTATCGGACGATGGCTTCATCCTCGCCGGGTTCTCGACGTCGCCGGCCGACGGTTCACGCACGGTATCTTCGCCGCAAAACAGAAATCACTTTTGGCTTATCCGCACCGACTCCACTGGCCAACAGCTCTGGGAGAGCAGTCTTCTTGACTCCTTCGCGGATGGGATGCTGCAGGAGTTCCTGGTGACAAAGAACGGGGATTTTGTGCTCGCGGGCTACCGGGGCCTGCTCCTCAGGACGACGCCCACAGGAGAGCTCTTATGGCAGCGGCAGTACGGGCCTTGGGGAGCGTCCCTATTGCGGGAACTGCCTGATGGTCGGCTGATCCACGCGTCTTCGGTCGAAATCTTCGACGGGACCCAACGGCCTCCCTCACGCACGGTGATTCGATGCGTGTCTGCGGAAGGCGGGCTGCTTTGGGAGAAAACCATCTCGAACACCGGGGGCATCAACGTGGAGGCGGCAGCCCTTCCAGCGTCCGACGGCAGCCTTTGGTTTGCGACCCGCGGCCCGGATGATCTGGTGATCGGCCAACTCGCTCCCGAAGTGTTTCCGAACTCTGGCACGGAGCTGGCCGTCCGTGAAATTCCGGAGTTCCGTGTCAGTGAACCCTACGGATATTTCTCGGTCACTGGAGTTCCCTCCACCCAGTTTGTGTGGGAACGCTCTACGGACCTCAGCTCGTGGGTCCCGGTTTCGACCAACAAATTGGGCACTCACGGCCTGAACTTCTCCGCGAACACCGGAGAGAGCTCCAGTCGACAGTTCTTCCGCGCCCGGGCGCTGCCCTAGCGTGCCCGCGAGATCCTGACCCGCCAGGTGGCATCGCGGGCTGAAGGTCGTAATATGCCGGGATCGTTCCTCACGCGTCGGTATGGGGTGCGGAGGGCAATCGACCCTGCTTTCTCGGCGACCCGGATGTTGACCCGCCCCGCGTCCGTACCCGTGCGGGAAACGGAAAGGGGTAAGGCGGGTAGGGCTGGCTCGCTGAGCCGGCCCCGTCGTTCCGAGCGCAGCGAAGGACGGCGGATGTTTGCGGCGCAGCGTGGACGACCCCCAACCCCGACGGCACCCGGCCGCGGAGAGGGTCAATTTGGAACACAGGAAGGCAGGAAGGGGGCCCGCAGGGGGGAGAGAGTGCGGGGGCGGCAGGAGGTAAGAGGCAAGCGGCAAGGCGGGTGGGGCTGGCTCGCTGCGCCGGCCCCGCCGTTCCGAGCGCAGCGATGGACGGCGGACGTTTGGGGTGTGGCGTGAAAGAACTCCAAACCGTGACCGGCACCCAGGCGCGGAAAGGGGATCCATTTTGGAGCGCGGGGGCACCGACCCCGCCATGTCCACGCCCTGCGCGTGGAAGGATCCGGCGTTGGTGATTCCACCCTTGGTTCGTGGTTGCGGATTGGAACGCGGTGGCGTGCCACCGCGCTCCAAACTTACGGGCCCCCCGTCAGACGACGCACCCGATGATTCTCGCTGTCGCCGATGTAAACGGTGCCGTCTCGGTCCACAAAGACGCCATGAGGACGGGCCAACTTGGCCGCGCGCGGGTCTCCATCCGGACCGTCCCCGCGCTCACCCGTCCCAACCACCGTGCGGAGGGTTCCCGTCTTGGGGTCGATTCTCCGGATGGCGTGATTCTCGGTGTCCGCCAGATAGGCCGATCCGTCCGGCGCGACGGCGATGCCCTTGGGTCCGGAAAAGGTGGCCTCCCGGGCGGGTCCTCCGTTCCCGGTAAACCCCTTTTTGCCGGTGCCCGCCACGTGGGTGATGGAACCGTGGTCCAAATCCAGCCGCAGGACCTGATTCCCTTCGCGGGTCACCAGCCACAGGCGGCCCGTCGGATCAAAGTCCACCGACCTGGGGCCATTGAGCGGGGTCCCGGCGATGGGTGCGCCGTCCGGGGTCGGGCCGGCACGACCGGTCCCGGCGGCGGTCGACAACCATCCGGTCAAATGGTCGACCCGTCTCAACACGTGGTTGCCAATGTCGGCAATGTACAGGTCTCCGGCCGGACTGAACTGGATGCTGATGGTCTGGCGAAAAGTTCCCGCCGCGGCCGGGCCGCCGTCGCCGTCGTAACCCGGCTTCCCGGTGCCGGCGATGGTGGTGATGATGCCCGTGGCCGGGTCCAGCATGCGCACCGCATTGTTGAAGGTGTCCGCAATGTAGAGCTGACCGTCCGGTCCAAAGCGCAACTCATGGGGCTGATTGAAGGACGCGTTCCGAGCCGGCCCCCCATCGCCCGAATATCCCGCCAGACCGTTTCCGGCAACGACCGTCAATACGCCGTCGGGCGCGAGGCGGAGGATCCGGTGGGCGCCGTAATCACAGAACCAGAGTGCGCCGTCCGGACCTCGGACCAGGCCAAACGGGTCCTTCAATCGCGTCGCCAACGCCCGGCCGCCGTCACCTGGATCACCCGATTCTCCGGTTCCTGCCAGTGTTTCCAGCCGGCCCTCCGCGGCGGGACGGTCCGCGGCGGACGCAGGTGACCGGTCGAAAGTGAGAACGGCCCCCACAATGAAGGCCGTGAGAACGTGACTGCGGTTCGCTCTGGGGTGCATGGCTTCGGATGAGGTAAGGGGGGTGCTGTCCCCGGCGAAACGAGGGTTCAACGCCAGGACACTTCGCTGATATCGAGATGCCACTCGCTGCCATCGGTGACCCGCAGGGCGCCGGGTTCCTGCTTGTAGCGGACGGAGTCCAGGTTCACGGCGGAAGGCAGGACATTGATGATCACTTCCCCGCTGGAGGCCGACACCACCCGGGTCCGCAATTCGGCGCGCCGGCGGAATTCGAAGGTGACGGGATCGACGGCGTAGACATGTCCGGTGACGCGGACCACGCCGTCCTCATAGGCGTCCACCACGCCGACGAAATGCCGGTGCGGATCATGATCGAAATGGCGACGATGAATCAGGTGAATTTTCTCTCCGGGACTCAGGATGGAACTTTGCACGTGGAGGAAGGGTGAAGAGATCCCGGACATTTGTCGCGCTTGGAACGGGCCACAACCCACATCGGCCCTCTCGTCGGAGGGAGCAGGCATTTCCGTGGATGTCCGGTTGCAATGGATCGGGTCCGACCGTAATGGTTTGCGGCTCTCCAGTGGGTTCCCGCCAATCCCGTTTCTCCTGAAGCGGAGGCGGGGTCCGGGCGTCAGCCATTTCCTTGACGGTATCCGCATGAAGTTGAAGTCCATATTGACCGCGGTGGTGTTGTCCTCCGGCGCGCTGGCCCAGAACGGCGACCGGGCCGGCGAGGCCCAGCAGGATGTCGTGCCGGCCGACAAGATTCCGCCCGCGCCGGTCCTGAGCGCCGAC
Source organism: Limisphaerales bacterium (assembly GCA_044221235.1). GTDB lineage: Bacteria > Verrucomicrobiota > Verrucomicrobiia > Limisphaerales > UBA9464 > UBA9464. The sequence goes on from JBGAPN010000071.1 coordinate 15,200, forward strand.
CAGGAACGGGCTACCTTTCGGCTGCCGCCCGGTTTTCGCGCCGAGTTGGTGGCATCGGAACCGCTGGTTCAATCCCCGGTGGCCATGCAGTTCGATGCCCAGGGCCGGCTTTGGGTGGTGGAGATGACCGGATACATGCGGAATCCGGAGGGAGCCGGGGAAACGGAACCCAACGGAAGCATTGTCATCCTGACCGACACCGATGGCGACGGGCGGATGGACAAGCGGACGGTCTTCCTCGACGGCTTGGTGATGCCCCGTACCGTAATGCTGGTGGAAAAGGTCCTGGTCATCCGGGATTATGCCACCCAGAACGACCCGACACTGGGGCAGAAATCGAATCCGGAACATGCCAGCAATGGCTTGATGTGGGCGTTGGACAACTGGGTTTACTCGGCCAACCACACGCTTCGCTACCGCTGGAATGGGAGCCCCACCAACTGGATTTCGGACGGAACCATTTTTCGCGGCCAATGGGGCCTGTCGCAGGACGACGTCGGGCGACTTTACCACAATTCTAATTCCGATCCGCTGCGGGGCGACCTGATTCCCAGCGCCTATCTGGCGCGGAATCCCAACGTGAAGTCGCCCTACGGTGCCAACGTCCAGCTGGAACGCGACCTTCGCACCTGGCCGGCCCGCGTGAACCCGGGCGTCAACCGCGGTTACCAGCCGGGCCAGCTCACACCCGAGGGCAAGTTGGCCACCTTTACCGGCGCCTGCGGACCGGTCGTCTACCGGGGCGATCAGTTTGGACCCGACTTCGCCGGAGACGTCTTTTTTGGGGAACCGACGGGAAACTTTGTCCGGCGTAGCCGGATCTCCAACAAGGGGGGAGTCCTCTCGGCCACCAACGCCTACGACA
>JBGAPN010000581.1:0-1238 GCA_044221235.1 Limisphaerales bacterium
GGGCTCAATGGATGTTTCATTGGGCCGGAGAGCGCGACGCCGGAAGCCGGGGTAGTCGACGAGGGAACGAGACGCTGACCTTCCTCGGCGGACCCCACGGGCTTGGCGTGCGGTTGGGCGAAGGCAGGCTGAAAGGCGTCTCCTGCCGTCGTCGGCTACGGCGCGACCGGAGGCGTCAGCGGATCCGGAAAAAGCGGCCCAGGAGTTCCGGGGGCAGGGGTGGGGTGTGGAAGGCCATGCCCCAGTTGGTTTCGGTGGAGGTGAACCACGGGGTCCAGGTCTTCAGGTCGTCGGAAGTCTCGATGGCGTAACCGTTGGGAGCCTGGCCGCTGAGTGCGAAGTGCATCTGGCCTGCAGCATCCACTACGACGTTTTCGAACGCGACGTCGCTCAGCCGTGCACCCTCGGCGTTGAGCAGACCCCACCAGGGAGGGGATAACGTGGACATCGGGTTTGCCCGGGTTGCGATGGGCCCTTGTGGATGGCGAATCAAGCTCCCTGCCGCCGAACCATCCCCGGCAATCTCGGCTTCAATGGACCGCCACGGAAAAAACGTGATCGGGTCGATCCCGAGAATCAGGCCAACTGGCGAAGCATTCGGTGTCGACGCCGGAACGAAAATTCCGGCAATCAACAGCCGGCCATCGGCGCCGACCGTCAGATCCGAAAGGGTGACCGGGTTCCATGTTTTCCCCCCGATCATGAACGGTCCGGACTCGCCCAGGAAATCGCCTTCGGCAGAGAAGACGCCAACGTTGCGGTTTTGGAATCCGTATAGGCCCGCGAGCCGGCCATCCGCTAAAATGGCCAGGGGATTCTCAACACCCAGACCGATCTGCGGAAGTGGGGTCGCACCGTTGGCGTCGAAGAGGAAGACCTCCGACTTGCCTTGGAGAAACCTGCGTCCCCGGTCGTCCCTCAACCATCGGAAGGAGGTGGCCGAAGCCTGATCGGGGACGATCCAGTCCCGCAGGATGTGTCCATCGGACGCGAGTTGGACGATCCGTGCATCCGTTTGGCAGTTGAAAAACCTAGGGAAAAATCCGGCGACAAGAATTGAGCCGTCCGGCTCCACAAGAATCGCCAACGAAAGATTGGCGCCCCCGGTGCAGACCCCATCCAGTGAAGCGGGCCTGAAATCGAAGGACGCGTCCGGTTGACCGAGCGGATTCAACCGCAGCATTCCCGAGGCGGGCACGGTGTCTGAGCCTGCAAAGGATCCTCCCACCAGCAGGGCT
>JBGAPN010000581.1:1265-2406 GCA_044221235.1 Limisphaerales bacterium
CCACCCCTTGGAATGCCATCCGGGCCATCCCTGGACGTTTCAGACCGTCCACTGTTTTAAAATCTCCCAACATCATCCATCCGTCATGCACTGGAATGATGGAAGATAAGGAACCAGAGAATCCGCGTCCGGGTCCTGCGAGGGAGTCATTGTCGACAATGGTGACCTGCAAGGTCTGGTCCGGGTGGACCGGCTTCCCGGTTTCTCCATCGTAGGCCTCCAACAAGTAGGTGCGGTCTCCGTCGAAAAGCCGGTTGTCGATGACCTCGAGCGGCACCCCGCTTCCCGCCACGAAGGAGCCGTTGAAGGGCACATAATCCTGGCCCGCCCTCGCGGTTTGGTCCCGCGTTCGAACCCGGGTGGTGTACCCGTAGGGTGGAGTTCCCTGAGGTGACACAAATATACCGGCCGGGGCCGCCGCCTCCGTCAGTGAGACCGGCCGGGATGGAAAAATAACACCGCAGTCAAAGCTGACGATCTCGAGGGAAATCGGGTTTGTACCGACCACGGTGGAGTCTGCGTCGACAAGGGCGCGGACTCTGAATGTTTCGAGACCTTCCCGGTCGTCATCCGGCAGGATTCGTAAGGGCACCGACCTGGTTCGTTCCCCGGGCTCAAACACCAGTTCCGTGTCGACGGGCAGATAATCCTCCAACGGAGTTGCTGTACCTCCCTCGGTTTGGATGCGGACACGATTGGTGTGTGACAGGACTCCTATCCGGAAAACAACCAACTCGGAGGACCGAGTGCATTCGTACAACGGGTTTCCCGGGGGCTGAAGATAGAATTGGGTGGTTTTGGGCGGGAGAAAGTCGGGGTCGTTTCTTGCCAGCCGGACCAGTCCACGATGTTCAAAACCGGCGATGGTGCCGGGTTGGCCTGCCAGGAGGAGCGAACCATCGGCCTCCCGCGCGATGGTGGTGAATCCATTGGTGGGGCCAAGATCCAGTTCCAAGGATCGATCAAGGGTCCCATCGGGAAAAACCGCGGCAATTCCCCGGCGGGTGAATCCCGCAAAGTTGGTGAACTTGCCGAGCAGGATGAGACGGCCGTCCGGTTCCTGGAGGTAGGCCGTGGTGTTTGTCGCAACGGAGTGTGGAATTGGGAACGAGCCAACCCGCTCCCCGGTTTGGGCGTCGAG
>JBGAPN010000072.1:0-16388 GCA_044221235.1 Limisphaerales bacterium
GTGGTGAACATTCCCAGCGCAATCAACGGCATGGCAGTCGTTGGCCTCGGAGACTCGGCGTTCCAAGGAGCCTCCCATTTGACCAGCGTCACGATCCCCGGCGGCATCGTGACTGTCGGGGATTCCGCTTTTGCATCGTGTTATGCGTTGACAAACGTGACGATCGGCAACGGGCTCGTCAGCATCGGGAATAGCGCTTTTTTTGGCGCGGAACTGCAGACCAGCATCGGCGCACAGACTTTCCTCAATTGCGGCCTGACCCACGTCACGCTGGGCAGGGGAATCACGCAGATTGGAGTCGAGGCCTTCGGCAGGTTTTTTGAGCCAGGCGATCAGTGCAGCATCTTCTTCAAAGGCAACGCTCCAATCGCTGATACACCCTTGTTTAAGTATTATGATCCATTGGGCGGGGCTAGCGGGGAGAGACAGGTGACGGTCTACTATATATCCGGCGCCAGCGGCTGGAGCGATAGCTTTGCCGGCCGACCGGACCGCCTCAATTCGGGAGCGCTCCGGACGGTTGGGAGTATCTCAGCGATGGCGTCGGCGCGGTTGTGACGCGCTACGTCGGCACCAACGTCGCGGCGGCGGTTCCCCCTGCCCTCGACGGCCTTCCGGTCACGACGATAGGGCCTTTTGCGTTCTCTCGTAGCTGGGAGACTACCGACGTGACGATCCCGGACAGCGTTTTGGAAATCGGCAGCTACGCGTTCTACGGCAGCCAATTGGTCAAGGTTAGAATCCCGGACAGTGTCGTGAGGCTGGGAGCCTTTTCGTTCGCCTCGGGCCAGTTGCGCTGCGTCTCGATCGGCAGCGGCGTCGTGAGCATCGGTGATCATGCTTTCGACGTGCCGTATTTTTTGAAGGATGTCGCCTTTTTTGGCGACGCGCCAGCGCTGGGCGCCGACGTATTTGGCGCGGACGGCAATGGAGGCTCCTCGGCCACGATTTTCCGTCTGCCGGAACGGAGCGGCTGGACCAATAGCTTTGGTGGCCTTCCAACTTCGTTGTTGGACCAGTCGACGCTCTTCGGTTACACGGCGACGAACAACTCAGTCGTGCTTACCGCTTACTTCGGCCCCGACGGCGCCGTGAACATTCCGTCTGCGGTCTCCGGCCTGCCGGTGACTGGGCTTGGCGACTTCGTGTTTGCGGAGAACAGCGGCATTACCAGTGTGACGGTTCCCGCAAGCGTGGTCGCCGTTGGGGACAATGCCTTCTTGCTTTGCAGCGGCCTGACCAATGTCGATCTGGGCGAACATGTCTCCAGAATTGGATTCGGGGCCTTCGCCGCGTCGGCCCTGAACACCGTGACCATTCCGAAAGGCGTCACGTTCATCGGAGGAGCTGCTTTCGATCAGTGCAATGGACTGACCAGAATCACTGTGGATCCGGGCAATCCCGTTTATTCGAGCCAGAGCAGCGTCCTTTTCGACAAGAGCGCGCATACCCTCATTCGGTGCCCGGGCGGATTCAAAGGAGGCTTTGCCATTCCCGACAGCGTTGCGGTGATTGGATGGGACGGCGTTGGCTCGATCGGAGGGGAGGGGTTCTTCGGATGCGCGGGGCTGACGAGCGTCACGATTCCCTCAAGCGTCCGGACGATTGGACCTTCGGTTTTTAGGGGCTGCACGGGGCTGACCAGCGTGATCATTCCCGACGGTGTGACCAACATCGGGGTGTGGGCGTTCTATTTTTGCCCCAACCTGACCAATGTGACGATCGGCAATGGAGTTGCGAGGATCGGCAACGAGGCGTTTAGTTTTTGCCCTAGTCTCCGTGGCCTCTTCCTCGCGGGCGATGCCCCCGCCGTAGGGGATGCTGTCTTCGCTGGGGATGATCTGGCGCGCGTTTATTTTTTGCCAGGGGCCACCAGTTGGGATTCCGCGTTCGCCGGGTTGCCCGCCGATCTCTGGCACCTGCCCACTCCAAGGATACTAAGGCCGGGACATGGGTTCGCCGTGCAGACCAACCCGTTCAGCTTCACCATTTCGTGGGCCACCAACGTCCCAGTGGTGGTGGATGCCTGTACGGACCTGGTTCACGCGGACTGGAAGCCGGTGAGCACGAACATTCTCGTCCAGGGTGCCGCCGATTTTGTGGACACAGCGTGGCGGGACTGCCCCGCACGTTTCTACCGGCTGCGCTCACCCTGAATCAGCAATGGCAGCAAGAGAACATTTTAGACGGACCATGAAGTCTCGGCGCCAAGCCGAGATGATGGAGCCTCGATCCGTCGTCGCATTGGGCCATGAGACCGCTTTGGTAGCAATCACGAGGGTTCGACTTCCTTCATCCACTCCAAACGTTGCACCCGCGACGTTTGTCCCGCCGAAGCTTTGGCGAAGTCGGCTCCCAAAAACCCGGCCAGACCTACACCTGCCCCACCCACAAGCCCGGACACGCGCGAACCGCCCTGCTTGGTCGTAATAGAAGTGCCATTCTGACCTGTCCCTCTAATTTACTTGGAACGGTGTCCAAGGATGAGTCACAAACCGCGAGTTATAGGTCAGGTCTGTGGAGCGCCAGGCGGGGTGGGAAGCGCGTGGTTTTTCCCTGTCTGCGCGGACCGTGCAGCGGCGACCGCGAATGCGGTGCCCTCCGGTTGACGAGTTCGATCGACCTCGCAGCCCGGATTGCCCCAGGACGGTTCCGGGGTCTGAATCCTGCAGGGCTCCACAGCCCGGAGCGCGGCCGCGGAAAGGCGCGGTCCGAGGGGTTGAAGGCCGGGGCGGGTCGATCCGGGTAAAGCAGGCCAGGAGTCATGGTCAGTTCGGAGTCGCAGGATGGCAATGAATCTGAAGTTTTCGGGGTCGTCCGGTCCGCGCGCTGAAGCCGCCCGGGGGCCAGGCCATGATGCCTCGGAGGGGAGGCGTCCGTGGAGATCCATGGACCTGCCGCAAGATCCCATGTTCCCGGGTAGACAGAAGCCCGCTTCACCAAGCGCCGCGAGGCACGGCGAAACGGGGTGAGAAATCCGGACTAGTCCCCGGGGTCCGAGAGTGGCTCCGCGGGAGGTCGCATCGGGGCTCCAATCCACGGCCGGGTCGCCATGCGCAGCTCCGGCCAGATCGGGACTGGCGGAGACGCGCGACGGTCCTTCGGTACCGAGAAGGTCAATCCGGGATCCGCGAAGAGGTCCCCGGCGGCGGCAAAGCGGAAATCCGGTCCCGTCGCGTTTCGCCACGAATCGAAACTGGGAACCACCCACTGGGAATCCACCAGGCACACCGGGACGCCGTCTTTCCGCCAGTAGCGATTCCCTTCGAAGCGCACCGAGTGGTCGTAGCCGGAGATTGACACGAGGGCGCCATGGGATGCCGCTACCACCAGGTTGCTCGAAATCAGGGCTTGGATCGAATGTCCCATGACCTTCAGCGCGGCAACCGAACGCGGGGGCGCCAGCACCGTATTGTGGTGGACGTGCAGGCCCACCACCCGGCAGCCGGACTCCGATCCGATCTGGATGCCCCCGTATCCGGTGGCAGGGGAGCCGTCGTTCCAGGAGATGTTGCCGTAGATCCGATTCGACCGGTCGGAATACGAGGCACCGGAATAGGTGTAGACCAGGAACCCCGGACCGTGGTTGTGATGGGAGAAATTGAACCGCATCACGCAGTCCTCGCTGCCCGCATCCAGATCGAAGCCGCCGCCGTCGTGCAGGCAGGACTGGTTGGCGTAGGCTTCGCAGTGTTCGATCACGATGTCGCGGCTGGCGTGAGTCCAAATGCCCACAGGGCCGCCGCGTTCATTCCGGCACTCCCCGCCGTTGTTCAAGGCGACACAACGCCGGACCACTCCGGAATCCACGCCGTCCAGCAGGATGCCGCTGCCGGAGTGGTGGCGAAGCTCGGCCGGATCCCCGGCGTTGTCCTGGGCCACGCAGTCCTGGACGATGACCCGCGCGTGCGGCCTCCAGGTCCGCTCGGTGGGATTGCCACCATAGACCATGATCCCGGCATGGCGGTTGCCCAATGCCAGGCAGCGTTCGATCCGGACGTGCTCGTAACCACGGGACCGCTGGGAGGCGTCGATCATGATGCCGTGCCAGGCAAAGCCACGCGCCTCGCAGTCCACCACGGCGAGTCCCGGAATCGCCGTGCCAGTCTCCCGGATCCGATCCGCCCGGATACCGTCGCCTTCGCCGGATGGCGTCCCCACCAGAACCAGATTGGAGACTGCGACCCAGGGCGTCTCCCTCATAAGGACTCCGGTGCCGGCGCCGGGACGCAGGGTGGCGCGGCCTCGGCCGTAGGTGCCGATCCGGACGGGTTGGGACTTGGTCCCGCCTCCACACTGTTCGAGGATCAACCCGCCTTCGAAGTCACGCCCTCCCTGGAACAGGATGGCATCGCCCGGCTTCAATCCGTGTGTCCGAAGATGTTCGTTGACCCGTCGGACCGTTCTCCAGGGGTCTTTGGCGGAGGTTCCCGAAGCGTCGTCGCGTCCCCCGGGGGACACGTAGTACTCCGACGCGCACGGCGCACCGAGCCATCCCAGCAGGACCAGCAGCAGAACGACGGCCCGCAGCGGTAGCCTGGGCGCCCGGTTCGTCAGGAATGGTTCATCGAAGTCCATGATGGGCGGGCGGTGCGTTCGCGGAAAGTTCCACCAGTTCGGTACACTCCTCAACGTTCGATTCGATAGCGAGACGGGGTTGGACGGTCTTCGCCGTTGCCCCGGCGGCACGAGCGGAGTCTGATCGACCTCCTCCGATGGTTCTCCCACGAAAACTCGCGTCCGGGATCGCCGCATGAAGCGATGGATCGCATTGGCCCTCTCCGTGGGCGTGGCCGCCGGCTGCTGGGCGGCCGAACCGTTCCGCATCGAGGTGGTGGAGAAGGGCTCGGGCTGGCCGGTGCCGCTGGTCGAACTCCGGACCACGCATCATCTCCTTTTTGTAACGGACAACGCCGGCGTCGCCGCGGTCACGGCTCCGGAACTCATGGGACGCGAGGTGTTCTTCCACGTGGCTGACAGCGCTGGCCAGCCTGCCCGACCGGAACGGCTCCACCCGCCTGGTGGCCAGTTACGTGAAGATCCGGGGTTTCCTGGAAGCGTACGAATGGGGCCTCGCTGTCTGGAACGAAGCCGGGAACAAGTTCGACCGCCTGAACGTCGTATGGACGCTTTCCGCGGAGCATCCGAAACCGCCAGACCTGCCCCAGGGTCACGCGGTTCCGTGGCGTGACCGTTCGGGACGCGACTGGATGCTGTTCTGCCATCCTTTTCCCACGCTTCGGTACCCGGCCACCTTCGAGGCGTGGCAGGATCCGGCATCGTGGGAGGTTCTGGCGCCACAGGCGGAGCTGTGGGCCGCGGGCAGCGGCGAAGCGGTGCGTCCCCACAACGGTGTTCATGCCGGAGGTATGGGGTGGCAGCCGTGGCGCCAGCGCTGGGTGACCGTGTTCCAGCAGGTGGAGGGACAACCTGCTCTGCTGGGCGAACTCTGGTATGCGGAAGCCCTGGAACCCACGGGACCGTGGGGCCCGGCCGTCAAGGTCCTCACCCACCGCAACTACACCTTCTACAATCCGTGCCTGCTCCTCGATCTGACCCCGGCCGGCTCGCCCCATCTGCTATTCGAGGGAACCTACACCCGCGAATTCTCCTGGAATCCCACGCCGACCCCGCGCTACGACTACAATTAGATCCTGTACCGGATCGACCTCTCCGATCCGGGTTTCGAACCGGCCCGCCTCTAGGTCCGGTCGCTCCGGATCAGCGGACCACCCGGGGGCTTGTCGCCGTCCGGTGTTGGAAACCCCGACGCGCCTCAGGGAACCGGTTGAGCGGCCGATCGTGACGCGTCGTGGGGGCCGGTTGTGCCGCGGACGGCGTCGCGAAACCAGGGCCACAGCACCCGATCCCGGCGCCGTCCGTTCATCATCCGCCCGATCCAGGTTGGACGGACGCCGAGATCGTAGGTGACCAACGCCAGCGCGAGGGTCGCCAACGAGATGCCCGCCAGCTTCACCGACCAGTGCAGGGGCCATTCCGCGACCCACACCTGCAACCCGACGACGATCGGAAGATGGATCCAGTAGGTCCAGTAGGACGCATCGGCGAGGTAGCGGACCGCCGCGTTCGGCCGGGGAAAGAACCGCATGAAGACACCGAGGGTGAGGAACACCAGAGACCAGAGGGTTATGGCGTAACCGAGTCCGTAGCCCAGGTGAGCGGCCGTGTAATGCGGGTGCGCGGGGTCCCGCTCGATGCCTCCCAGTCCCAGGACGACTGCAATTGCAAGACCGGCCAGAACCACCCGCATCGGGGTAATCCGCACCAATTGAGCCAGCCGGTCCTGTCGCAACGCCAGCGTCCATCCCAGCAGGAAGCAGCCTCCGTAGAGCAGGAGCACCGGAACGTGCGGGTGCAGGGACCGGTCCGGCGTGTCAACACTCCACGTCTGCATGCCTCCCAGCAGGACCGCGGTCGGAATGGAGAACGCCAGGACCGGAAGCGGCGCCGAGGCAATCCAGCCGAGCACCGCATCGGCCCACCGGGACAGGATGTCCCGACCCGACCCGAATCCGGCCAGGGCGTGATGTCCCACGACGACCCATGCGCTCACCAGGATCAGGTAATAGAGGAACCAGAGATGGGTGCCCGTGAAAAGACCGTCGGGAAGCGTCGAGAGGGACTGAATCCCGCCGCGGAGGGCTCCGGGGATGTCCATCGTTCCGCGAAGGCTCATGGATCCCAGGATCCAGCCTGCGACCAGCAGCGGGCGGAGCAGGAACCATCCGACGACGAACGGGACGCCAATGCGGACCAGCCGCGCCCGCAGGAACGTCCACGTCCCCTGACGCCGCAGGGATCCGCGACTGAGGAACCCGGCGAGCAGGAAGAACAGCTCCATCCGGAAGGAATGACTCACCGTCGTGAACGGGGTCACCCATGGGCTCGTCGAGATATCCTGCACCGCCCAGCCCATGAACATGGGCACGAAGGACAGGCTGGCGTGAAAGACGACCCCCAGAAGGAGCGCAAAGGACCGTGTGGCGTCGAGGGAATCGATGCGGGCGGAATCCGGGCCGGACCGGGATGAATCCGCGAGGGAGGCGGGCGACGCTGTCATTGGAATATCGGTGGAAATGGAGGCCTGGCCACTTCAGTAGAACCCGAGTTCATCCACCGTGTAGGCGAAGGAGTCCCGGGCCATACCGAAGGACACCAGGTTGACACTGGTGACGGTCTTCAGGTTGAGGGGAAGCGGTTCCGACCACGCCCGCTTCATGTCCTTGAAGGGAACCCGCACTTCCTGGAATTCCCCGCGACTGCCCGGGATCGGTGCGCTCGTGTGGTAATCGAAGTTCGTGATGCCGGTGCTGCTCACCTGGACGCACAGAAGACCCTGGGTGACCTTCACCCGGAGACGGACTCCCTGGTAGGCGCTCAGGTCCCGTGGGGCGCCGTCCCGCGATAGCGGCGAGACCTGGCTGATGAAGGCGGGAACTCCGCGACCCGGTGCAAGAGTGCCCCGCATTTCGAGCGTTCCGTTCTCACAGTGTTGCGTCGCCTGAGATTTGCCACCGGCGGTCCGGTCGTCGATCAGGAGTCGTTCAACCCCGTTCCGGTTGCGCGTCGCATCCGAGTAGTCATCCAGCACGGGCGACGCGCCGTCGGCCTGGGCGGAGAACATGCTTGAACCGGTGAGCAGGATGAGGAGGCTGGACATCCGGGCGCACCGGCGGAAGGCGCCGGCGAACAGGGTCCATGCGACAGAGGATGAATTCATGGAAGGAGGGACAGTGGATCGATGTGACCGCCACCCGGTACGGGGACGTTCCAGGTGGAGACGAAGGCTCCCCGGGACGGGTGCGATTCGGCTCGTAGGTGTCCGGATCGAAGCCGGCGGTGACAAACAATCGGCATGGTCCGGCCGGGACCGGGAACGTACCCTCGGCGGAGAGAGATTTTGTCACCGGTCCGGGCTTCTCAGGCACTGGGGAGTATCGCAGCGTGACCGCTGCGGATGCCATGAACGCCCTTGAGGAACAGACAGACACGGAGCTGGTTGCCGCCAGCCTGGATGGCGACCGCGACGCCTTCGGGCGGATTGTCGCGCGGTACCAGGGACTGCTGTGTTCCCTGGCCTATTCCGCGACCGGCAGCCTGAACGAGAGCGAAGACCTCGCCCAGGAGGCCTTCGTGGATGCCTGGCGCCAGATTCATACGCTGCGCGAGCCGGCGAAGTTGCGCCCCTGGCTGTGCGGGATCCTCCGATTCAAGGCCAGCCGGTGGCGCCGGTCCGACGGGCAGGAACCCGTCCGGCAGGCGGAGACGCTGGACCAGGCCGTGGACATTCCGGCTCCGGATGAACCCGCGTTCGAATCCGCCATCGGACGCGAGGAGCAGGCCATCCTGTGGAAGACGCTGGAGCGGGTCCCCGAGGTGTACCGGGAACCACTGATCCTCTTCTATCGGGAACACCAGTCCGTGGAACATGTGGCAGCCGCCCTCGACCTGAGCGAGGACGCGGTCAAACAGCGGCTGGCGCGGGGGCGTCGGATTCTCCAGGAGCGGGTGCTCTCATTTGTGGAGGGAGCCCTCCACCGCAGCACTCCGGGGCGCGTGTTCACCGTGGGCGTTCTGGCAGCACTGCCCGTCCTGACACCCCGGGCCGAGGCGGCGGCGCTCGGCGCGGCGGCCGCCCAGGGCGGACTGCTGGCCAAGTCGGCGGGATTGGCCCCGGTGTTGGCGTCCATCTCCGGAACGGTTTCCGCCGTGCTGACCTTGCGGGCGAACCTCGACCAGGCCCGAACCCCGCGGGAACGGCGCGCCGTGGTGATGATCACGGTCACCCTGTTTGCCGGCGCGCTGGGACTTCTGGTCGCCCTTTACCTGCTGCGCGCCGCGGCACTTCAATGGCCGGGGTACCGGACCTCCCTTGCCGTTGCCTGCCAGGGGATCGTGCTCGCCTTCATCGTCGGCTGGCCCGTGGTGGTGCTCGGCGTGATGCGCGGAATGCGCCGGTTGCGTTCCGCCGAACGCCGACGGCATCCGGAGCTCTTCCTCGACCCCCGGGATCAGGTCGGGTCTCCCGAGGGCGAGTACCGAAGCGCCCGGCGGCTCCTAGGCTTGCCCCTCGTGCATGTCCGCTTCTCCGCGCCGGATGCCGGTGATCCGCCGGTTGTTGGCTGGATCGCGGGCGGCGACCGCGCTTTCGGCGTGCTGTTCGCGGCGGGCGGTTTGGCGGTGGCACCCGTCAGCATCGGGGCGGTGGCGGTGGGGATCCTCTCCATCGGGACGTTGGGCATCGGGGCCGTCGCCGTCGGCACGGCGGCCGTGGGAATCCTGGCCGTTGGATGCCTTTCCACCGGCATCCAGGCGTTCGGATGGCTGTCCGCGTTGGGATGGCAGACAGCCAAGGGCAGCGGATTCGCCATGGCGGGAACGGCCGCCGAAGGTCCCGTGGCCTTCGCCCGCCACGCCAACGATGCCGTCGCCCATCAATGGCTGTCGGGCAGTGGCGCCGGGCATTCCCTTCTCGTGTTCCTGGTTCTGGTGAGCCTGGCGGCCATCGTCCCTTCCGCGGTGTACGCCCGTTCCGTGCGGCAGCGTCTCGGGAGACGCGCTTCCACGGCGGGCCCGCGGTGATCCGACAAGCCTAACGAGTCCTTCGGCGGAGCCGTAAGTACCGCTCGGATTGCTCGGCCTCCACAGTCAGGGTCCATGACGCACCCTGTCCGTTCTCCGCCGCTCCCCAGGCAATCTTGGACACCGTTCTCCCTCTCAACGCCGCCACCTGTGAAACTTCCCGCCCGCAAATGGCGGGACCTGATCCGCCAAGCCTGCACACCGATCCCTTGCAGTATCCGGAATGCCAGAAGCCGATGCGATTGATTGCGGTCATCGACGATCCTCCCGTCGTTGAGAAGATCCTGAGGCATCTGAACCTGTGGTGTGGACCGGCGCACTTCGCCCCGGCCCGACCACCGCCTTCCGGGGATCCTCCGTAGCTGGATCCCGATCCCGATTTGCCCATCGATCCCGACCCATGGCCGGACTACGAGGACGTGATGACAGACTGACTGGGTCCCACCGATCCGGCGACTCACCGCCGCACCCGAGAACGGTTTCAAAACGCTTCGCAAACGCGGTCGCACGACTCCTCTCCGGTTGGCAACGTCCCGAAGCCTTTGTCCTCGGCTTTCCTGGTCTATGACCCTCACAGGAAACCGTTGCCGTCGGCCAAATTCATGAGCCACTTTTTTACAGGGACTTAATTAAGCGCCATTCTAACCTGTCCCTTTATTTATGTTCCCCGGGGTAATCCCGGTGGCATTGCCGACCACCTCTGGACTTTCTTCTGCCTGGATCCGACACACTTCGCGCACTCGAATTTCCTCCAGGGTCTTGTGATCCCGTTTTAGCCCATCTATTGCACAGGCCTTGACACCCCTATCACGACGCAAACGTGATGCCATGTGGCGACTTATTTATGCACTCCTCCATAGATCGCCGCGTCATCGCCGGACATGGGTTGGGCAAGTTTGATGGAGCATTTGCCGATGTTGGATACCAACACCGGATACCCCGCCGAATCCTTTGATTCCCTGCGTTTAAACCGAGCTGCGATTGATGCCCAGTTTCTCCATCAACTCGTACAGGGTGGGACGGCTGATCCCCAATTCGGCAGCGGCCGGTGCAATCTTGCTCCCGTTTCGGCGAAGCACTTGCTGAATGAGGTCCCGCTCCACCGTCTCCCGCGCCTCCTTCAAGTTAACCCTGGGGACATTGACGGTGCTCTCCTGGCGATGCCTTGGCGTCGAGTTCCAGGTCAGCCGCCGTGATGCTTTTTCCCTCGGTCATGATCACCGCACGCCGGATGCGGTTTTCCAGCTCACGGACGTTTCCCGGCCAGGCATGACGTTCGATCTGAGAAATGGCCGCGGGATCAAATCGAAGTCCGGGTTTTCCATAATGCTCACCGCTGCGCTGCAGCAGTGTTTCCGCCAGAAGATTAAGATCGCCTCCCCGATCCCTCAGCGGCGGCAGACGCAGAACAATCACCGCCAGTCGGTAAAACAGATCCTCGCGAAACCGCCCCTCGGCCATCGCCTGCTTCAAGTCCTGGTTGGTCGCAGCCACCACCCGGACATCCACCGGAATGGTGGTCCGTCCGCCGACCCGCTCGATTTCACGCTGTTGCAGGAACCGAAGCAGCTTCACCTGGAGGGGCAGCGGCAGTTCGCCCATCTCGTCCAGAAACAGCGTTCCCTTGTTCGCCATCTCGACGCGGCCCGGACGGGTGGCGTGGGCTCCGGTGAAGGCGCCCTTTTCGTGACCGAACAACTCGCTTTCGATGAGGTTCTCCGGAATGGCCCCGCAATTGATCGCCACAAAAGGGCCCGACTTTCGGGCGCTCAGGTTGTGAATGGCGCGTGCGGCCAGTTCCTTTCCGGTTCCGCTTTCCCCGAGCACCAGAACAGGGGCATCCGTGTTGGAGACCTTCCGGATGGCATTGAACACCTCCCGGATGGCGGCACCCGTTCCGATCATTCCTTCAAAGCCATTGTCCGCGGGAGAGACCTCGGCTTCGGCCTTTCGCTCCCGCTCCAGTTGGCTGAGGAAAAGGCCCGCTTCAGGACGACGCGGAGCTCATCCATCACGACCGGCTTTACCAGAAAGTCGTAGGCACCGCGGCCGACCGCCTCCAGGGCATTGGCACGCTCGCCCTGGCCGCTGACAATGATCACCTTGACGTGGATGTCCTCGGCCAGGAGCGCCGTGAGGGTCGCCATGCCCTCAGTCGTGTCCCCGGGTGTGATGCAGTCCGAGATCCAGGAGGACGACCGCAGGGCGGTGTTCACGAAACCACGCCAGGGCGGACTCGCGGTCGCCGGCCTGGCCCACGTCGTGGTCCCGGACCAGCGCCCACTTCCAATTGGGGAGCGTATCTCCGTCATCCTCAACTATGAGAAGCTTGGGCTTCATTTACGGGCATTCATGGGAAGCAGGACGCGCGCACCGTTGTCCCCGTCCCCTGGGAACTTTCCACTTCGATGCGACCCCGATGGGCTTCGACAATCATCTGCAGTGGAACATACCAATACCCAGCCCCTTTTCAGGTCTGGAATGGGCGGAACAGCGAACGCTTAAGAAATTCCGGGCTCATGCCGATGCCGTTATCGAAATCGTCAACACGGCCCAGCCGTTGGCCTCGGCAATGGACACCGAGATTCTCCCGTTGGCCGGAATGGCATCCAGGGCGAGGACCAGGTTCTGGACCACCTTGTGAAACTGGCCTGGATCAAGGACCACTCGCGATACGGGCTGAAAATCCCGGTCCAACTGGACCTGCAACGGCTTACCGGTGGCTCCCAGGCAGACTCGACCACTTCAACCAGATCCGACTCCACCGGCTCCAGCTTCAGCTCCTGCCGGAGTACTCCCAGTCGCCCGATCAGATCATTCAGGTGCTGAACGCTCTTGCCGACCGCACGCATTGCATCCGCGCGAAATTCCGGGTCGGCAAAATGTTCCTCCAGGTTCTGCAGCATAAGCGACAGGGAGGCGGCGGTGTTCTTGAGATCGTGGACAAAGAACGCGGACATGGTCTGAAACGCCTCCATCTCCTTCGCCCGGACCAGGCGGCGGGACAGCTGGATGTTGAGCAGTCCGGCCGCGACCTGGTCGCCGACACATTGGAGCAGCTCCAGGTCCTCGTCCGACAACGGAAGCCCGCTGACCCGGTCCCCCACGACCAGCACCCCGATGAATTCGCCACCGGCGCACAGGGACACGCAGGATCGGTCTCCTCCGTGGGGAAACACCCCCGGGTTGAGTTGCCGCAGCGTGTCCACCCATTCCATGGACGGATCGTCCAGGTTCACCGGGCGCCGGAGTTGGGTCAGGTCCGGAATCAGGGCCTCCAGATTTCCGCCAGCTGCCTCCATCTCGCGTGCCGCCGTTTCCACGAGCGACGTCGACCCGCCAAACCGCAGACGTTGCCCGCCTTCGTCCAGCATCCAGATGCTGGCGGACAGCACCTCGAAGGTTTCGGATACCCAGTTCACCACGGCCCGGCAAAAGGCGGGCTCGTCGACCAGGGAGGTGGTTCGTGCGGTGAACGTTGACCAGACCCTTTGGTAATCATAGGCGGGCCGTCGCAGGTGACGACTCAGGAAACGTCGGATTCGAAGCCTGAGGCGGTCCGACATGAACGCGACGGCGAGGGCGGTGAGGGCGACGAGCACGAACAGCGCTTTCACCGGGAGGGCCGCATCCCCGCCGAAAAGAGTCATCACCCGGGCCAGGACGCCGACCACCAGAAGATAGATTCCCGCAAGGAGGATGGTCAGGGACCGGAACAGGAAGGCATGGGAGGGATAGACGTCCACAGAGAACGCCTGCGACCGACGGAGGGCCACCGCCATCATCAACCCACCCAGGATGAGAACCGGAGCGGACACTCCCAGGAGTCGGGTATCGACCGCACTGTAAACCAGACTCTGGCTGTCGAGGAATAGACGGCTGACGAAGATGATGCCGACGCCCAGGACCATGTATTTGATGCGCCAGCGCATGACTCCGACCGCATGGCGGTAGGTCCGTTCCAGGTTGGTCAGGATGGCGACCGATCCAATGAGTCCATACAGGCTGACCAAATATCCCAGTTCCCCCAGGGGCGCACGCCCCCGGAGTTCCTGCCGCGGGCCTATGAGGGCTTCTGGGAACCCAATCCCAAGGAGCAGCAACACCAGCGACGCACCTGCCGCCAGTCGCGTCCGAAGGCTGGTCGCCTGGGACTGATCGCCGCGCGAGTAGGAGGCGCTGAAGAGGATCCATGGCCCCATCACGGAGGTCGACACCGCCACCCGGATCCACTCCCATCTCCATTGGATAGACATGCTCTCCGCCGCAAGGACCGCCCCGCAGGCAAGAGCCTCAAGCGCCAGCAGGACCATTCCGATGGCAAACCACACCTGGGCCGGATGCCTCGGCCGGCGCCCCAGTCCCAGGAACGCCAAGACCGCCGCCATCAAGGCGCCTACCGACGAAATGATCAAATCCAGTGACATCCAGCTGCGATTTCCGACGCTAACAAAGGCCTCCTTCGCGGAAAACCGCATTTCTGCCTCACCATCCCGTTGCGAACCGTTGATCTGCCGGGCATTAATATCCGTTGCCCGTTGCACCCGTCATCACGACGACCACCCTGTAGCGTCCTAACCGCCGGTCGGTAGGACGCCTGGACGCCTCGCACCCCACGGTCCGAGGCGTTTTTGTTTCCGACACCCAGAACCCATCGATCTAAGATAGCACCCGTCATTCGCGCGAAATCGCAGTCATACCCCGTGGGATCGCTCGCCGCCGCGAAGGACCCGGATCATTCAAGGACACCGTATAGGACGGCACAAAACCCGCCTGAACCCTCCCCCTCCTTCGAGGCCGCCAAATCGGAGGTGCAGCGCAAAACGCTCGATGCACGCCAGCAACTCGATGAACTGGGCCGGATCCGCCATTCCAGCGCCCATATCCTGGCCACCGCGGTCCTGCGCCTGTGGCCCGATGCCCAGCTCGACATCGGTCCTTGGACGGACGAGGGATTCTACTACGACTTCGACCTGTCCCACCGCTTCTCGCCGGAGGACTTCCCAAAGATCGAGGAAGAGATGCGCAAGGTCATCAAGGAGAACCAGGTCTTCGAGAAGTCCATCAAAACGCGAGGAGGAGGCGGGCCGTATTTCGAGTCCAAGGGCCAGAAGTTCAAGCTGGAGCGATTGGGCGACATCCCCGAAGGCGAACCGATCAGTTTCTACCAAAACGGCGACTTCGTGGATCTTTGCGCGGGTCCCCACGTGATGCGCACCGGCAACGTGAAGCCGGGCGCCGTCAAACTGCTCCGCGTCGCGTCCGCCTACTTCCGCGGCAACGAGAAAAATCCGCAGCTCCAACGCATCTACGGCACCGCCTTCAAGAACAAGGAGGAGCTGGAAAAGTGGATCGAGATGCAGGAGGAGGCGCGGAAGCGGGACCATCGCCGCATCGGGGCGGAAATGGGCCTGTTCGCCATGGACGCCGAATACGTCGGGCCTGGGCTTCCGCTGTGGCTGCCCAAGGGTGGCGTGCTGGTGGAGGAGTTGGAGAACCTGGCGAAGGAGACCGAGTTCCAGGCCGGTTATGTCCGGGTCAAAACTCCGCACCTGGCCAAGGAGAAGATGTACACCAGCTATCGGGGCATTTGCCGTATTACGCGGAGTCGATGTTCCCCCCGATGATTCCGCGAAAGGAGATCCCGGACGTTTCAATAAATTGGAGATGCTCGATCGGAGCCGATCCGCAAGATATCTCTAGGCGATAGACTCCATTCTTAGTAACGCAGCAGCCAACTCTCTCGCAAGCCATGATCTCGAGATCTTCTGGCAAATGAACGCGACCAATTGGATATGCTTCGACGGGACTGACGGTGGAGCATCTCCAATCGAAAGTCTTTATGTGAACAAGATCGATACTTGCGGAAGATCACGTTTCTTCCACCGATCGAGCGCTACTACCTCAAGGCGATGAACTGTCCGCATCACCACCGCATCTTTGCGGCGGAACCGCGGAGTTACCGCGACCTGCCCCTCCGATTGGCGGAATACGGAACCTGCTACCGGTACGAACAGTCGGGCGAGTTGTTTGGACTGATGCGGGTGCGCGCCATGAACATGAACGATGCGCACATGTACTGCACCGCGGAGCAGTTCGCCGACGAGTTCCGCGCGGTGAACGAGATGTATCTGAAATATTTCAAGATCTTCGGCCTGGAGCGCTACCAAATGCGCTTCAGCACCCACGATCGTCGCGGCTCGGGCAGAAATTCGTCAACGAACCGGTGCTGTGGAAGCAGACCGAGGAACATGGTGCGCAATGTCCTGATCGAATCCGGCATCAACTACGTCGAGGTGCCCAATGAGGCGGCGTTCTACGGACCCAAGATCGACGTCCAGGTGTGGAGCGCCATTGGGCGGGAATTCACCATCGCCACCAACCAGGTGGACTTTGCGGTGCCGGGCAAGTTCAAGCTGACCTATCGCGACCGGGACAATTCCGACAAGACACCCCTTTGCATTCATCGCGCCCCGCTCGGAACCCACGAACGGTTCATCGGCTTCCTCATTGAACATTACGCGGGCAACTTCCCGCTGTGGCTGGCGAGCTGGAACAGGTGCGCATCCTGACCCTGGGCGACGAACAGCCCCTCCTCGACCTATGCCAGGGCATCGTTGCCGAACTGCGCCTGCAGTTTGTCCGCGTGGAGGGCGATCTTTGGGACCGATCCGATCAAGGCCAAGATCTCCGACGCCGAGAAGGCGCGGGTCCACACCATGCTGGTCCTGGGAAACCGGAGCAAACCGGCCACGTCAGCGTGCGCCTGCACAGCAAGGGACCCC
>JBGAPN010000073.1:0-16007 GCA_044221235.1 Limisphaerales bacterium
CCGGTCGGCACGCAAACTCCCGGGCGCGAGGACTCGTCCTGCGACCCGGGAATTGGCTGGCAACGGATTGGGTTCTCCCGCCAAGAGCGTGGCTATTTTGCAGCGACCCACTTCTTCAGCGAGATGCCGCCGCCCGAGGTGCGCAGCACCATTTTGGGACCGCCCTTGCCGATCTGCCCGTGAAGTTCAGAGCGTTCCAGTTTTCCCTGGGTGGTCACGGGGAGATCCGTGCTCACCCGGCCGCCGGAGCACTCCGCGTCCAATTGATAGCTGGCGTCTTCTCCAAGGTAGACCGAAATGCTTCCGCCGGACGTTTCAAGATGGATGTCCCCGGGGCTGCTCTTTGGGAAACGGGCATTGATGGAGCCCCCGGAGGTTTCCGCCTGGACGGGGCCGGTCATATCGCCCAGTTCGATGCTTCCACCAGAGGTTCCAACCTTGACCGGCCCACTGGCGGAAAGGATTCGGATGGATCCGCCGGAGGTCTCGGCGTCCACAGCGCCGCCCATCGCCCCCAGCTTGATGCTGCCCCCCGCTGTCCCGACGTGGACGGCTTCGGTGGCGCCCTCCACACTGATGCTTCCCCCTGCAGTCTGGGCCTTGATGCCTCCCTGAATTGTTCCCAAGGAAATGGAACCGCCGGCGGTTTCCACGTCCACTTTGCCTGTGAGGTCAGAAACTTTGATCGACCCTCCCGCCGTATCAAGGTTCAGGTCAAACTGCCGTGGGACCGTCACCTTGCAGCGGACGGAAAACGAGTTGCCGTTCCAGACGGAGGTGAATCCTTTGCTCATGCGTCCTTTGACCTGAACGACATTGCCCTCCTGGGAGAACTCCAGCTTGTGGTTTTCCAGGATCTCCGCCGCCTTTCGGTCGGAGGCCCGTTTAACCTCACGGGTGATGGTAATGCCAACGGCGTTGGTCTCCGCGGTTTCAATCTCGATGCTGCCGCGGTCCATGTTCATGACCAGACGTCCTCCCGATGCCACGGGAAACACCTTCTGGGTGACCTGTTCCTCGGCCTGAAGGGTTGAAAGGGCGAAGAGTCCGGCCGCCATCGACGCCAGCAGTGGGGTCCGGGGGAGATGGAACAAGGTCTGTCGGATGAAGCTCATGACAAGGAGAGTACGCCGACCCGCGCTAAAAAGTTTCAGGGATTGTTGGGAATAAAGAGCGCTTGCACCCGGACGCTCGGCTCGTACCGTGCCGGCTTCTTTCCGGGACATCCCGGGTTGTTCAATGAGCCACATCGCCGATTCCGCACCATTGCTTCCATCCACCGACCGCTTCGTTCACCGCCATCTCGGTCCTGAGCCGGCGGAACAGGTTGAGATGCTCAAGTTGATGGGGTTCAAAAGTCTGGATGAGTTATCCGACCGCGCTGTTCCTCCCGGCATCCGGCGGCCGGGCCCTCTCCAGCTACCGGCGGCATTGACCGAAACCGAGGCTCTGATGCGTCTGAAGAGCATCGCCTCCCGGAACCAGGTGTATCGCTCGTTCATTGGAATGGGGTACTACGGCACAGTGGTTCCTCCCGTCATCCAGCGGAAATCCTGGAAAATCCGGGTTGGTACACGCCCTACACCCCGTACCAGGCCGAAATTTCGCAAGGGCGTCTGGAAGGATTATTGAACTTTCAGACCCTGGTCTGCGATCTTACGGGATTGGAAATCTCCAACGCCTCGATGCTCGACGAGGCGACCGCCTGCGCCGAGGCCATGATGCTCTGTCACCGGGTGAAGGAATCGGAGGCAGCAGGAGGCAAGGTGGGAAATGTCTTTTTTGTGGCGGACCAATGTCATCCCCAGAATATCGACATCGTGCGAACCCGGGCTGCGGCGCTCGGTCTCGAAGTGGTGGTGGGAGACTGGCGGTCGATGTCCTTCTCGCCCGATATTTTCGGAGTCCTGGTGCAATACCCCGCCACGGATGGGACCGTTGAGGACCTGTCATCCCTGACGGCGGCGGCCAAGGCCGCGGGTTCGCATGTGGTTGTAGCCACTGACCTCCTTGCTCTGACCCTGCTGCGACCGCCGGGTGAGTTTGGAGCCGACGTGGCCGTAGGCAGCGCCCAACGGTTTGGAGTGCCGCTCGGATATGGCGGACCGCACGCCGCCTTTTTTGCGACCCGCGATGCCTTCAAGCGGCAGATGCCCGGACGCCTCGTGGGGGTTTCAAAGGATTCCCGCGGGCGTCCGGCCCTTCGGCTTTCCCTGGGGACCCGGGAGCAGCACATCCGCCGCGACAAGGCGACCTCGAACATCTGCACTGCCCAGGCCCTGCTGGCGAACATGGCCATGGCCTATGCCTGCTATCATGGTCCGACCGGGCTTGCCGCCATCGCCTCCCGTGTCCATTCGCTCACCAGCCTCCTCGCCGCAGGATTGGGGAAGCTGGGAATCCGGGTGGTGAATGAGACCTTCTTCGACACGCTGACCGTCGAGATTCCCAATGCGGCTGACATCCACAAGTCGGCGGAGGCAGCCCAGATCAATCTGCGCAAAGGGGACGGCCAGCATGTGGGAATCTCCCTGGATGAGCCGGCCACCGCAGCCGACGTGGAACGACTGCTGCGCCTCTTCAACGGAGGCCGTGATCTGCCGTTCTCGCTGGGGCAATTGGCGGTGCAGACGTGTGCGCTGCCGCTGCGTACCACCCGCTATCTGACCCATCCCGTGTTCAACCGGTACCACAGCGAGACGGAAATGCTGCGCTACCTTCGCCAGTTGGAGTCCAAAGACCTGTCCTTGTGCCACTGCATGATTCCTTTGGGATCCTGTACGATGAAGCTCAACGCCACCGCGGAAATGTTTCCGGTGAGCTGGCCAGAATTCTCAAATCTTCACCCGTATGTGCCGGTGGGCCAGACCCGGGGTTACCAGCAGTTGTTCGAGGAACTCGAGCAGTGGCTCTGCGAGATCACGGGTTTTGCCGGAGTCTCGCTGCAGCCCAATGCCGGATCCCAGGGGGAATATGCCGGGCTGTTGGTGATCCATGCGTGGCATGCCTCCCGCGGGGAAGGACACCGGAATGTCTGCCTGATTCCCACCAGCGCTCACGGCACGAATCCCGCCAGTGCGGTCATGGCCGGCATGACCGTGGTGGCGGTTGCCTGCGACAAGGAGGGCAACATTGACCTTGCAGACCTGCGGTTGAAGGTGGACCAGCACCGCGCCCAACTGGCCTGCCTCATGGTGACGTACCCGAGCACCCACGGCGTGTTTGAGACGACCATCCGGGACATCTGCGCAATCGTCCACGAAGCCGGTGGGCAGGTGTACATGGACGGCGCCAATTTGAACGCCCAAGTGGGCCTGACATCCCCGGCGATCATTGGTGCCGACGTGTGCCACCTGAATTTGCACAAGACGTTTTGCATTCCCCATGGCGGGGGTGGCCCTGGTGTCGGTCCGATTGGCGTTGCAGAACACCTGGTCCCGTTTCTTCCGGGTCACGCCGTGGTCAATCTCGGCGGGGAGGATCCCATTGGCGCGGTCAGTGCCGCACCGTGGGGCAGCGCCAGCATCTGCGCCATTTCATGGATGTATATTGCCATGATGGGTGCGGCTGGACTGAAAGCCGCCACGCAGGTGGCCATCCTGAACGCCAATTACATCTCCAAGCGGCTGGAGAAACATTTTCCCACGCTGTACCGGGCCAATGGACTGGTGGCACACGAATGCATCCTGGATGTCCGCCCGTTCAAGTCCGTGACCGCCGAGGATGTCGCCAAGCGTCTGATGGATTTCGGTTTTCATGCCCCGACGCTGAGTTGGCCGGTGGCGGGTACCCTGATGGTCGAGCCCACGGAATCCGAGTCCAAGGCCGAGCTGGATCGGTTCTGCGACGCCATGATTGCCATTCATGCCGAAGTCATGGCGATCGAGTCGGGCCAGGCAGATCCCAAGAACAATCCACTCAAGAATGCGCCACACTCGGCTGATGTGGTTTGCGGCGATGCGTGGGACCGTCCGTACAGCCGGCAGCAGGCGGCGTACCCGGTGCCCGGACTGCACCAGTTCAAGTTCTGGCCCGCCGTTGGCCGGGTCGATAACGTGTACGGCGACCGCAATTTGGTTTGCTCCTGCGTGGGTATGGAAGCGTACCAATCCTGATCGGCTCCCTGCGATCGGTCCGACGACACCAGGAGCCGGGATTCATTTCCGTCTCCGCCATAGGTGTTTTGCCGTTTCGAACCGCTTCGTTTCTTCGGACGGGCGAACTCTACGGCTTGGAGGCCTCCGCCTTCGTGGCGGCGGGTGGCGCGTTGGTGCCTGGGATAAACTTCAAGGAGACCGCGTTGATGCAGAACCGCTGGTCGGTCGGAGTGGGAAATCCCTCTCCCTTGAACACGTGACCCAGGTGTCCGTTGCACCGGGCACAACGCACTTCAATTCGTTTCATCCCCAGCGTGTTGTCTTCCAGGGTGATGACGTTCGTGGCATTGGCCGGATCGTAAAACGACGGCCATCCGCAGTGAGAATCGAACTTCTCCTTGGACGTGAACAACACGGCCCCGCAGCCTGCGCACGCGTAGGTGCCGACCCCCTGGGCCTGAAACTCCTTGTAGGCTGGGCCAAAGGCCCGCTCCGTACCGGCCTGGCGCAGCACGCGGAACTGCTCCGGACTGAGGACCGCGCGCCACTCCGCTTCGGTCTTGGGCAGATTGGTTGACGTTAATCCCGGCTTGGAGGCCGAGGCGCTGGAGGAAGACGGAATATCGATTGCCATGGCGAGGCAGGAAACAGCCAGCGAAAGGAAAATTCCGGAAACCATCTTTGGCAGGCTCATTGGGCGACAAGATGACCCGTCGGCAGGCAAGGTCCAGCTTCTCATTTTCTCCCGAGAGGGACATCCAACGCGGAGGTGGAATCCCTGCCGTGACGGATTCGGGGTTTCCAATGCCGGGCCGGCCGGTAGGGTCGGTGCATGGCTCGAGTTTTCCGGATGCTGTTGATCCTGGCGTTGGGGTGGTTTTGGGGAGTCCCCGGCCTTCCCGCTGCGGAGTCCAATTCCAGCGATACGACCAACGCACCGGGGCATTCGGTCCATGGCGAGGCGTTTAATGAAGGGCCGCGCCAGCCGGCGTATTTGATGCAGGGAATGCCGGAGATCCAGTTCCCGGTGACCACCACCAACGACCTCGCGCAGAAGTTCTTTTCCCAAGGGGTCGGTCAATTGCACGGCTTCTGGTATTTCGAGGCCGAGCGATCGTTCCGTCAGGCCGCGGTGCATGACCCCAACCTCGCCATGTCGTATTGGGGAATGGCCATGGCCAACATCAATAACACCAATCGTGCCGCCGCATTCATTCGGGATGCCGTCGAACGCCGGAGTCAGGCGGGACCCCGGGAACAGCTTTGGATTGATTCCCTCTCGGAATATTATCGGGAACCCCAAAAGGAGGAGAAGGACCGCCGGCGGGAATACATCCGGGCCTTGGAAAACATCGTTTACCTGTACCCGGACGATGTCGAAGCCAAGGCCTTCCTCGCCTTCCAGATCTGGCAGAATTCGCATAACGGATGGCCCATCTCCAGTGCCCAGGCGGTGGAATCCCTGCTCAAGGAGGTGTTTGCCGCTCAGCCCATGCATCCGGCGCACCATTATCGGATCCACCTGTGGGATGGGGACCGCGAAACCAATGCCGTGCGTGCCCTGCCATCGGCGGCGCGCGGCGGGCAAAGCGGACCTGGCATTGCCCACCTGTGGCACATGCCCGGACACACGTTCAACAAGCTGCGGCGCTACGAGGACATGGCCTGGCAGCAGGAGGCGGCGGTACGGGTGGACAACGCCCACCTGATGCGGGATGGCGTGCTGCCGGACCAGATTCACAACTACGCCCATAACAGCGAGTGGCTGGTGCAAACGCTAAACTACGTGGGCCGGGTCAAGGACGCACTCCGGTTGTCCCGCAACATGATCGAGATGCCGCGACATCCGAAATATAACGCGGTCAATCTGAACACCAATGGCACGCCCTACCTGGCGGATTCCTATGACACCGCCAACCAGGGCCGGCGGCGATTGATGGAGACGCTGCTGCGCTACGAACTGTGGGACGATGCAATTGCCCTGGCCGACAGTTTCTATTTGGAACCGACCGAAATGGGCTACGAGCAGGCGAATCGAGCCCGCCTGCTGGGGGTCGCCCATTTCAGCAAGGGGAATCCCACTGCGGGACGTGCACAGGTCGATGCCATCCAGCAGGCGGCGCGGGTTCTTCGGGCGGAACGCGCGGCGGTGATGGATGCGGCGGAGGCGAAGGCACTCGAGGAAAAGAAATCGGACGACGATGCGCGCAAGGCGATGAAGGACGTCCTGGATCGTTATGCCGAGGTGTTTAAGACACTCGATAACTGGACCGCCGAATTGCGGCTGCTCGATGCCCTGCCGGAGGGCACGCTGGAGGGGCTCACCAATGATGTCGTGGCGCTCAAGTCAGTCTCGAAGGAACGCCTGTCCCAGATTTGGCTCCGCCTGGGTGCCACCAACCAGGCGGAAACTCTGGCCCGCGAAGCGGTGGAATCCGGGACGAATCAGGTCCAATTACTGGCTAATCAGGCTGACATCCTGTGGCGCCTGGGGAAGACCAATGAGGCCAAGGAGGCGTTTGGCAAACTCCGGGTGCGTTCCGGAGTTCTGGATATCGGAATGCCCGTGTTCCAGCGACTGGCTCCCATTGCGGCCGCATTGGACCTTCCATCGAACTGGCGAATCGCCCCGGTGATACGGGACGACGTGGGGGAGCGGCCGGATATCTCCACTTTGGGTCCGTTTCTGTGGAACCCCGTTCCTGCGCCGGGCTTCACGCTGCCCATGACCGGAGGAAAATCCGTGTCCCTCCAGGAATTCCGGGGTCGTCCTGTCCTTCTCGTTTTCTACCTCGGACACGGATGTCTCCACTGTCTGGACCAACTGAATGCGCTGGCTCCCGTGGCGGCGGATTTCAGGGCGGCGGGCATCGACATTCTGGCCATCAGCGCCGATTCGGTGGAGGCCCTGGAGAAAACGCAGGCTCTGGCCAAATCGTCCGGGGGCTTTCCGTTCCCGCTGGCAGCAGATTCCAGCCGGGAGGTGTTCAAGCAGTTTCGGGCCTACGATGGATTTGAAAACACTCCGCTCCACGGAGTCTTTCTGGTGGACAGCGCGGGACTGGTCCGGTGGCGGGACGTCAGTTTCGAACCTTTTACCGATATGAAGTTCCTGCTCGCCGAATCCCGTCGGCAACTACAGCAAATCGGGGATAAATCACGTCTTCCCAAGACCCTCACCGCCTCGGTGGGGAATTGAGGCATCGTGCAGCTCGCGGCCCAGCGTTTTCCATTCCCGGATTGATTCAGATGAAATCCGGTTGCGCGGGCGGTGAAGCACTCGACGGCGGGGCCGCCATTGGGAACCCTTTTCGCCGTGCAACGACGCTCGAATTCCCGGAAAAAGAAACCTGTCCCACCCGACTCTCCGGATGAACGGAGCCTGGTTCTTGCCGGATCCGGGAACCTCCGGCTGACCAAGGCGCAACGCGCATTCAACCAACTGGTTCGGCGGATCGAAAGGCTTCAGGAGGACATTGTCCGGGAGAATCGACGGCTCGACGAACTGGTGGCGGTCTACGCCTCCGAGATCCACCCGGTGGAGATCGAGATCGCCCGACTTCGGCGTGAGGTCCTTCGCCGACTGCACGCCCGGTTTGTGGAGATCCCGCGTCGCAACACCGGCATGAAGAACCGGTTCCGCAAAATGCTGGAGAAGCAATTGCTGGATCATTGGGCTGAACTGGACGAGCGACTCGATGACGAATTCCAAGCCTTGTTCCAGTCGGTCATGAAATGCACGCCCGAAGAATTCCATAGGCGGGAATCGGACGAGATACGGACGGAGATCGAGCGGGAGTTCGAGGAACTCGGGATGGACATCGACCTTTCGGGAATCGAGCCCGGGGCTCCTCCGGAGGAGATCCGGCGAAAGCTGGAGGAGATCGAACAGAAGGTGGGAGCCCAGTTCGAATCCCAGAGGCCGCTGGAGAATGCGGGTGCCTCGAGGAGGCGTCAGGCCGAAGAGGAGAAGCGGCGTCTGGCGGAGGAGATCCGGACCAAGGACCTTTCGAGCCTGTACAAGCAGCTCGCCAAGCTGCTGCATCCCGACCTCGAACAGGATCCTCAACGCCGGTCGGAGAAGGAAGCCGCGATGAAACAGCTCAACGCTGCCCACGCTGCCCGGGATCTCCATGCGATGTTGAAGATGGAGATTGAGTGGATCACCCGGGAAGGAACGGACCCGAGCCGGCTCTCCGACCAGAAACTCGCGGTTTACAATTCGGTTCTGCGGGAACAGGCCGACGAGCTGGAGAGAATGCTGCCTACCGTGTGGATGCATCCACGATTCCTGCCGCTGTCCCGGTTTGCGCATCCCTTCCTGGGGCTGCTCAACATGGAGCCAAGGGACTTACGGCATGACGTGCGATCCACCCTCGGCATGCTCACGGACTCACTCGAACTCCTCGGTGGTGATTTAGGCCTGGGGCAGTTGGAATGGCTCGTGAGGCAGCTGGGGCCGGCAAGGCGGAACAACGTCTGGTCTGGATTTGGATATTGAGTTCCCGAAACGGCCCGGGGTCGGACCGCTGCCGGTGACCGGGATCATTTGCCGGCCTGGGCCCGTTCGTCGGCGACCAGCTTGAGATTGGCCCGGGCGAAGTCGGCGTCAGGATTGATCCGAAGCACCTTCCGGAATAGCGCCTCCGCGTCATCGTATTGTTTCGCCTGGAGCCGGATCAGGCCCAGATTGTTGAGTGCTCCCGAGTTTTCGGGGTTGAGATCCAACGTCCGGGTAAATTCGCGGTTCGCTGATTGAAGTCGTCCAGCCTGGAGATGGATGACTCCGAGGTTGTAATGGGCCTCCTCGTCGCGGGGGTCCAACGCGATCGCCTGGCGGAGCAGTTCGGCGGCCTTGTCGACTTCGCCGAGAGCGTACCGGGCCTTCCCAAGTTGAACATGGGCGTGGGCATTGGTGGGTTCCCGGGAAATCAGGAGGGAGTTGTACTTCAACGCATCCGTTACCAGCCGTTGCTGGTAGGCATTCTGGAGGGTGTCCTGGTCCTTGGAGTTGGCGGGCAGCAATTGGAGCCAGAGTTCGCCCATCTCGTCCCGGGTCTGCGGCCCATACAACACGCGAACCGGTGGATGGGCCGGATTGCGGACATTGTTGGTCGAGTTGTCATAGGTGTAACGCATGACCAGTTCGGTGCCGGCGGGCAGGAATAGCGGATGGGCGAGGCGATAGTCGCTCTGCCAGTTGAAGTCCCAATCCCGGATGTGGAGCAAGGGTTCACGTTGGCCCGAGGGTAGCACCGCATATCCTTCCATGGTGCGGGCCAGGAAGTGGGCGTGGGGCAGCAAGCTGAGCAGCGTCGCCTCGGTGGGAAGGACGAAGCGATCGGAAATGGTGTACGAGGAGTTTCCAGGGGCGATGTCGATATCGTAGGAGCTGAGACTGATCTTGAGCGGCGAATTGGTGGGGACCTGGTCGGTAAAATAGAAACCGATGGACGGCTGAACGGGTTCTACCTTGCCACTGGGCTGCATATGCAATTGCAACACCACGTCGTAGCCAGGTTTCAGCGGCCATGCGAGGCCGGGTGGCGATTCCACGGGCCGCCGGCCCGGCTGCCAGCTGAGGAAATAGCCGCCGGGAGATTCCACCACGGGTGGCACGGCGGCCCCGCCGAAACCGGGTTCCGGATCGCGCGCATCGAGCCGGCGGGATTGACGGGTGGGATCCAGTAGGATGAAGGCGTGGTGAATCACCCGGGTTCCCGGCTGGAACTCCAGGGCCCGCACATACCGTCGGGAATCCAGGGGAAGGGGGATGACAAAATTGCGATAGGTGTCGGGTCCATCCGCCGGAAGCAAATAGGGCTCCGGCATCCGGACGACCAGGTCCAGCTTCCCCAGTTGCCAGCCGGAGGCAAGGAGTTTGGGTGGTCGCGCTTCCGCAGGGTTCCCCTCCGGCGCTCCGACCTCCACCCACTGGCGGATCAAATCCTTCTGCGGGGTCGAAAGGGTGCGGGCGTCGGCGAACGGTGCTGATCCTTCGACGGGAAGCCAGGGCGGCATGAACCCGCTCGAAATGACCTTCAAAATCTGGTTGGTCCGCCGGGCAACATCCGGGTAGGCGATCAGATTGAACGGTCCCGGCTGACCTTCCGATGACAGGAGTGCAGGTTCGTGGACCAGCGGTGCGATGTCCCGATGAAAGGTCGGAATTGTGGGAACGGCGACGCCCGGCCGAGTGGCGGCGGTCGACGGTGGGGGGCTGTTGGTGGACGCAGTCGAATTGGGCTGGTGAACGGCGGAAGGGCGTTCCGGGCGGCATCCGGCGGTTCCCCAACCTCCGGCGACGAGGATGGCCGCCAACAGGAGTCCCGCGGTCACGGTTTTCGGGACTCGGGAAGACTCCATGCGATCAGCGGGTGAGCGGCGGAATCGTGCAGCCGACGGCCGGTTCATGGGGCACGGAGACCGGCTTGCCTGCGAGCAACGACTCCAGGGCGTCCTGCAATTCCCGGCGGGTGGGAGTGGGACGGGCCTTTCCGAAATCGGCAAACCGATTGTCGATTCGGCCATGATACACCAATTGCCCCTTGGAATCGAACACGGCGGCTTCCGGCGTTACGGCAGCCTTGGATAAACGTACCAAGGCGCCACGGGTGTCGCGCAGGAGGTCGATGTCGTAGCCAAATTCCTGGAGATGTTTCCGCGTGCGGGACAGCGATTCCTCGGCGTCCGTCTGCACCAGCCAGAACTTGACCCGGCTCGGGGCGAAGCGTGTTTCCAGACGCTGGATCTCCGGCGCGTAGCGATTGCACACGGGGCAGTCGATATTGATAAAGATCAGCACGACGGCGGAATGGTTGGTTCCAGCGAACGGATCGCGCGGTCGTCCCGCCGGGTCCAGCACCCCGTCCAGTCCGGCCATGGACAGCGGGACTGCGGCGGACCTTTTGTTGGTCGCCACATCGGCCGATGGCCCCGAGACAACCCCGGTCACTGCCGCACCGAAGGCGAGAATCCATGCCACGGGTGCGAGACGGAGGAACGGCAATTCTGGGAAGTCTGAACGCACAACGACCCAACGCTATTGATGGCACCTTCCAAGTCAACCGGAGGGGACCTGGATTTGGGAGCGTCGGACGGGCGGGAAAGTCGACCCATCTCCCGGCTAACCGGATTCCCCCTCCATGACCGTCAGGCGGGCCGCTGCGGCTTCCCAGGCGTTGATCTTTGCGGAAAGTTCGCCCTGTACCTTCGCCAGATCGGTGTTGATGGCCACTGCGCGGCCCGGCGTGGAGTAGGTTTCGGGCTTCTCAAGTTCCAGGGTTAATGCCGCGTGCCGCTCTTCCAATCGGGCCACATCCGCCTCAAGGGCGGAAACCATGCGCCGTTGGGAGGAGAGTTCCTTCCGGGACTGCGCCGCCTGTTCCTTGCGCTCCTTTTGGGAGCGCATGTCCCGCTTTGATCCAGTCGTTGGCAGTGTCGGACGTTCCTCGGGTCTGGCGTTGTGAAGGCCGGCAGTCAGAGCCTCACGCGCGGTGCCGGCCTTCGACTTTTCCAGGTAGTAATCGTAGCCACCGGCGTAGGGAGTGAGGCGCCCGGCGTTGACGTGGACGACCTTGGTGGCCAGTGCGCGGATGAAATAGACGTCGTGGCTGATAAAGATGAGCGTGCCGGTGAATTCGCTGAGCGCCGCGATCACGGCGTCAATGCTCCCCATGTCGAGGTGGGTGGTGGGTTCGTCCATCAGCAGGAAATTGGGCGGATCCAGCAGCAATTTCACCAGGGCAAGACGGCTCTTTTCGCCGCCGCTCAGCACCCGGACCTTTTTTTGGACGTCGTCGTCCCGGAACAGGAAACACCCGAGCAGGGCCCGAACGTCGGTTTCCCGGATCAATCTCGGGGTGTCGAAGGCCTCCTCAAGGACGGTGCGGGCCGGGTCAAGCATCTCCCCGCGGTATTGGGAAAAGTAGCCGATCTTAACCCGCAGACCGGTCTCGCGCACTCCAGCCTGGGGCGTCAGGACACCCGCGAGCAGTTTGAGCAGGGTTGATTTTCCGGCGCCATTGGGGCCGACCAAAACGGTTCGGTCACCCTTTTCAGCCTGGAAATCAAGCCCGTGATACACGGTATGTTCCCCGTAGGCAAAATGGACCCCGCGGAGCGTGATCACGCGCTGGCCGCTGGGCTCAGGCTGAGGAAACGAGAAGTCGACAGTGGCCGCAGCGGCCGCCGGCGCATCAATGATGTCCATGCGGGCGATCTGCTTGAGTTTCGCCTGCGCCTGGCTTGCCTTGCTCGCCTTGGCGCGAAACCGGTCCGCGAACTCCTGGAGGCGTGCGATCTCCTTCTGTTGGTTTTTATAGGCCGCCAACTGTTGCTGTTCCCGCGCCGCCCGCTGCTCGATGAACGAATCGTAATTGCCGGAGTAGGAATAAAGTTGGGACCCGCGCAGTTCGAGAATCCCGGTCACCAAATGGTTTAGGAACTCGCGGTCGTGGGAGATCAGCACTATGCCACCCGGATAGGTGATCAGATATTCCTGAAACCAGAGCAGTGTCTCCAGGTCGAGGTGGTTCGTCGGTTCGTCGAGCATCAGGAGGTCGGGCTCCTGAACGAGCAGGCGGGCGAGGTGGGCACGCATCACCCATCCTCCCGACAACGTCCGCGCCGGCCGGTCGAAATCGGAATCGCGGAAGGAAAGTCCCTTGAGGATCCGCTTGGCCTTGGCGACCAGGGTTCCATCGAATCCGCCCCACTCGTCGCCATGATGGTGGCTGGTGGCCAGCTCGAGGACGGTTTCCTCGCCGACAGGAGCGCTTTCCTGCGGCAGAAACCCCACGGTGGAGCCCCGTTGGCTGGTGATGCGTCCCGCGGTCGGCTCCTCCTGCCCCAGGATCAATTTGAACAGGGTGGACTTGCCGGCACCGTTAGGCCCAACCAATCCGAGACGATCGGTCCGGTTGATTGTGAGTGTGACGTCCTCAAAGAGCGTCCGGCCGCCGTAGGACTTGGCGACTTCGGTGAGGTTGAACATGGGTTGGAATTACCCGGCGTTAAGCTGGGACAGATGCTTCGCGAAGTGTGCTTCCAGCAACTCGGCGTGCAGGTCCGCGTGCTGGCCCAGTGTTTCCAGGATGCCGTCCTTGAAGGTGCGGCCCGCGGAGTCCCGACCCACGGTGAGAACTGATCCGAAGGTGACGTGGAGCAACTGCCGACCCGCGATCTGGTCCAGATACACCGCCTCGTCGCGCGAATCCCGGTAGGCGGGCAGGGCTTCAATCTGCGCGAGGGTGGTGGAGATGTGATAGCTCGCCCGGTCGGTGTCAAAATGTCCGCGGGAATAGGCGGCAATCTCTGCGAAGAGAGCGGGACGGGTCCGGGCTACCACGCGGAGAGCCTCAAGGTAGCTGGTCCCGGCGGTTTTGACGTGGAGCAGTTCACGGCATACCCGACCGATGACCGGGTAGACGGAGAACTTGTCCGAGCCGCTGTGGATGCTGATTTTGTACGGGCCTGCGAACCGGGCAATGGCCACGTGCACCCGGAGCTGTTCCCCGAATTTTTGCAGGTCGCCACGGTAGTCGATTCCCTTCTCAAAATCCCCGATGAACCGGGGCGCTAGGCTGACCAGGTTGGGCACGCCGCGCCGCTGCAGTTCGAGCGCGAAAAAGAGGTGCTCCAGCGGGGAGGTGGGCGAGTCGGTTTCATCAACCGAGACCTCGATCTCTCCACGGCCTCCGGAGGCGGACGCGATGGCGTGGCCCATCAATTCGGCGTGGGCGGTGGCACGCGCGTATTTCACTGCCGCGCGAAAGAGGGTTTCCTCATCGAATCGCAACGGGGGCAGCTTGGAACTGACCGTGAAGACCCGCGGAAGGTAGTAGTCACGCCAGTCAAACCCGGCAAAAAGGCCGTCCTTTTCCAAATCGTCCACGGCCTGCCGCAGCGCGGATTCATCGAGGATGTCCGCCGCGTTGTTGACGTAGGCACTCGGGTCGATGGTGAAAAAGCAGAATCCGGCCGACGCCACCCGCTGAACGTCCTCCGGCGTTTTGAGATGATCTCCATCGGCTCCCCACGGCTTGTCGTAGGCAGCGGATTCCAGCGCCGTGCGGGCGGCGGACATGACCTCCTCCGGGGTGCGCTGCGTTCGGGTCATCTCGCGGATGGATTGCTGGGCAAAGATGCCGGCGAAGTCTGGAAATCGTTGTGCGGCCGCGAGGTGGCCGGGAGTGGCCAATCCGAGGCGATCGCCAAACCCGAAGGATTTTTTCAAACCGAGTGGAACTGGTGCGCTCACAGGAACCGGTATCATGGAAGGTTGGGCATCCCGGGGAAATCCAAAAAGGGCCTCAAGAAGGGACGGTCAGGCGGTTACTCGGAGTCAGGGAGGCGGCGTAGCAAACCGTCCGGTCCAAGGCGAATGGGTGAGAGAGCGGGGATGGGGGGCGAATGATCGAACGAAGGGGCGCTGGAATGGGGGAACCAGCCCTTAGGAAAAACCTTCTAGGCATCCGGGTGCCCTTGACCCTAGCTTGCTGGCGCGCATGTCCAAGTCCGCCAAAACGACTGAGTCCGCCTCGGCTGCCCCAGCCTCTGGGGAGACCGAGCTGGCCTTTGAAGAGGCTCTGGCCCGCCTGGAGACGATCGTTGAAGGGATGGAGACAACGGAACTACCTCTGGAGAAGCTTCTTTCCCAGTTTGAGGAAGGGGCCCGGCTTGCCCGGATCTGTCAGGCGCGGCTGGTCGCTGCGGAGGTCCGTGTGCAGCAAATTGAGAAGAACGTGACAGGAGACTGGGAGTTGCGTCCGGCCTCTATCACTGGGAATGCCGATTTGGCCTGACCTGGCATCACGTAACCGGAGCTTGCTGACCCGGCGAAGAACCCCATTCTACCTCTTTCTGGCTTTCAACATCGCATGAGTCGCTACATCGACATGGTGGATCATCCGTCCCACGTCCGGAAACTAACCCCGGACCAATTGACCGAACTCGCTGCCGAAATCCGGCACGAACTCATCACCAAACTGGCTAAAAACGGGGGACATCTCGGGCCGAACTTGGGCGTGGTCGAACTGACCGTCGCCCTCCATCGGTGTTTTGAGACACCGAGGGACAAGTTCGTTTGGGATGTCAGCCACCAGGTTTACGTCCACAAGTTGCTGACGGGCCGGAAGGACCGCTTTCATACCATCCGGACCACCGACGGACTCAATGGCTTCGCCCTGCGCTCCGAGAGTGAGCATGACTGCTACGGGGCGGGACACGCGGGAACCGCCTTATCGGCGGCGCTCGGGATGTGCGCTGCTCGCGATCAACGGGCGGGCAATGAACATGTGGTATGCATCTTCGGGGATGCGGCACTCACGAACGGAATTTCCTTCGAAGCGCTGAACAATATCGCCGGCACCACCCGGAAATTCATTGGCATCCTGAACGACAACGAGTGGTCGATTGCCAAGAATGTAGGCGCGATTGCGACCTATCTCGGAAAGCTCACCACCAATCCGCGTTACAATAAGATCCGGGATGATTTCGGCCACTGGCTCCGGAAACTGCCGCAGGGAGATCTGGTTTCGATGCTGGGTCAGAAGGCCGAGGAGGCCCTCAAAGGTGTCGCCGGGTCCCTCGGGTTGCAGCAAACCGGCTCTTCTCTCGATGCCGACGGCCGGGGTGGACACGGATCTCCCCTGCTGTTTGAGGAGTTTGGAATCCGATATCTTGGTCCGATTGACGGGCACAACCTCCCGCAACTTATCAGTACCCTCGAATTCGCCAAGACCTGCCAGGAACCGGTAGTGATTCACGTCCTGACCCAGAAAGGCCGGGGATTCGAGGCGGCCCTCAAGCATCCGGAAAAGTTTCACGGACTGGGACCGTACGACGTCGAAACGGGGCAGACCCCGTCGCCGAAGCCCGGAACTCCGCCCATGTGGCAGGAGGCCTTTG
>JBGAPN010000074.1:0-16893 GCA_044221235.1 Limisphaerales bacterium
GTCCAAATGCCGGTTCCCTGGATCCGAAGCAGACCGCTGAGCGTGCGGCTGGATCCCGAGAGTTCCAGTGATGCGTCTGGTCCGACGGTGACCCCCCCTGTGTTTCCGAGCTCCCCCGCACGCCAGTGGAGCCATTCCGTGGCGATCACCGTATCGGCTCCCAGCAGGGTCCCTGTGAGGTCGAGCCGGGCCACGGAAAGTGGCGTACCGGTGTTGAGTTCGGTTTGGCCCGCCATTTCCAATTCGCGTCCCTCCAGTTTCAGGATGGCACCCGGACTGGCTCGGAAGGTCCCGCTCCAGGTGACTTTGCCCCCGAGATCCAGTTCGCCGGCGAAATCGGTGGTTCCCGTTTGCGTGAGCCGTCCGGCGCCGACGATCCGGGCAGTGGAAGTAATGTCGTGGGTGCCTCCCAGGTTCACGCGGGCGCCTTCACTCACCTGCATGCGGCCGCTGGAGGTACCCCCGCCGCTGAAGGACAGGGTTCCCGATTCGATTTGGACCTCACCGGCTTGATCGGAACGCCAGGAGAAATCCGAAGTGCCCGCACCACCGGTCTTTCGCAGCAGGCCGCGGTTCTCAAACCGGCCGGTGAATCCGCCAAAATCGCCCTGAAGCAGCAGGATTCCGCCGGTGTCGTTCCGGAAGAGGCCCGTGGTGCGATTGAAGAAGTGTCCCGAGCTCCATGTGACGTTGCCCCGGTTGACCAGGGTTCGACCGAGGATCCGGGCGTTGGACAACACGGTGGAGGAGCCAGCGGGCAGCGTGAGGATGCCGTTGCCGGTGAGCTCACCACCATACCAGTTGAAGGTGTCCGCCTGAATCGAATCGTTGCCGTCGAGCGTCCCTCCCAGGTCGAGTTGGCGCAGCGGGATCAGACTGCCGGTATTAAACATGGCGGTGCCGTCGATTTGGATCCGCCGCCCGAGACTTGCGAAGGTGCTGCCCGGGTTGAGGGTCAATTGCCCGCCGGTCATTTTCAGGTCGGCGGCCAGGGTGGCGTCAGCCTCGAAGCGCACATTGGCGGAGCCGTCGATGCCGAAGGTGCCGGCCCCCGCGATCACGGTCCCGGCGGAGGCGAAGTGGAATCCCGAACCGAAAATGAGCGAGCTTCCGGCTGCCGTCGTGAAGGCACCCCGATGCGATCCGCCGGCCCGCAGGGACAGGGTTCCGCGTTGCACGACCACTTCACCCTGGTTGTCAAAGCGGCCGGTAACGGTTGAGATTCCGCTGGCCGCCGTCTTAACCACGGTACCCTGATTCACCCAGGGACCGTCGAACGCGCCCACGTCGGCCTGGATCTCCCATCGGGCACCTGCCGCGTTGAGGACGCTACCACCCGACGCGAACAATCCGCCCCCGGTCCACAACACCGTTCCGGAGTTCTCAAACCGGCGCGCCATGGTCTTGTTGCCGCCGGTCCAGTAGGCTGTGGCACCGGGGAGAATCCGGAACCGGCTGCCATCCTCGAGCTGTCCATCATTCCATCGGAACTCCCGGCTGATGGCGAGATCCTGGGTGCCTCCGAGGGTTCCGGTGACCTGAAGGTCTTCGAGGGTGGCGGTTCCCGGACCGTTGAAGCGGGTGGTTGCGTTCACGTCGATTCGTCCGTGGACCTCCAGGCGGCCGAACACGTCGCTGATTCCCCCGTAGAACCGGACGCGGCCGTCACCCGTGATGGTCGAATCCGTCTCAAACCGGTGGGCGGTGCCACCCAGATGGAGGGCGGCGCCCGCGGCCAGTTCGTAACGACCGGTGGACCGGCTGTTGCGCGGCAGGTCGAGTCCGCCGGTCAGCACCTTCACCGTGCCCTGCTGGTTGAACGTGGTGGCGAACGTGCTGAGGAACTGGTCCGGGTTCCGGGGATCGCCGCTCTTTACGATTTGTCCCCGGTTGTAGACGGCTCCGTCAAACAGCGAGGTGTCCCCGGCCAGGTCCCACGTGGCGCCGGGCAGGATATTGATAATCCCCTGGGAGCCGGGTCCACTCTGGAAGATGCGGCCGCCCTGCCAGGAGAGCGTTCCGGCGACGTTGAGCACCCGCAGTTGCGAACGATCCGCCGCGCCGGTCACACGGTGGGTTCCGCCGGCGGCCAGTTGGATCGATCCACCGGGGAGCAGGCGGCCGGACACCCAGTCGAAGAGCCGGGTCACCGTGAGGGCGGCCGTTCCGTCGAGGTCGCCTGCCAACCGGAGTTGCTGGACCGTCACGCCGTTGTCCTGGAGGAAGCGCAGCGTGCCGCGGACGTCGGTCAAGCCGGCAAGGGTCCAATCTCCCGAAGTTTCCACCGTGCCGGAATTCACCTGAACCGTGCCGTCTCCCGTGACCGTGGATCCGGATTCCAGCACATGGGTTCCACTTCCGAAGAACACCGCGGCGTTGGTGCTCACTTCGATCCGTCCGGAGATCCGGCTGGAGCGCGGCAGGTCGATGCCGCCGGACGCCACCCGCAGGATTCCGGCACCGGAGAACGTGGTGTTGAAGGTGGTGGTGAACTGGCTGGGATTCCGGGTCTCGCCAGTCTTGGTCAAGGTCCCGTTGTTCTCAAAGCGGCCGTCGAACCACGGCGCGTCCGAGGCGATCCACATCGTGCCCCCCGGCTGGTTTTCGAAACGACCTTGAACGCCGGTGCCCTGCTGAAAGATGCGGCCGCCGTTCCATTCCAACGTTCCGGCGTTGCGCAGGAGACGGAAGTTGCTGCGGTCGGACGTGCCGGAGATCACCGTCCGTGAAGTGGGCTGCAGTTGGAGGACGCCGCCGGTATCGAAGTTGCCGGAAACCCATTCCAGTCGTCCGCCCACAGATACCCAGCCGGCGCCGCGCAGGGGTCCGTTCACCCGCAGGACCGAGTTGGTGCCCAGGACGGCGGACTGGGTCACCGTCAGGACGCGTCCATTCAGGAACACCGTCTGGGATCCGGCGGCGGCGCCCACCAGCAGCCGCTCGACCTGTGCGTCGGCGGTGAGGGTGATGGTGTAGATTCCGTCCACATCGATGACCGCCGGCAGACCTGGGGCCGGGAGACCGGCGGTCCATTTGGTTGCGTCGTTCCAATTGCCGTTGACCGGTTCCTTCCATCGGGTGACGGCGAGTTCCGGATTGGCCAAGACCCGGAGAATGAGCACCTGATCCACGACCTTGCCGGCGGCGGAACGGGCTTGAAGGGCTATGGTGTAGTCTCCCGGCAGGGCTCCGGTGGTGTCGATCCACAAGGGGAACCCGGCGCCGCCCGTGGTGGGAGTGTTGGTGTACGAGGTGGTGGCGGTCACCACCCAGGTTGGGACCGTGGTCCCGTCGACGATGGTCAGGAGTGTGATCGGGGACTGGGTGGACTGGGCTGTGATGGTCAGGTTGAGGTTGCTGCCCGAGACGAGTTCCACCAGGGCCGGCGCCTGCAGGGAAAGGTCCGAACCCAGCGGAGTGAGATTCAGTGTCCGCTGGCCGGCCGGCAGCGGCTGGGTGAACTCCGGCGTGTTGGACAGTTCCGCGGTGAGGAGGGCCTCGGTTGCCTCCGCCGGGACGGGCACATCCGCGGTGACCGTTGTGGCGCCGTGCGGCAGCGAGCGCACCACCGCCGGGCCGTTGTTCATGCGGAACCGGGCGTGGGTCGCTCCCAGCTGGGATTCAAAGGTCAGGGTGGCGGCGACCGACTGGCCGGCCACCGCAGAGGCGCCGTCCGCCGGCGTGAGACCGGTGACCCGGGCGGTGACGAAGGCCTGGCTGATGCCTCCGTCGGGAATGGGAGCGCCGTTGGACTGCACGACGGGGCGCCCGTCGACGGACCTGAGGCCCGGGAACAGTCGCAGTGTGTTGGTGGAGTCCGCGTCCAATCGGCCATTGGTCGCCAGGCGCACCCGTGATCCGATCAACTCGGCAGTGAACGGCACGACACCCGCGGGAGTGGTCCATTCAAAGCGGCTCGCCACAACCGATATTGGATCCAGGTCTTCCGTGAACTGGTACTCCACCGTGCCGGGCCATGCGGGCTGGCGAATGGCGCCAGCGGCGGGGGCCACCGATAACAGCCGCGGGCCAGGCGCGGTCGTTGTCCTGGGCAGAGCAATGCTGCCCACGTGACGAATCTCATCGCCGGCGACGGTGGAGATGCGCTCGAGCCCTTCGCTGCCGTCTGCCGGCGCGACGAACAGACCGTTGGTTCCCTGAAGGGTTGCTGCGAACACCACGGCGTCACCGGACGGTGTCCACACCCCGGGACCCTCTCCCATGGTGCCACTGGCAATCGCTGCCAGACGGGTCAGTCCGGTGCCATCCGGACGGATTTTGAAGAGGTTGGTGCGGCGCACGAAGGCCAGCCACTGCCCATCGGGCGACCATTGGGGCCAATAGTCGCCGGGCGCCGTTTGTGGGATGAATTGGCGATCCGAGAAGTCGGGTGCGGAAACGATCAGGCCAAGTCCGGTCCGGTCATTGTGCCAGGCCCAGCGTCCGTCCCTTGGATTGATTGAGGGTGCGTCGTCGAAGCAATTGCCGGTGGCGAGCTGCCGTTGGCCGTTTGCATCCGTCTGGATGCCGTAGAGGGAACAGGAGAAGTCGAAGACCAGTTCCGATGAATCCAGCCGCCAGTCATAGAAGGCCACGGAATCATTGTGAGAGAAAAGCAATCGCTCGGCGCCGGTCGTCCAATCGAGCAGGTAGATGTTCTTTTGCAGCGTGTTTGCCTTGTCCCGTCCGATCGCCAGGAAACGGTGGTCGGGTGAAAGCCGCGGAAACGAGCCCGTCGTGATCTCGTGATCGTCGCTTCCATCCGGCTGGACCGCCCAGATCGAGGCGTTGAGACCCGTTCCCCGGGAGTAGAGGATGGTGCCGGTGGCCAGGTCGGCGGGCGCCGGGTCCACTGTCCAGGTCAGAGCCGTGGCATCGGTGGCGACTCCCAAGGTGTCGGTGGCGCGGGCCGTAACCGTGACGGTGGAACCCGGAGCGGCATCGGAGGGCAGGGTGAAGGCGAGGGCATGCGGCCCGCCGTCGGCCAGGCTGCGGGTCTGGATCACTTCGCCCGCAATTTGGACCTGCAGATTCTGGATCCCGAAGTCGGACGTGGCGCCGGCGCGGAATGAGACCGTCTCCCCGGGGAGGACCCGGCCATCGCGCGGATGAACCGCAACCAATTCCACCGTCGGCGGCCGGTTGGTTCCGCTGTTGCCGTCGAAACGGAGGGTCCGGACGGGCAGCTCCAGGGCCCGGGTGAATTCGGCATCGTCGCTGGCCAGGACGCGGAGGACGGGATCCGCCGAGTTGAGGGGCACCAGCAGTTGGGCGGATACCCGGGTGAATCCGTCCGGTACCGCAATCTGGACCGGCTCGGCGGAATTCAGGATGAAGCGGAAGAACCGGGCCCCCAAGCCAGAGTCGAAGGTGACAGACGCCTCCACAAATTCGCCACCGCGGACCGGAGTTCCTTCGGCCGGCAAAATATCGCCGAGAGCCGCCGTCGTGAACACCGTGTTGGTTTCCGGCAATGCGCGGCCCGCAAGGTCCGTCACGCTGGCGCTGATCCGGTTGGTATAGGTGGTGCCGGGGAGCAGCGGCTGGGGCAGGACCAGTCGGATCCGGGACCCGACGCTGGTGACGCTGGCGCCCGGCTCTGAGAAGGTAACCGAGTCGCCGGTTACGGTGGCTGCGGAGAGCGCGCGGTTGAAGGCCAGCCACACGTCCGGGTTCCAAAGGGAGACCCCGGTGGCACCGTTGGGCGGAGTGCTCGAAACCAGGCGCGGCAGTTCGCCTGCCATGGGCGGGATCTGGCCGCGACCCAATTGGGCATAGGACACCCCGGCTTCGCGTCGGAGCAGGCGGATGTCGCCCGAAGCGGCATCCACAGTCCAGACCCCGTTGGTGCCCAGGATGGTTCCGACCGTCACAATGCGAGTGCCGTCCAGCGTCCAGGAGGGAAGGGGAGCAAAGCTGTTGGTGCCGCCGCCGAGGAAGGTGAGCTGGGTGCGGTCAAAGCCGTCCGGGCGGATGCGATACAGGTTTCCGCTGTTCAGGAAGGCGAGCCATTCGCCGTCGGGTGACCACACCGGGAAGGTGTCGAGATGCACCGTATTGGTGATCCGGATGCGACCGGTTCCGTCGGCGTTCAGCAGGTACAATCCAATGACCGGATTTCCCACGGTGTTGTGGAAGGCGACCCGGCCGTCGATGCGGTTGACGGACGGTGCATCGTCCCATCCATGCGCCGATGAGAAGTGGATGCGTCCAGCACCGTCGCGGTCGATCCGGTCGATCCAGGAACCGAAGTCGAACAGCAGGCGATTGGAATCGTTCAGCCAATCGACGCTGTTGATGAACTGGCCATTTTCCTGGGCCAATCTGGACTCCAATCCGCTGGAAAGTTCCCGGACGTACAGGTCGTTGTGGAAGTAGTCGGCGAACGTGCCTCGGGTGAAGGCGAGCCATTGACCGTCGGGAGAGATCTGCGGAAGGGACCCTGCCGTGATCTGAACCTCAAAGTTGCCGTCCGGGTCGAGTGCCCAGATGGTACCCTGCGAGGCGGGTCCCCGGCTGTAGAAGAGCGTTCCCGGATCGAAGGGGAAGCGGAGCGCGAGCAGGGGGATGTCGAGTTCGCGGACGCGGGTGAGTCCTTTCTCGTCCCGGGCCGTGGCCACCAGGTGGACCGGAGTCGCGGGGGCGGCGTTGGTGGGAACTGAGAACGTCAGAATCCGGGCACTTCCATTGGAGAAGCTCAGGTTGGTGACGATCGAGCCGGTTGATTCCAAGGTGAGCTGGGTCACTCCGAAATCATCGGTGGCCCCCAGGGAGAGGCTGAAACTTGCTCCCAGAGCCACCGGGCCAGCGGGCGGACTCAGGCGTGCCAGTTGCACCTCGGGCGGTTGGTTGGTGACGAGATTTCCATCAAACCGGAGGTTCAGCGGGGGCAGGGAATAGGGCCGGGTGAATCCCGAGTCGTCGCTGGCCTGGATGCGGACCACCGGATTCGGCGTATCGAGCGGGATGAAGACTCCGGCCGTCGCTTCGGTGGCGCCGAACGGCGAGAACACGTTCGTGGGCGTGCCGTCGTTCACGGTGAACCGGAAGAAGCGCGCGCCCAGCTCCGGTTCGAACTGAACGCGGACCGGCACGGTCGCACCACCCTTCACGGCGGTGTCTGTTGACGGGCTGACTCCCAGGATCGCGGCCGTCCGGAAACTGACGTTGGTGCCGTCGGGTAGTGAGGCTCCGGTGGCGTCTGCCATCGGATTGCCGGCGTCGTCGGTGAGTCCCCGCAGCACATGGACGTAGTCGGCGCCGGGTTGGAGCGGGACCGGGAGAAGGAGCCGTACCAGCGTGCCGAAATTCTGGACCGTGACTGGAATATTTTCACCGAGCTGGTTGGTCGTCCGGAAGCTGGAGGTGTTCACCGTGTCGGAACGGAGTGCTTCGCTGAAGGTGAAGCTTCGGATCAGACTCCAAAGACCGACACGCGTGGCTCCATTCGCCGGATCCACGGAGACTAGACGCGGCGGCGTCACGTCGGGCAGTTGGTACCGGACCTGGTTGGTGATCGCATTGCCGGCGTCGTCCGCCGCCACGAGTTCGAGCCGGAGCTCGGCACCGGTGCGGACTGCGGTCGCCAGGGACAGTTCAAACGTGTTGGTGCCAAAATCGCCCGGTGAGCCGTCCGCGCTGAATTCGTTGGTCTGGCTCAGCCCGCCCGAGGCGACGATCCGTAGTGCAAGATGCTCGCTGTTGTCGCCCAGCCGCAGGCGCAGGTTCAACGGTGCTGCCAGGTCGAGGACGCTCAGGGGAGCAGGGCCGACCAGGTCGAGTTGCGGTGGGGTGCCATCCGTGACTTCCCAGCCAATGACGGCTTCGGCGGAAACGGCACCCAGGGCATCGGTGGCCCTCGCACGAACCTCGACCCGGCCGCCGGCAACGGCATTGGTTGGGACGGTGAGGGTGAACGAGGTGCTCTGACCCGTGGTCAGGATGCGGGTCCAGTTTGTGGGCCCAGTGACGACGAGGCTGAGGTTGGTGACACCCACGTCGTCAGTGGCGCCGACAGTGAACGAAAAGGTCCGTCCGGTGGCCACCGGTGCATTGCCCGGGGCGCCGCGCAGGAGGGAAACCACCGGCGGTTCGTTGGCCACAATATGGAGGGGAAGTTCCGCAACGGGGCCGTCGTTGCCGAAGGCGTCCGTGGCGATGGCGCGGACGAGGACGGTGCCACTGGCCGGGAGGGTGAACGGAACCTGGAACGGTGACTGGTGCGCGACGCCGACGGGGAGTCCGTCAACGGTGAAGCGGACACTGGTGCCCGCATCGGAATCCTTCAGCACGGCTTCCAGGCGGACGGTGCTTCCGGCCACGGGCCGTTGTTCCTCGGCCAGTTGCAGCGGGTCGATTTCGGGGCCTTCGGTGTCCAGTGTATCGAAACTGGCCACGATGGGCTGGACCCTCAGGGGGTTTCCGGCGAGGTCGCGGACACCACTGACCGACAGCGTATAGCGGGCATTGATCGGTAGGGGTGCGGCCGGGGTGAACGTGGCCACCCGTCCGTTGAGGCCGAGGGCGGCCTGACCAGACACCGGCCC
Organism: Limisphaerales bacterium; assembly: GCA_044221235.1. Lineage (GTDB taxonomy): Bacteria > Verrucomicrobiota > Verrucomicrobiia > Limisphaerales > UBA9464 > UBA9464. Next base: position 8,547 of record JBGAPN010000074.1, read on the forward strand.
GGAGGGACCGGTAAGCGTGACGACGAGGCCCTGTTCCTGTACGGGTTCGTTGAAGGAGATTCTCATCACCGCGCGTGGGTCCACCTGGACGGCACCCTGTGCGGGGAACAGGGAGACCAGCAGCGGCGGCTCGTCGTCGCGGGTGGTGAAGCTGGCGGAAAAGGCCCCAAGCAACGGACGTTCCACGCGGTCTCGTGGCCCGGTTCCGAGAACTCCACCGAGTCCGTCTTCGACCACGCCGTTGAGCACGATCAGGCGATAGGTGGTGAGGCTGGCGAGCGGGGTTTGGGGAGTGACGAAGATCCGCAGGGTGCCTCCGTTCGTGGGAGATTCCCAGGTGAGGTCCGCCGCAATTCGATTGGTGGGTCCGCGAAGATAGACACCTGTCGGGTTGATCGAGTTCGTGAGCAGGGGCTCGCTGAACGTGATCTCTATGGGCGACAGGGTGGAGACTCCGGTCGAGGAGGGAGCTGGGACGGTGGCCACGACTTCGGGCCAGGCTTCATCGAGGAGCACATCCTCCAAGGTCCAGCGTCGCTCCGTCCCCGGTGAGCCTCGATGTGACTCGCGCCAGCCCGTCGAGGCTGTCCACGGTGGATACCAAGGTCACCGGTCCCTCCGGGATCGAATCAAAGCGGAAGTGGCCGGCATCGTCGGTGACGGCCGTCAGCAGTTCCGTCGAGCCCGCTCGGCGCGGAAGCATCAGCCGCGTGTCGGCATGGGAAACGACGTTGCTGCCGTCGGCGCGCAACAAGCTGACCGATGACAGAGCCGCTGGCGCCGAGTCGGATTTCCACCAGGACGACACGGTCGCGGGCGGTGATGCGAGCGCTGGCGTTGCCCAGGGCGGCATCAATGGCCGTGACCCTGAATTCGCCGATCGGCAAATTGTCGAAGAGGAACTCACCGGTGGCATCAGCCGGTGCCGTGGTGTTGACCGTCACCCCGAGGGTCGCGGTTTTCCGCCGGGATCGGACTTCAGCCCCGGCACCGGCACCGCCTCGTTCTGGACCACGGTTCCGCGAACGGAACCGTTCCCACTGAAGCGTGGAGACCGTGATGTTGGTGTGTCAAACCAGGTCAGCGTTCCGGAACCGGTTCCCGCGCTGCTGGTGTTCCCGGGGACCGTGGACCGTGCGGAAGTTGTGGGTACGAACGGGGAGCTGGTCAGACCACGGTGCCGTCGGGTCCGGTGGCGCGTCCGTTTACCGCCGCGCCCGGGGCTGTGGGCCCTCCGGGTTCAGTACCCGGACCAGAATCCGGCCCAACACCGCGGGCAAGCGGGGCGATCAGGGTCTGGCGGGACCCGTCAGTAGGAAAGGTTCCGGCGACCGTGGTTCTGTACGTTTCGCGGACGGGATAGGTCTTGCTGACGGCCAGGCGATACGCACCGGGTGTTACCGGGAAAATGGTATCGGCCGTCAGGACCGGTGGTGAGGAATCGGTTGGGGGACAATCCACCCTCGGAGGGAATCAGGGTCACTTCAGCTCCTGCGACCGGACCGGCCACATCCTCCTGGAACACGGTTCCGGCGAGTTCGCCTTGGGGCAATTCGATCAGGCTGACGTCAACGATCTGGCCATCGCGATTGAGGATGGCGCTGGTCAGGGCAAGGCGTCCGGAAACGGGTTCGCGTCCGGAGAGGTGTAGGTCAGGCCCGAGTCGAGGTGACCTCAAAGAATCCTGGGCGTCGGTCACGGGGAACGCGACCTGTCCGACGGAAATCCGGGCAAACGCAATCGGGGTCCCGTCGCGTTGCCGCATGAAGCCCCGGATGGTGCCAGTCGGTCCCAGGGTCAGGATTCCGCTTCCTTCGGCGTCCAGGCGGGACATCGATGAGCAAGTGACCTTCCAGCCGGGTAGCGCCTCCAGAAAAGCCACGGAGACGTACCGACCGGTGAAGAGATTGCTCAAGTGGAAGACCCCGTTGGCATCCGTCACCCCGTCGAACAGATCATTGGGATAACCCGCCTTGGTGACTCGGATCTGAGCCTGGACGGCGGGGGAGCCATTTGCCTGGCGGACCTGGAGTGTGAGCGAACCCAGTCCGAGCAATGGCACCGTCACCTGATTGGTGATTCCTGCCAGAACGCTGGCCTGCAATTGTCCCCGGAGTCCGGTGGACGGATCGAACACGGTGATCTGATAGCCGCCAGCCGGCACCTGGATTTGTGTATCGAAGACACCGTTCCCGTCGGTCTGAATCTCGTAATCGTCGCTGAAATTGATGCGGACCCGGGCGCCCGCTCCCACCGGTGTGCCATCGGGGTTCACGACGGTTCCCGCGAGCCGGCCGTGGGTCGCCCGACGCGGCGGGAACTGCATTACTAGATTGCTAACGCTCAATTCGTCCCGGGAAGTGACGCCATTGGTGAGCAGAACGGTCGGGTAAAACGGACTTGCGGCCTGCACCGCCCAAGGGCCGAGGGGAAGGCCGCTGAATCGATACGCTCCGGTGGCGGCATCGGAATCCCGGTCACCCAGAATCCGGGTCACGGGTTCACCGCGTTCGTTGAGTCCCAGGCCGGTCAGGCGAAGACGCGCCCCAATCGGCACGCCCTGGTCATTGAGGACCGTGCCGCCCACCACACCGGTGGGAAGGAACTGGATGTCGGCCTGGGCGACATCGCCGTCACCACGCACCACTACCCGGGTGAAGCCGAAGGCGCCGGAAGGAACCAGCGGCGCGTCTCCGTAACGGCGGTTGATGACCGTCTGGATCGAATCCACTGCGCGTCCCACGGCGGCGAGGACCTCTTCATCACCCTGGCCCAGGGCGTCGTTCAGGAGGGTCTCGGTGTCTTCGGTGACCGGGGGAGACGGGGCGCTGACGATGTATTCGCCGGGGCTCATGCCGGGGAATTCGAACTGGCCGTCGTCGTCGGCCTCCACCCAGGCGAATCCCTGCTGGGGAATGGGGATGGCGACCTTGATGCGCGGTTGGGGAAGTCCATTGGCGTCCAGAACGCGGCCGGTGACAGACCCGGCGGCGCGCAATCGGACCACCACGAAATTGTCCACTCCGGGAAGCACCTGGACCGAGGCGCTGCCGAGTCGCGGGAATCCGCCGGGAGCCAGGGTGCCCTCGAGTCCGGCGCTGACCTGCCGCGCGCCGAGGGGAACCCCGTTCAGGCGGAAGGTGCCGTCCGGCCCGGTGCGGACAATGGCTTCACCGCCAGCAACCAGGGCCTGCGCGACGGGTTGTCCGGTGCTGTTTTCGACGCGGCCCACCACCACGCCGGTCCCGTTGAGGGTGACGGTGAAGAATGCACTATGGCCGGAAACGGCTTCCCCGACTCCGGTGCCGCGCCGGCGTCCGTCCTGCGAATAGGCCTCCACCGTATAGTTCCCGGTGGGCAGATCCTCGGCCGAGAAGAACCCTTCCTGGTCGGCCGACAGGGCGGCCACCAGACCGAAGGCGACATGGCGCAGGAACACCTTGGCTCGGGCATGTCCGTCCTGCGTGTCCGGCTCCACCACCCGTCCGACCACGGCGGTTCGGATGATTTCACGCTGTTCGGGTGCGGTGAGGACAATTTCCACCTCATTGGTTTCGCGGACGCGCGTGAGGTTTCCGCTGACGGTGCGGAAATGGCCGAAGGGGCTCTTGACCTGGACGGTGAACAGCCCGAGCGGAACGCCGCGGAATTCGAAGCGGCCGTCCGAGCCCGTGAGGATGCCTCGCACCAGTTCGCGGGAATCCGGATCAGGATACAGGTTGACCGCGGCGTTGGGCACGGGCGTGGAGCCATTGGCCTCCAGCACGCGGCCGGAAACGATGCCCCGGCCGCGGAACCGCAGGGCGATAGTCTGTTCCTTGCCGATGCGCGCGCTGGTCAACGGGACGGAATCCGACCACACGGCCCGATCAAGACCCTCGACAAAGCGGGCTGCGTCCGCCACCGAGGCAACCCCCAGGGAGGCGAGTGTGTTGGTGACGCCCATGCGGGCGATGAGCCGTTCCCCGGCGAACGTGTCCGCTTCGGTGGCATCCAGAATGGCCTGAACGGCCTCCACCGTAAGTCCGCCCGTGTCGACCGCCGACACGGTGAATCCCACCGAGGCGTGGACAAAATCGAAGCTGAAAGCGCCATTGGTGTCGGTGTACTTCTGGGCGATGTGCGTCACCACCACCGGATCGCAGCGGTCGAACGGATCCTTCCATGGATCGTAGTAGGTCACGGTGACGGGCACGCCAATCGCTGCGGAGCCGTCGGCGCGAAGGACGCGGCCGTTGAGGGCGATGCCATCGCCAAACGTGGTATGGATCGTTTGCGGCGTGGAGGGGACAGCGGTTCCGCGGAGGTCCCGGATGCCAGTCAGGGTGAGTTGGCGCTCGCGGATAGCGCTGATGCCTTCGTTCAGGGAGACCAACGCGACGCGTCCTCCCGGTTGGACCTGGACTCCGGCGCCCGCGATCCCGTTGTCGAGGCGGAAGGCAGACGGAACGTTCACATTGGTCTGGAGCATCGGCTTGGAGAAGAGGACGCCGATGACGTTTCCGTAGTTGTTGGCCGGGCCGGCGGTGCAGCGCTGGAGCGGACGGGCGAGGCTGACGTCCGTGTCCTGTTTGACCGCGAGGATCAGCGGCGCCAGCTCCTGGACGGGCAGAATGGTTGGGGGAAGTTCTGAATCAGGCAGCCCGTCACATTGGACGTCGGCCAGCAGGCGTCCTCCCGGATCGGCCGGGTCAAACGTCAGGCAGGAGCCGGCGGTCGCGGACACGGAGGTCCACTGCCACCGGGTTCCCACCCCGTTGGTTCCGAGATGAAGGACGGAGAAATCCGCACCCGCCACATCCTTGAGCACGCGGAAGCGGAACAATCGGTGTGTCTCCGTGCGTCCGGCGATCCAGGAACCGCGCCCGCCGGAATATCCGGCCGTATCGGCAATGGCGCTGGTGGTCGGTGTGGCCGATCCGTCGGTGGTTTCGGCTTCCGCCACGACGTCGGGGTTGCCGCTGGCGGCGATCCACCATGCCTCGCTTCGGCCGGCGAAGTCACCGGAACGGTCTGCCAGTCGCTGGAACGCGTTCAAGGGATCAGCGGACTCCATCCGTTCCCAGAGCACCTGGCGGAACTCCCGTCCGGCGTCGGTGGATCGGAGAATCTGGTCGAAGCCCGGATCCGCCGGCACGACGGTGGTTCCGCCCACGCCCACGGTGGAGCGGACCAACGCCGTCTGGCCAAAGACACTTCCGATGCGTCCGCCCTGCCAGTCGAGCAACAGGTCGGCCAGGACCCGGTTGGTGGCATCGCCGAGCTGCAGGCGTTGTCCGGCCTCCGCCAGTTCGAGCAGCCGCCGGGTCAGGGTGGAACGGGAGACGGCTTTGACGCCGGCGGGAAGGATCGGGGCGGTGGCGGCGCTGAGCGCCTGTCCCAGGACGCGATTCGCCGCATCGACGAGGTCCGCAGGCAGCCGGTCCACAAAGTCGGGCATGGCCAGGGAGTCGGGTGACAATTCCACTCCACGTTCGTCCACGCCCATGGAGAGGTTGAACCGGCCCTGGACGCTGCTTTCTCCCGTGGTGAGATTGGAGAAGCGGATGAACCCGGTACGCTGGGCGCGGACCCGGAAGGCGGCGGTGGCCGTCTGGCCGGGCGCGACATCCCCGAGTGAAACCACCTCGGGCGATTCGAGAACACCGCCGCTGAGGCTGGCGCCCCGCAGGGTGATGCTGAGCTGGTTCGCGGGAACGTCCGAGGTGTTCAGAACCGTCACATAGGCCGTGTACGGTTCACCGGTCCGGATGGTTTTCGGATGCGAGAAGGCGAGGGAGAACTTGGGGTTGCGGACCAGGACGGATCCGGCGGCCTTCCCCCGAATCTGGACCGTGCCTGCGGCGAGGCCGTCGAGGTCGGCGGTGAGGTCGAGGTCGAGGAGGTGAAGTCCTTCCTGGAGACCCTCCACCAGGAACTCGGCACTTCCCTGCTGACCCGGCTGGAATCGGCCGAGTCGTTCCGGGGCGGGCCCCAGCAGCGGCTGGACGTCGCGGATTTCAGCCTGGGCTCCCACGCGGGCCATGCGGAGCGGGTCATCGCCGGGACGGGTGTAGTTGGTGCTCCGGATGCCGTCAGGTCCCGGCGGAAGGTTCAGCCGGGCCTGGACGTTGAACACGCTCAGCCCCGAGCCGGCAGGCGCCCCGTTTTCGGTGAAGATCTGGACGCTGAAGAACTGGTTGAGATAGCCGATGTTCCCGGGGATCACCATCCCGGGATTGGTGGGATGGAAAGCCGGAGATTGACCGGGTCGGATTCACCCACCTGCTCGAAGTTGATGCCCTTAACCTGGAGGTTGAGTCCGGGACGCGTGAGCTCCGGCGGCAGGCTGCCTTCCTCGGCGATCTGACGACTCAGCTCCTCGTTGACCTGCTGCGCCGTTGCCAGGCGCTTCTGAAGCTCGGCATTGGGAATAATTTCGCGGGACTGGCGGAAATCCGGAGCTACCACCGGGAAGCGGACCGGGATCGTCTTGCCGTCGAGCACAAAGCCGACTTCAAACTCCACCGCGCGGAAACTGTTTGCGTCGATGACGATTCCCCGGTCGGAGATCTCCTGCATCGACAGCGGACGGGTGGTGACGCGGGAGACCAGAACTTCGTCGAAGACCTGGACCGGAATCGAGGCCGGCGATCCGTCCAGCCGGGTGTTGCCCGTGGCGGCGTCCACCAGGCGGATCCCGTCGATCCGATACTCGCCCACCACGGACAGCGGGGGCAGAACGATGGGGTCACCGAGCCGGGTGACAATGCGGCGTGCCGAAAAGGACGGGCCGCGCAGGATGCACTCGACATAGACACTTGAAGTGAGCGCGGCATCGGCAGGTTCGGGTGTTCCATCCCCGCGGAGGAGGTCAGCGCGGAGCGATCCGGCGATCCCCTTGGGCACGGAAACCGTGGCGGGACTCACCCGGAGCTGGGTGCCGACGATGCGGTATTCCAACGTGGTGAGGGGTGTCTCTGCGGCGCGGGTGCGGACGTCGAATCCGGCGAGCAGCAGGACGCTGAGGGCCAGAAACCAGCGGTGGCGGCCGTGTGTCATGGAGGCGTTGCGGAGCATCGTGAGCGAAGGCATGTCGGGTGGGCGTCGGGGTTCGGCGTCTATTCGTACCGTGCGTTCCACGAGCGCCAGCTGGGCGGCAGGGACCAGAAGTTCATGACCTGGCCCAATTCGCCGAGGCGGGATCGGGCCCTGAAATCCGTGCGGATGGCGTCGATGTCATCCATCCAACCCGGCGTGCGGTACACGAGCAGGTTGCCCTTGCCGTCGAGGCGGAACGTGACCGTGTGACCCTGGTGGCCAATGGCAGCCAGGTCGCCGTACTCGAGTGCATGGTCCGCCACCACCACGCCGCCGAGTTGTTCCGAGGACCCGACCTGCGTCATCGCCTGCATCTGACTGTTGTGCTGGAACGGAACGTTGGGGCGGCTGTTGGGGCCGTGGGTGCGTTTGAAGTCACGCTCGTAGAATTCGCGTCCCTTCATCAGGAAGCCGTTGTCCTCCGCGAGATCGGACATCCGGCCATTGATGTAGACGATGCTGGAGTCGAGATCCGCCACCTGGACGGTTCCCCCCTCGTAGGTAAGGGCGGTTCCTCCGGTCTTTCCCTTGTGGGCAAAGCTCTTTTGGAACTTGGCTTCATCCACATGGAAGCGGCGCATCTTGCGCCAGAGCTCGGACTTGTACCCCATGCGGATCCGCACCATGGCCTCCGAACCCATTGACCGGTGATACAGGAGGTTCCGGTGGAGGGTTGTAATCTCCCGCCCGGCGAAGCCCGCCTCGGTGGCGACTTCCACCGCGGTCCGGAGTCCCAGTTTCTGCGAGACCAGATCCCGGACGCTGTCGAATCCGGAGATGGAATAGGCCCGCGCGAGCCGGCCGTAACGGGGTAGCGCGTCGGCCAGACGGGGCACGCCGTAGTTGAACGCCCCGAACAGGGTCCCACCGGCTGAAGCCGCGATGGCGGCGTCCGAGGCGATCAGGCTGCCGGCGTTCGAGAGGTCGACCAGACCGAGTGTTCCCTCGCGCAGGTGGTCCAGGCGGTCCAATCCCTCGGCGGTGCTGGTGCCCAGTTGGAGCACGGCCCCGGCAAATTGCAGGGTCTTGCCGAAGAGGTAGGCGATCATGCCGTCCTGCGGCAGCGACGCCTGGGCACCGATTTCGCTCAGACGCGCTCCGTAGTCGGCGAGGGCATATTTGGCAATGGAGGCGCCGGTTGGATCCCGGAAGTTGACCGGGTTGTTGGCGAAGCCGGCATAGAGGTTGACACTGTCCTGGAAGCCCGCGGAGTCCCGCTGAAGATACATTCCGGTGGATGGGTCGTAGAACCGGGCCCGGCAGTAGA
>JBGAPN010000075.1:0-15350 GCA_044221235.1 Limisphaerales bacterium
CCGTCGCCGGGGCGGTGAAGCTGCTGCCTCCCGTCGGACTGGTCAGCGCAATCGTCGGGGGCGGCGGCGGGGTGGTAGGTACGGTGTAAACCCCTTCATTGGAGTAATCGCTCTCCAACCCGCTCGTGTTGACCGCAGTCACTGCAAAATAGTAGGTCGACCCTTCCACCAGATTTCCCAAGGCGACTGTTGTTGTGGCACCCGCATCCACGGTGGCCGAATACTGCCGCGACCCACCTCCTTGATAGACTTTATAACCCGCAATATCGGTTTCAGGGTTCGGATCCCACACCAGATTCACCTGGGCACCAACCGCCGGCAATGCGGCCAGCAGCAGCAAGAGGAGCCAGAACAGACTCCGTATACTCCCCAATCCGGATCCTGCCTCTGTATCCAGGACAATGGCTCGGCTCGACGCGTGGGGCCTGACGGAGTCAACGGATGCTTTCATAACGCTCGAAATCTCGCCAGCCGGCTCAACACATCCGGTTCTGGCAGCGTCGAACCTACGAACCGGAATCACGCGCTGTATTGGGAGTGGGTCTCGGCCTAAAACCGTCGAACCCCCAGATCACCTAGTGAAGGTCCCTAGGCCAGACCCGTGAGCCGACCGAAGCCCATTGTCGTCTCCGGACATCCGCTCCCCCCGGAAATCGGCAAGCGATGGAGGGCATTGCCAATCATCCCAAGACCACAATGATCACCCAGGTGTCCTCGACTCCAAAGTCCACGCTGGTCAACCCGTCGAGCGGTGGCGACCGCGTGAATACCGACCGTCTGGTTCCAGAACGTCAGCTGCGCCGCCAGGGAATCACGCGGTTCGCCGGAGTGGACGAGGCCGGACGAGGTCCCCTGGCCGGTCCGGTGGTCGCCGCGGCGGTCATTCTGCCCCTCCCCTGGATTGACGATGGTATGCCGGCGAAATTCCGGGCATTAAATGATTCAAAGCAGTTATCCGAAAGCCAACGCGAGAACTTCTACGCACTCCTTACGTCCACTCCCGGAGTCGAATTCTCCGTCGCCATGGCTGACTCGAATCTGATTGATGCCTTGAACATTCTCAGGGCGACCCATCACGCGATGAACACCGCGTTGTCGAACTTGAATCCGGTGCCCTGCCACGCCCTGGTCGACGGCCTTCGCGTCAACACTCTGGCGGTACCGCAGACTGCGTTGGTGAAGGGGGACTCCCGCAGTTATTCCATCGCAGCCGCCAGCGTCATCGCCAAAGTTACCCGGGATCGGATCATGGTCGAAGCTGATTCAGCGTGGCCGGTCTACGGTTTTGCCCGCCACAAGGGTTACCCGACGCCGGACCATCTCGCGGCCTTGGTGCGCCACGGTCCCTGTCCCATTCATCGGAAGAGTTTCACACCCGTCCGGCTGCGCCAACCGGACCTCTTCGGCACATGAACGTGCTGAATCGGCTCCGGCGTTGGTGGCTGAACCGGCTGGAAACCCGGCCCAGGCACATGCAACTGGGAGACGCTGGGGAAAGAGCTGCCCGACAACTGCTGACCCACTCCGGGCTGAAGTTCCTCACCGCCAATTACCGAAGCCGACACGGAGAGGTCGACCTGATCTTTCGCGATGCCGATTGCCTCGTCTTTGTCGAAGTCAAAAGCCGCTCGCTGGGCCAATGGACACGTCCCTCCACGGCCGTCAACGCAGCCAAACGCCGGAGGCTGTCGCTGACGGCAGAGGCCTACCTCCGGGAACTGTCTTCCCCCCGGGTCAAATGGCGGTTCGACATAGTTGAAGTCCTCGCCGAGGGAGGCCATGTCATTGAGTTGCGCCACCTGGTCAATGCGTTCCCGCACACCACCCGCCGGGCGAGACAGGAACTGCGCTGAACGGAAAACGGGAGGGTTCGCTCCGCGTTCCTGAAGCGTCGATTAAGGGTTGGTCGCCCGCAGGAAAAGTGGACGGCCATCCACGGGAAGCGCGACAGACACGGGAAGCGCGGAGGATCCCGCTGTCACCCGCTCCACATCAGACCACGAGACGAGGTCAAACGACGATTGCAGCTGATAGAGGGCACCGGGTTCACCGGTCAAATCGCAGCGAAGCTGGCCCTCGACGGCGATGACATTGGACAACACCGCCGGAGCTGCCGGCCCGACCGGCACGGGTTCCACTTCAAACCGGAAAATGGAAGGCTGGGTCACGAGGTTGGTGGCGGATCCAGCAAGCCGGCCCTTCATCTGAAGCGTGACCTCGAAAACCCCATTGCGGGTGAAGCCCCAATTAACGTGGGCATGACTGCCGGCGATGATCGGCATGGCATCCTCGGTTCCAATCCCGTTCCGACTGTCCATCCGCAGGTTGAGGTCACCTCCGGACCCAAACTGCCACACGAAAAACCAACCGGGAGCTTGGACCGCTTTCAACTCCATGACCGGCGGATCCGCGAAGGTCCCGCTGGGAAGACCCTCTCCCGAGATTCCCAGGTACAAGAGCTGAGGGTCCTGCGAGGCCGGGAGGATCCAGATGGGCGATCCCGCCTCACCGAATGTCTCGAAGCCGGGAGGAATTTCCGTTCGGGCCGATTCGCGCACCACCAGGACCACATTGGTGGAAGCATAGTTGGTCTGCCCGTCACTGTCGTGGACGACCAGATAGAGCTCGTTGGTGGTTCCCGGCGCATAAACCGCCCGGAAATCCGCATGCTGGTTGATCAGATGCACCGACTGCGCTTCCTCAGCTCCAAGAGCTGAACGCATCCAGAACGCGAAAACCAACCCCAGCCAGCCTGCGAAAGGACGTTTCATCGAGTGAAGGGTTCCTGACATTTACCGACGTCGCACCCAAAGGCAGGAGATGACCCCCAGGCCTAGCGCCGCCAAGGCAAAGGGACCCGGCTCGGGAACCACCTGGAATGAATACGCAACCGGTCCGCTGTTTTGGGGCCCGTCGAGGACATTTAATCCGGAGGCCTCAAACGAAACGCTGTAGGCCCCAGGAGCCGAGAATCCCCAATTGTAATGTCCGTGGCTTCCCGGAACGGCCGACACGGAGTCACCCGGCTGAATCCCGTCGGCAGAATTCATCTTCACCGACGGCACTCCGAAGGCATTGACGTCCCATAGACAAAAGTTCCCGGGTCCCGTAACGGATTTCAGGCTCAGAGTGATATCGCCGTTCCAGTCGGCAGGAAGCAGCTCCTCGGCTCCAAGCCCAAGGAAAAGCAGTTCGGGATTCTGCTCATTAGGCAAAACCCACACGGGGGTCCCTGCGGGTCCCAGGAAGCTGAAGGCGCCGCCCGGCGATAATTGTAGGCCCTGATTGCCCACGACCAGGATCGCGTCATTGGGGGCGTATTCAGTGTCGGTGGTTTCATCGTGGACATGGAGGTTGAACGCACCCTCGTAGCCGATGCCGACATCCGCATGACCTGAAGTCAATGCGGTGCCGGCGAGGCAGGGTGTTATCGCCATCCAGGCGAGGATCAATTGGGGAAACAGGGAACGGTTCACGGGATGAGTCCTATAGAGTTTCGCGATCAAACGGGGAGTTGTCGGAAGGGAGGTCATTCAGGGGGGCGCGCGACATTCTCGCCCCGGTCCACCCTGTCTTTCAGACGCTGGGCAGAAATCGGCAGCACATGGCCACACGCATAAAGGTAATCAGCCGTGCCGCGGGTATGGTCGGCATTCGCAGCGCCCGTGCGGTGTCGATCCGGCTGGATGTCCTCCAGCACAGCGTTCCAACCCTTCGACCAGTTTCGGGAGTGGGTGTGGTCGTAGAACGTGCTGACCTTGTCCTTGTCGTCGGTGATTTCGAAGGTGGTGATCGTCTCGGTTGGATTCTTGAGCGCGTTCAGGTTTCGAAACGATTCCTGCACCTGCCCAAAGCCCGTGCGGAGTTCGACCGCAACATATTCATTGGGAATGTAACTGCTGGCGAAATTGGTAAGCCGGGCTTGTCGCCAGGGGTCCGACGGACAGATTCGAACCCGGTCGGTATTCCCAAGGTAAGGTCGCAGGGTGTAGATCCACGAGCGGTTGGTTTCCCCGGTTTCATGGGTCGTTTCAGGAAAGAGTCCCCGGTGGTCATCGGCGTACATCTGAATTCCGAGCCCAACTTGGCGGAGATTGGAGGTGCAAGCCGTTCGAAGGGCCCGGGAACGGGCCGAGGCCAGTGCGGGCAGCAGGAGTCCGGCGAGGACGGCGATCATGGCGATCACCACTAGGAGCTCGATCAATGTGAATCCGCGGCATCGGCGTACGCTGGCGCCGGCAACGACTTCCTTGGACATGAAATGGATGCCGCCAACCGAGCGGCAGAATAGAAACTGTTGAGACGACGTGAACACCCCGGGTGGGACACCCAATCCGGGGGCAAGGTCCCACCACGCCTCCGTCCTGGAGGCCCGAAATGATTGCTGATCTAACCCCAGACCGGCGGGGCGCGCCCCGCGGGTTCGACCCAATCCACACGATTGGGAACCGTCCCATCCCGTTTTGCCACCGTTGCCCAGCAGCAGGGGACAAAACTTATCTGCAGAGGGACGGGACTTGCGAACACCACGTGCTGGTGCAAGACGCTGCAGAGAAAACAATCCGCCTCGTCCCCGTCATGGCCAGAGGACGAAGGATTCGATTCCGGCTGCCCTTTCCCCTCGGCAGCCACGGAGTGGGAATGATGAACCCACTCGTGCCAGACCGGATTTGCCGCCACGAGCCCGGCAACCATGAGCCACGCCGCACAGATCCAAGCGGTCACTCCGGCATAAACCGGAAGGCAGACGTGTCTGGAGGCGGAGTGTTGCAAATGCGTTGCAATATTATACCGGAGGTTCGGCACCGCAAGGTCCGATTGGGTAAGATTCAAGCGGGACACGCGCCGCGATTCAGGCGGCGAAAGAAATTTCCCTAATATTCCTCCGGTCGGCGCGTTATCCCGACAGCACGGCATGGAGTCTGACAATGCGACACCGGCCGCCGGTCAGGAGCTGACCGGGCGTGACGCCTTCCTGCGGACCAGCCTCGAACAATTCGAGGCACCGCTGGTCCGCTACGCCCTCAGCCTCACCGGCGATCTCGAATCTGCCCGCGACGTGGTGCAGGACACCTTTCTGCGTCTCTGCGCCCAGCCGCCGGGTTCCTTGGACGGCCACCTCGCGCAATGGCTGTTCACGGTGTGTCGAAACCGGGCCCTCGACGTGCATCGAAAGGAACGTCGCATGACTCCGCTTACCGACCTTGAACTGGATCACCGGCCCGCCCCGGGCCCCTCCCCGGCCGACTCGGCCGCTTCGCGCGATGCCGCCGGGCGTATCGAGGAACTATTGACCGGCCTTCCTGCCAACCAGCGGGAGGTCGTCCGCCTGAAATTCCAGCAACAGCTGAGCTACCAGGAAATCGCCGCCGTCACCTCCCTGAGCGTGGGCAATGTCGGATTCCTCCTCCACACGGCACTGAAGACCCTGCGTGGGCGCATGGAAAAGCTGGACCGCCCCCGCGTGATTCCCGCCGCCCAATGAACCCTCACCGACCTGTCGCCATGAAACTTTCTCCCGAATCCCCCGAATTGACCGCCTACCTGCTGGGTGAACTTGATCCGGCGCGCCGCACCGAGGTGGAGGCCGAACTTCGAACCTCCCCCGAACTTCAGGCGGAATTGGAATCCCTCCGCCAGACCAGCGAACTCCTGGCCCGGGAACTGGCCGTGGAATCGGCCGTCCAACTCCTGCCCAATCAGCGCTCCGAACTGCTGCAATCGTTCGAGCAGACCGCCGAACCGGTCCCCGTGACGCCCGCAGCAGGGCCTTCCTTACCAAGCCATAAGCGACTTCCCTGGCTGGAGCTGCTTCTGGCCGTCCGTCGACACTGGATTTGGGCCGGCGCCGGTCTGGCAGCACTGGCCTTGACCCTGTTGCCCTGGCGACAGGCCACCCTCCGCCCAGTAGCGGTAGGAGATCTTGCCCTGCGATACCAGAACACTCCGGATCCAGCGGCCGCCAAGGCTCCCACCGCGCCGGCCACCGAGCGCCTGCCGGAGTCGACCGTTGTTCTCGCACCGCTGACCGACAACGCCTTGGCACCCAAGAAATCCAAGACCCGTGCCGAAGTCTCCGAGCGGGGTGTGACTTCACTGGGAACGGCGGCCAGTCAAGTTGGCCAGGTCGAACGTACGATGGTCGCCGAACAGACGCGCGAGGAAGTGTTGTCGCGCCGTTTGGCTGCAGCTGACGCTCCCGCCCAATCCTTCTACCGCATGGACCCCAGCCTCGCGCGCCGATACGGACTGGCCCCGATGAATCCAGCTCCGGCTTCGGCTGGGAGCACACTCTCCGAAAGCGTCGACAACAAGCGCGGTCTGCCCGAAGTACGAATGAAGGAAAGTTCCGACCTGTTCACGGCCGCAACTCCGCGGCTTCAGGAAGCCGAGTCCCTGCAGCTTCAAATGCGATTGGGGCGGGCGGCCGCCATGGCGCCCGGATCCGAATCCTACGCAGCCATCGCGGACAATCCCTTCAAGGACGCCCTCAGCACGCCGCTCTCCACCTTTGGACTCGATGTCGACACGGCCAGCTATTCCAACGTGCGACGCTTCCTCCGGGACGGTTCCATGCCGCCCCCGGACGCGGTACGCATCGAGGAGCTGGTCAATTATTTCCACTACGACTACCCGGCCCCCAATCGCGGGGAACCATTCGGAGTGTCCGTGGAGATTGCCGAATCGCCCTGGAAGGAGGGTAACAAACTGGTGCGAATCGGACTTCAGGCCAAATCGGTGGACCGCCGGGAGCGGCCTCCCGCAAACCTGGTGTTCCTGCTGGATGTCAGCGGGTCGATGGAACCCGAAAACAAGCTGCCCCTGGTGAAACGCTCGCTCCGCCTGCTGCTGGACCGACTGGGCGAGCGCGACTCGGTGGGAATCGTCACCTACGCTGGGGAGTCCCGCGTCGCGCTTGAGCCGACCACAGTTTCGGCCGAGGGGCGGGCCCGCATTCTGCAGGTGGTCGACGGCCTCCGCGCCGGCAGCGGCACGGCGGGCGGCGCTGGGATTGTCGATGCCTACCGACTGGCCACCAATCGATTCAACCCGGAGCAGGTCAACCGGGTGCTCCTCTGCACCGACGGAGACTTCAACATTGGCATCACCGACCCGGCCGAGCTTCAACACCTGATCGAGGACAAGGCCAAGTCCGGCGTGTTCCTGAGCGTCCTGGGTTACGGTCTGGGGAACCTCAAGGACTCGACCATGGAACGGCTCGCCGACAAGGGAAACGGCAACTACGCCTACATCGACTCCTTCACCGAGGCGCGAAAGGTCTTGAGCGAACAGATCGATGGAACCCTGGTCACCGTCGCCAAGGACACCAAGGTTCAGGTGGAGTTCAATCCCGCCCGCGTCCGGGCCTACCGACTGCTCGGCTACGAGAACCGGGCTCTGCGCGACCGGGATTTCAACGACGACACCAAGGACGCCGGCGACGTCGGCGCAGGACACCAGGTGACCGTGCTGTACGAGATCGAACCGTCCACACCCAATTTGGCGGGCGTGGACCCGCTGCGTTATCAGGCACGCCCGGAGGCGACAGCCCCGGAAGGGCGTCTCAACAAGGCCCACGGCGACGAACTCCTCAACCTGCGCCTTCGTTACAAGGAGCCGGCGGCCTCGCAGAGCCGGCTGTTTGAAATGGCAGTCAAGGATTCAGACCGAAACCTCACGCAGGCCACGGCCGACTTCAAATTCTCTGCCGCCATCGCTGGATACGGAATGATGCTTCGCCAGTCCCCTCACCGGGGTGATCTGACCTGGGAACGCATCCTGCGGCTGGCCGAGGAAGGCCTTGGCCCGGACCGGGAGGGCTACCGGGCGGAATTCGTGGACCTGGTTCGTCGGGCGCAATCCCTCGCCCCCGGCGTCCTCGAGGCAGGTCAGTCGTCCGATCCTCGGTCGCTCAAAAATTAGGGAAGGTTCCCATCAATTCCCAAAGAACGAACGGATCTGTGCAATGACATAGTCCACCCGTTCATCGGTGAGTTCGGGATACATCGGCAGGGGAAGGATCCGGCGGGAGACGGATTCGGCGACGGGATAATCGCCCGCCTTCCATCCCTGATCGGCATAGACCTTCTGAAGATGGAGCGGCAACGGGTAATAGATCAGCGTCGGAACGCCCTGGGCGGCGAGGTGCGTCTGGAGTTCATCCCGCCGGTCCAGCAGCAACGCGAACACGTGGAAAACATGACTACTGCCGGGCGCCGTCTCCGGAAGGTCGACCGGCAGGCCTGACAGTCCTGCAGCGTAACGCCCGGCGATCTCCACTCTTCGTCGATTGCCCGCTTCCAGACGGGTCAGCTTGACCCGCAGGATGGCCGCCTGCAATTCGTCGAGTCGCGAGTTCCAGCCGTGCAGGTCGTGGTGATAGCGGCGCTCGATGCCATGGACCCGGAGCATCTTGAGTCGATGGGCCAGCGTTTCGTGCTGGGTTAAAATCATGCCACCGTCACCGGCCGCGCCGAGATTCTTGGTTGGGTAAAAGCTGAGGCAACCCACGACGCCCTGGCCGCCCACCGGCCGTCCCTGGTAACGGGTTCCAATGGATTGGGCGCAATCCTCGACCAGCGGAAGACCGAGTCCGGCCAATGGTTCGAGCGGTGACGCCTGGCCAAACAAATGGACTGGGAGGATGGCCTTCGTTTTCGAGGTCACCCGTCTCGCCACATCGTCAGGATCCAGCGTAAACCAACGCGGGTGGATGTCGGCGAACACGATCTTCGCCCCCATCTGGTAAATGCTCTCGGCCGGGGCGATGTAGGTGAACGGCGTGGTGATGACTTCATCCCCGGGACCAATCCCCAGTGCGCGAAGGGCCAGCGTCAACGCATCCGACCCGCTGTTCACGCCAACCCCAAATCGGCAGCCACAAAACGCGGCCACCTCCGACTCCAACGCCGCCACGTTGGGCCCGAGAATGTAGTGTCCGCGCTCAAGGACCGCCTCAACGGCGGAAAGGATCTCCTTCCGCTGCGCCGCGAACTGCGCACCGGGGTTCAGGAACGGAACATTCATTGAATCGGCGACAGCTAACCACGCGCCCGGCCCGGCTTGGAGGGAAATCCCGCCGCCTGCCGGTTCATGGAGCCCCGGGGTTCAACCTCCCGGGGCCGGAACCTTCACCGCGCGCGGTCCACTCACTTCACCGACGCCAGGAACTCCACCAGATCCCTCAACTCCGCCTTGGTCAGGAGATCTCCGAACCCTTCGGGCATCCCACTGAGCCCTTTCTCACGGGATTCGACGTCCGCTTTTTTCACCGTGACCAGACCTTCCTCGGGCGAATTGAGTTCAATGGCATCGGGGGTCTCGGACTTGATCACGCCGGCATAGGCGGTGCCATTCTTGAGGGTCAGCAGCACACTCTCAAAACCGGCCGCCACCGCAGCGTTGGGATGAATGATCGACTGGAGAACATATTCGCGTCCCTTCTTCTCCGCGAGACCCGTCAATTCCGGTCCCACCTCCCCACCCTCTCCGTTCACTTTGTGACAGCGGACGCAGCTGACCTCGGCGCGTTCAAGGAAGATCTTCTTCCCTTCGGCCTCGTTGCCGCCCTGCAGGCAAACCATCCACGGCTCAATCCCGTTCTCCCCCTTGACCGCGTGACCCGCATACCACTTCTCGACCACGGGCTTGAGCGACGGGGCCTGGGACGCCGCATTCAGGACGTCCAGTTGCAGTTCAGGCCGAACATTGCCCGCCACAAGATCATTCAGCCAAACCGTCAGCAGCGCCGTCGCAGCGGGGCTTTGGAGCTTTCCGAGGCTGGCAAAGGCGTTTTGTTTTTCCGAGAGGGATCCCTTTGAAATGACTTCGGCGAGGCGGGCCGTCGGATCGGAACCAACAACGGGAGTTCCGGCCGAATTCGACGCGGTCGGCGGCACCTCCACGCTCAGTTTGAGAGCCACCTTTCGCACGTCTTCTTCGGGGTCCTTCTGCGCGGCGTCCAGCGCGGATGCATATTCCGGGGTCTGAAGTCGGGAGAGGGATTTCAAGGCGGCGACGCGCGTGGCGGCGTCGCCTTGTTTCTCCAGGATGATCTTCGCCAAGGCTGCGGAGGACTCCGTCAAACGCAGTTCGCCGGCAGCTTGCGCCGCCGCGGCACGGACCCGGTTGGGCGACAAGGCGAGCAACTGGTTGAGGTGGGGCTTCAGGGCATCGGCCGGAGTCTGAACGTCCCGGGCAAATGCCGTGGGACGCCAGAGTCCGGTGATCCGGTCGCGACCCGGGTTTTTGGGCCATAGCGCCAGCGCCTCGAGTGCGTCGGCGCGGAGGACTTCCGAAGCACCGTCTTTCGCGGCGAACGCAGCCAGCGTTGTCGCCGTCTCCCGGGTACCAAACCGGTAGTTGGCATTCAGAACCCGCCGGCTAAGGGCGGGATTGTCGGACGGCAGGGGACCGGAGGCGAGACGCGCGAGGTCCACCAAGGCTCCGGCAATGGGCACGTCGTTGATGGCGCGGGCCGCTTCGGTGACGATCCGGGGGTTCGAATCCAAAACGAAGGCCGCAATCTCGGATCGTTGCAGCCGTCGCAGGGCCAGCAGCACCCCCATGCGAACCGACGGATCCGGATGTTTGATCGCCGCCTGCAGGGCATCGAAATCATTGAGCGTGACCAATCCCTGGACGGCCGCGTGCCGGAGGAATGGATCCCGATCGCCATTCGCCTGCAGGATCGCGAACAAGGCGGGCACCGACTCACGCCGGCCGAGTTTTCCCACGGCAATGGCTGCCATGGCCCGCACATGGGCGTCGGCATCCGTGGTCAGCTTCACCAGCCCCTCATAGGCCCGCGCATAGGCGGCATCCCCGAGCACGCGCGCTGCATTGGCCCGCACCTGGGGGTTGGTATCGCCCAGGAGGGGGACCAAGGCGTCGAGGGCCCTGGACTTCTCCGCCCGCCCCGCCTTGGTCGCAAAGCCTTCGATGTTCCCCAAGGCCCAGATGGCGTGAAGGCGGGCATGCACCGAGTCCGACGACTTCGCGACCTGGGTGAGTGCCGGGACATTGGCGTCCCCCCTCGAAGCCAGCTCCAGCTGGGCATTGAGGCGGACCCGGTAATTCGGGTGCGCCAGGAGCTTGAGAAGATCCCGGTTATTGCGCTGGCTCACGCCATCCCGGAGCAGCTTCTTCGTGTCACGAACCACCTGCTGTTGAAGGGTCGATGGGTCGTACATCCGGTAGATGCGGCCCTTGCCCACCGGTTCCCATCCAACCACCCAATCCAGCACCCAATACGCGCCGTCCGGTCCCCAGGCCCCGTCGGTGGCCGCCACCGACCCGATGAATTTCTTGTCATCCACGATCTCGAACGTGGCGCCCTTGGGCTTCAGCTTGAACGACCAGATGCCGGAACCCGTGCCGCTTCCGCGGAAATCGCACAGCGTGAAGGTACCGTTCCATTCCGGCCCAAGTCCCGTGCCGGGGTAGTACGCCACACCGCTGGGACCGGCGGTGATGTTCTTGATGGGTGGCGTGATGTACGCCGGCTGCGCGTCGTTCTGCGGCTGCCACATCTTCTCCGAATTCCAGGGACCCCGGGGGTTGGGCTGCTCCAGGAACTGCCACCCAATCCGCCAGCCGCTGTCGCCTCCTTCAATCAGGTAGGTCCACCGGGCCTGGTCCCCGCCGTCTGAATTGTTGTCTCCGGTGAACAGGTTGCCCCATTCGTCAAAGACCAGCTCCTGGGGATTGCGAAGTCCGACGTAAAACATCTCCAACCCCGAGCCATCCAGGTCGCAGCGGAAAACGGCGCCCGCGTCGGGGGTCCCAATGGTCCGACCGTTCTGGCGGATCATGGAGGCCCGGTCTCCGATGCTGAAATAGAGTTTCGCATCCGGCCCGATCACGAGCCCGTGAAGATCGTGTCCCAGGAAGCCCACCCGGATTCCATGGCCATAACTGAGGCTTTGCCGAAAGTCGGCGACTCCATCCAGGTTGTCATCCCGCAGATGCCAGACATTGGGAATGTTTGCAAAGTAGACATCCTTGCCCCGCGCCAGCACGCCTGCCGCCACGCCATCCAGCGGTGTGGCGAAATTGTCGGCAAACACCACGGAGGAGGTGGCCTTTCCAACACCCTTGGGATCCGTCAGCAGTCGAATGCGCTCCGAGTTCTTGAAATAGTCCTTCATTCCCTCCTCGCCGAGATGCCGCTGCATCATCGCGAGACGGTCCTCAACGGACTGGCAGGCCAGGTCCTCATCGAGCCAGCTCATGATTCCGCGGATGTCCGGCACCCCACGCCAGGCGCGGAACGACTCGGCCACAAAGACCCGGCCGTCATCCGCCAGGTCGAAGGCCACGCCGTGAGCCACATCGGGTTCGGCCGCCCACAGCTCCGCCTTCCAGCCAGCCGGCAATTGGAACCGTTTGATGGCCTTTTCCCCCTCGTCGGAGGCGGCAGCCAGCTTTGGAGTTTCGAAGCTGCCCTGCGGTCCGAGCTTGTGCTGGGAATACACGGGCAGGGTCAGGGACAGCGCCACCGCACCCAGGCCGGCAGAACGGAACCATTTTGAGACAGGCATCGGCATAAAGATGCCGACGATAAAATCGACCGCCCCGGACGCAAGCGTGCCGTGGCGCTCCCCATCGCAGGGGCAACGCGACACGCCCCTGGAAGGGCTTCCTCCTCTCGACGCGGAACAGCCATCAATCGCTTCGCCACAAATCTGCAGGGCTCCATTTCGGAACCCTTGACTTCCCGTCCGTTCACTGACGTGATTTCAGACGCAGTTAACATCCCTTACTAACATGGAATTCCCCTCCCGGGGGCGCTTCGCGTCCCTCTCTTTGCTCGTGCCCAAATGGGCTGTTTTTGCCGCCATCCCGCTGATTTCGTTCGCTGCGATGGCCGCCAAAGGAACCGATCGTCCGATCGCTCCCAAGCCTCCTTCGGACCCACTCCTCAACCTGGACCTGGGCAACTCACTTCCGCACTACGGCTCCGCCGCAACCGGCGATGGCCCGACGGACTATTGGAACTATTCCTACGCACCCTACCAGACCTATGCGGAGGTGCTCGACCTCAAATGGTCCACCGGGGACGCCAGCAACATCAGCGTGACGGTGGAGAATGCACCCGGTCTCTGGAGTTCGGGGCATCCGGACGTGATGATGGACTCGTTCGTCCATTCGTTCAGCGGACAGCCGGTGGTCGTGACGTTCAGCGACCTTCCGAACGGCACCTACGATGTCTACGTATACGCGCACGGCGTGGTCGATCCCCAGAACGCCACCATCACGGCGAACTCGGGTGGAGCAACCTACGGCCCGGAATCGACGACGTCTGGCAGTTCCTGGCTTTCCGGCACGTGGACGGAAGGGGACCAGTATGTCCTTCTCGAAGGCGTTTCTGTCGTTGGCGGAAACACGCTCGTGATCTCTGCCGCTCCTGCCGCGAGTCCCGATTATGCCTTCCTCAATGGCATCCAACTGCGGCAGACCTCCACTCATGCCAAGAAGGCGAAGGTCGCCAAGGCCCCGAAGCCGCCGAAGAATGCCCTGCTCAACGTGGACGTGGCCAACGCCGTTCCCTGGAACGGGGTGGCAGCGACCGGGGACAGCCCAAACGATTATTGGAATGCGTCGTTCGCACCCTACCAATACTTCACCGAACTTTTTGACCTGAAGTGGTCCAACGGGGATCTGAGCAGCGTCACGGCCACCATCGAGAACGGTCCAGGAACCTGGGGCAACGATCACCCGAACCCGATGATGTACGGCTACATCTATACCTATGGTTCGGACACGATCACCGTCACATTGTCCGATCTGCCCAATGGAACGTACGACCTCTATGTGTATGCCCACGGCGGCCCACCGGATAATCAGAACGGCATCGTCAGCGCAGAGGCAGACGGAATCACCTATGGACCGGAAGCCACCACGACCGACAGCAGCTGGTTGTCCGTCACCTGGACCGAGGGTTCTCAATATGTCTTGCTTAAGGATGTCTCCGTCTCGGCCGGAAGCCCGCTGGTGATCCGCTCCAGCCCGGGGGATTCCGGCTACGCATTCCTCAACGGATTCCAGATTCGACAGACCTCGAAACACGCCAAGAAGCCGAAGTCGGAAATCGCTCCCAAGCCGCCGAAAAAGGCCCTGATGAACCTCGACCTCGGCAGCGCCACCGCCTGGGCGGGTACCGCCGCCACCGGGAATGGACCCTCCGACTATTGGAACTACTCCTACGCCCCGTACCAATACTTCGCCGAGCTCTTCGATCTCCAATGGTCCACCGGGGAACCCAGCAATGTCAGCGCCACCGTGGAGAATGCTCCCGGACTCTGGAATGCCGGCCACTCAAACGGAATGATGGATACCTTCGTTCATTCCTTCTGGGGGCTCCCGGTCCTGCTCACATTCAATGACCTGCCGAACGGAACCTACGATGTCTATGTCTACGCCCACGGCGTCCTGAACGAGCAAAACTCGCGGATCTCCGCACAGGCCGATGGCATCACCTACGGGCCGGAGACCACCACAACCAGTGATTCCTGGCTCTCGCCCTCCTGGATCGAAGGTTCCCAGTACGTCCTGCTCGAAGGGGTCTCGGTCCTCGCCGGGAGTCCGTTGGTCATCCAAGTCGCCCCCGCCGCCATGCCCGACTATGCGTTCGTCAATGGCGTCCAGCTCCGACAGACGTCCACGCACGTCAAGAAGCCCAAGACGGCCAAGGCTCCCAAAGTGCCGAAGAATGCGCTGCTGAACATTGACGTTGCCAACTCCGTTTCCTGGGCGGGCGCGGCGGCGACCGGTGACGGCCCCTCGGATTACTGGAATCCGTCCTTTGCCCCATACCAGTACTTCGTTGAGCTCCCGAATCTCAACTGGTCCACCGGCGAGGCCAGCGGCGTGACAGCGACCATCGAGAATGGTCCCGGAACTTGGGGCAATGACCATCCGAACCCGATGATGTATGGCTATATCTACACCTATGGTTCGGACACAATTACCGTCACCCTGACTGGTCTACCCAAGGGCACCTACAGCGCCTACGTGTACGCGCATGGTGGTCCTCCGGACGACCAGAACGGTGTGGTCAGCGCGGAGGCCCGTGGCCTTGTCTATGGGCCCGAGGAGACAACCACCAGCTCCAGCTGGCTCTCACCAGTTTGGACGGAGGGCGCCCAGTATGTCCTGCTGCCCGGCATTTCGGTCGGCGACGGAGACGCCTTGGTGATTCGCTCCACCCCGGGTGTGTCCGGTTACGCGTTCCTCAACGGATTGCAGATCCGGCGGACGGCGCAGAAGTGAGCCCTTCACCGGTGCGTCATTCATCCGCCTTTCGAACTGAGGCCTAATCGGATTCCTGAAGTCAACCGGCTCGCGAC
>JBGAPN010000076.1:0-15316 GCA_044221235.1 Limisphaerales bacterium
GATGAAGCGGGCCTGCCAGCGGGAGCCGGATTCCGTCATCCCGGAATTCGCCCTGTTGGGGACAGGACTTCTATCCGAGCGCGACTTGGCCATCCTGTGGCAGAAGGCAGATGTGCCGTCCCACGATTACACCGGATGGTTACCCTGTCCCTCGGAGCGTCCCCGTTCCCCCCGTTCAGTTCCCTTCTCTCCTTTGGTGTGTTTGGTGTCGTTCGTGGTTCCTGAGTGCAATAGATACCCTGTCGCTCCCGCTTTTACTGGATCCAGCCCGGAGTACCGAACGCGGTACAGCGGCGACACCGGGTTTTCCTTCCCTAATCAGACGATGGTTCCCCGTCCCCGTTGACAATGAGTGAGGACTCGGAGGATCGCGTCCAATGTCGCATCCAATTCGCGGCTGACGTCGTCGGTCAGAACCCGGAGAACGAAATAGCCGTGTTCCTGGAGCCGGGCATCCTTCCGACGGTCCCGGCGATACGCCACCGGATCAACCAGGTGCTGGGCCCCGTCAATCTCGATGACGAGTTTCGACGCGGCATCCAGCAGGTCGACTTCCATCCGGCCATGGTTGTCGAAGGGGATGGGCAGATGGGCATTGAGGCGGAATCGGCCGCGGGTCTCAGCCAGCGTCTCCAGGCGCTGGAAAAGGAAGGCTTCCGACGCACTTCGGGCCCGCGCCACCCCCTCCGCACTGGGAACGGGCGCCGCAGCGGCCCCGACAAACAGCCGGCCCAATGGAGCATCGACACCGTCCCGGATCAACCGCCGCACGCTGGCCGCATAGTCGTGCTTCCACGAGGCGTCGATGGGAAGGGGAACCTCGTGCGGCCAGCCCGGAAGGGCGCCCGCCGGAAGCAAGAGGGTATACCCCACCGCCTCATAACCGCGACACCGGCGCTCAAACATCCGGCTGAGCATGGGGACTTCCAAGTCGGCATAGTCGTACACGACGACCTCCCGCTTGCCTTCGTGAAGCCGGTGAAGACGCCCCACATATTGGGCGACGGTCCCATGCCAGGAGACCGGCAGCGTCACAAACAAAGTGTCCAGCCGGCTGTCATCAAACCCCTCTCCAATGAAGCGTCCGGTTGCGAGTAGGAGCGGCCGGCAATCCGGTGGTGTCGAAGACAGTTGCTGGATCGCCTCGCGCAGCTGAAGCCGGCCCATACCGCCGCGGAGGATTACGGCGTGGGGAAACCGGGGCACCAACCGTGCCGCCAACGTCTCCAAGTGTTCCGTCCGTTCGGTGAGGACAAGGACGGACCGGCCCGTCGCCAGCGCCCGACCGACGTCCTCGCAGATCATCTCATTTCGTGGGCCATCGCTGGCGACAGCGGCGAAGATCCGCTGAAACTCCGACCGTGGATCCCCGCCTCCACCCGCTGTCGTCCGAAAGCCCGTGGGCCGGACGATGACCTGATGGGAAAACGGGCGGGCTGCGGCCTGTTGACGCGGATCCACGCGGTGCCGGATCGGACCGCACTGCATGAAGATCACCGGGTGATGCCCATCCTTCCGGTTCAGGGTTGCGGACAGTCCAAGCACGTAGCGGGCCTTGGCCCGGCGCGCCACCTGTTCGAAACTCGGTGCAGAGAGATGGTGGCATTCGTCCACCACCAGGTGGCCATACTGCCCCACCTCATCGCGAACCGTTCCCTTACGGACCAGGCTTTGGACCAGCGCCACGTCGAGGAGGCCATTCAACCGTTTCCGTCCGCCACCGAGGACCCCGATGCTCTTGGTCGGGGTGCCGAGGAACTGGGAAAGACGCTCCACCCATTGTTCGAGAAGCTGCTGGCGATGGACCAGGACCAACGTGTTGACCCCACGGGAGGCCACCAACCACGCCGCTACGACCGTTTTTCCAAAGGCCGTGGTGGCAGCCAGCACGCCAGTGTCATGCGGAAGAAGCGCTTCCGCCGCGATTCGTTGCTCCGGACGCAGTTCACCCTGGAACGAGACATCGAGTCGACGGCCGGGGCACCGCTCATCCCGAACCACGATTCCGACACCCAGGGAACGAAGCAGCGTCTCGACCTCCGCAAAGCAACCACGGGGCAGGCCAATATGATCCGGGAAATCCTCGGCACAGGCGATGATTCGGGGCAGCTCCCAGGTCGGGAGTCGCATCGACTGGGCCTGGAAAAATGCCGGATTCTGGAAGGCTGCGAGCCGGACAAGCCGGTTCCTGAGCGCGGGCGGAAGCACCGCCTTCGGGACATAGACTTGGTCCGCGAGAACCAACTCGATGGTCTCGGGAAATGGGCCGGTCAGTGGAACCTCACGACGACGACGGGAAGGCGTCAGGACCCACGGCTTTGGCCCGTCCTCCCGTTCCTCCGTTTCCACCGAACGGACTCCAATCACACGGTCGCAGCCTTCGGCCTCACGGACCAGGGATTGCACCCGCGCGTAGCCCAGCTTGGGAATCCTGGAAAGGAATTCCCATTGATCGGCATAGGCGGAGAAGGACTCATCCACGAACACGCTGTTGTCCCGGGTTCGCGGTTCACGCTGAAGCGGAAGAGCGATCAAATTGCCGTAGCCGCCACTGGGCATCGTATCCTGGTTCGGGAAGAGCCGGTCGTAGGACTGGAGCCCGATCTCCGGACGGCGTTCCATGGCGAGGGTGAGAATCGTGGATCCCAGTTTCCGGGCGAGGGCTGCCGGAATTGCGTCCTCGAAGAAGAACCAGAAATGGCCGCCCTGGCCGGAGCGAGACCGTTCGAGGGCCACGGGCAGGTTTAATTTCCCGCAGGCGTCGCGAACGGCTGCCGCATCCTCTTTCCATGCGTCGCCATCGAAATCTGCAGCCAGAAAGAAGCAGGTCTCGTCGAGCATCAGGGGATAGATGCCCATGACGAACGGCGCACCCGAGGGGTCTTGTCCCGACAAATGCCACCGGATGACCTCGTCGTTGATGGGGAGGAGTTGCCGGTGCGGACACTCCTGACATCGGATACGGGGCTTCTCGCAGATTCCACGGACCCATTCGTTGGCGCAGGCGGGTTGGTAGCCGGAACGTCCGGTCCGGCGGCTTTCGAAGCGCCGGGGATAGACGTCGTCGCGCCCGCGGAAGAGCGAACGAAAGAGCGCGATCTTGTCCCCGACGGGTGAATCTCGGCCGACGCGCGGGCCCGGTCGGATGGCGCCATCCACCCCGGCTGCTCGCGAGGACATCGGTGGGTGCGTCTCCATGTCGGACATAACGGGTCAAACGTTCTCGATGGGTGACAAAACAAGCGAATCGAACCCGATCGCATTTTTTCACGGCTAATGTACCGCGCCCGGGACATCCAGCCTCGGGACGGTTATGAGCGCAAAGGGCCTCCGTCTGAGGATGTCGCTTATGTCCAGTTCCGACTTTGTACGCGTCCTCGACAAACCGGAATTCGCGGTCGCAAGTTCGAACCTATTACAAGTTACCCTGTCAACTGGGTCGCCGAAAGCATCGTCCTGCCCATCACAACCCCGCTCCATGAAGCCACCCAGGATCCAGTTTGCGGTCACGCTCCTTCTGATTTCGGCATTCGCCAGCGCTGCCGCCTCGGGCGAACGGTACGCGGTATTCAAATCCACGGACCAGGGTCGATCCTGGACCCGCTCCGATGCCGGGATTCCGGACCGGTCTCGCATCAATGCATTTGGATCGGGTGGGGGGGTGCTGATCGCAGGTGCGGACTCCGGGGTGTTCATCTCGTCGGATGAAGCCCGGAGCTGGCGACCCGCAACGGGTGCGGCCATGTCCTCAGGCCGTGTCATCAGCCTGGCGGCTTTGGGAAAAACGGTGTTCGCCGGCACCGACGGCGGTGGGCTCCTGGTGTCGACCGACCTGGGAGGATCTTGGGTTCGGGACGCCGCTTTTCCATCTGCGAATGTCCGTTGTCTGGTCATTCATGGGAACACGCTTTATGCTGGAACGGATACGGATGGCGTCTTCGTCCTGGGCGGCGAACGCGATGGTTGGACCCGTCGTTGGGAAGGGCTTCCCGATCGTGCGCAGGTGTTCGCCTTAACGGTGGCCGACGGCCATTTATTTGCGGGTCTCTACAGCCAGGGCCTCTTCGTTTGGAATGAGCAGGAACGTCGTTGGCGCAAGTCAGGCCCTGTTTCACCGTTGGCTCTGTCGACCGCCGGTCGCACGCTGATCGCGGGCCACAATCCCGGCGGCCTCCATTGGAGCGACGATCTGGGAGTCTCGTGGTCCAGGGGGACGTCCGGCACCGTGGACTCATCGCTTTCCCCACTGGGTGTCCCTTCCGGGGAACTTTCAGGTGCGGCACCCGTTTGGGAAGTTGCGTCCAATGACCAGGTGGCGTTGGCCGGGGTCTCCACGGGAATCTACCGCTCGGAGGACCTCGGTCGTACTTGGATGCGGGCGCAGTCGGGACTTCCGGCGAAAGGTCCGGGCGTGGCATTCCTTTTGAATCGGTCCTTCGTCCTGGCGGGCATTTCGATCACAAACCCCGACGGCGAGCCGTAACGACGGGCACCCATGAGGCGTTGCCCGTCGCTCCCATCGACCGGAGCAGATCCTTTCGGTTTCCTACCAACCGCCTCCCGCACCGGTT
Source organism: Limisphaerales bacterium (assembly GCA_044221235.1). GTDB lineage: Bacteria > Verrucomicrobiota > Verrucomicrobiia > Limisphaerales > UBA9464 > UBA9464. The sequence continues at coordinate 4,572 of JBGAPN010000076.1, forward strand.
TCAAGGCTGCACCATCACCTCTTGAGCGCCGGCGGACAACGGCACCCGCTTGCGGGTTCCCCCCGGCCATCGGACTTCGAGGGCGACAGGCTCCTGTGCCTTGCCCATCACCAGCTCGGCCGAGTCTTGCGACCAGTACCCTCCCCCTGCACGAACCTCCCGTGCGGGCCCCAGCGTCCCGTCGGCGTAGACCAATCGAACGCGGGCGCCGAGGGCCGAAGGGTTCGTGGCCGGACCACGAAGCCGCACTCTCAACCCCGGTCGCGCATGACGATTCTGGAAAAGGCGAGTCGGACCCCGATACTGGCCAACCACCAGGTCCAACCGGCCGTCATGATCAAAGTCCGCCACGGCGGTGCCTCGCCCCTCTCCATCCACCAGGAGACCGCTCTCCCGCGCGGGCACAGGAGTCCAACCTCCACGACCATCTCCCAGGAGGAGCACGCCCCGCCCGGCGTCATACCGGCCCTCTCCGGCAGGAACGCCCAGGAAATTCTGGGACGCGAACAAATCCTCCCGGCCATCGCCGTCGAAGTCTCCCGAGGCAATTCCGAACACCGGAGCGACCTGGACTTCGAAGGGCAGTGCCACCCATTCCAAATGGTCACCGCGATTGAGGAATAGACTGCTCTCCAAAAGTTCCTCTGTGACCCGCTTCAGCGGCGGCGAGATCTGACCTTGAAGGTCACTGATCGAAACCCGGCTAAACGCGGCGAATCCGGAATAGTGTTCCCGAATCGACGGAAACAACGCGGCCAACTGGCGCCAGTCATGCGCAGGCACAACGCGTCGTTCCCCCGGATCAAAACGCGCCTCCAGCAATTCATTGACACCGTCCTGATCCACATCCGCAAAAAGCAATTCCAACGCGTGCCCGGAGAATCGCTGATTGCGGGTGTTCCGCCCCCAATTCCCCGCAACCAGGTCCGGAAGGCCGTCCCCATTGAAATCCCCGGTGGTGATGCTGTTCCAGCCGCCGGTCAAACGACTCAGGGGCACGGCTTCCGTAGATCCAACGGGACGGCCGGACACCGGTGGGTCCCAGAATTCGGCCCCACCCGGCCGCCAGCGCAGAACACGGACGGGCCCCCACTCGCCGGCCAAAATCAACTCCGCCTTCCCATCGTCGTCCAGATCGCTGAAGAGCGCCGACTGGATCCGTCCAGCCCCCTTCAACAACTCACTGGCTTCCTGGTTTACTTCCCACCGGCCGTCCACAAAGCGGAACATTCGCGAATCCCCCGCTTCAGGGAATCGACCCGCAAGGCACTGCCCTCCGGCAAACAGGTCGATGTGTCCATCGCCATCAAAGTCACCCAACGCCAGCGGCCCTGCTCCGGCCGGGCTCATGGGCAACGATTCGTCCACGGCTCCCGAGGTGAGATCCACCTGCCGGATCGCCGGCCGATGGTTGTCGCCTGGCTCGGAATTCAGGAACCCGAACAACAGGACGGACCGGGCAGGCTCCGGTCGCCATCCCAGAACCGTGGTCAGATCACGCTCAACCGGTCTCAGCAGATTGGTGGCCCGCTGGGCAACGAAACCTCCATGAGTGTCATTGCGAAAAACGGCCGGAGCTCCACCCACTCCGCTACCCATCAACAAATCATCCCAGCCGTCTCCATTGAAGTCGAACCAGGCCACTCCCGGCCCCGCCTCCGAGAGTTTGTGCGGCAGGAGACGCTGACGGGAGAAATCATCGACCGGCTCGTCAACGTGCGAATGCTTCAACTGGGTCGTCCGGTCCGCGAACCACGACTCCGTCGCTGCCGGACTCGCAGAAGCAGTGGGTTCAGTGGCTGCCGACTCATCCAGTTCCACTCCTTGCCCCGGCAAGACCACCGGCGCAAAGGAGACCCGGCCGCTCCGCCAGTGCACTTCTACACGACCTGGCTGACCCGATCCGCCCGCGGCGAATGATCGGACCGCATCGTCGGACGACAGATACCGCCCCCCGGCGACGAGTTCCTGGCACTGCTGCGGGAGGTTTGGGAATCGGACACAGATGCGCGCGCCAATGCCGTGTGTATTGGAGGCCAGGCCGTTCAACCGGACCGCAATTCGCGGAAGGGTCACCGTGTTTTCGTAAACCAGCGGACTGTCATTGAGACAATTGATCACCACATCGAGGTCGCCATCACCATCCAGATCGGCGAGAGCCAACCCCTGGGAGACGCGTCGCGAATCAAATCCCCAGGCCGGTCCGTGATCTTCGAAGGTGAAGTCACCCCGATTGCGAAAGGCGACATTCGGCACCTCGAGAGGTTCAAAGCGCGACCGCATTCGCAATTGTTCCGCGAAAGACAGTCGCTGACGGCGGCGCACCTCGTCCAATTCCGCAGCCACATCGGCATTCTGGGCATCGCGCCCATGTCCGGTGGTGATCAGTAAGTCCTCAAACCCGTCCAAATCGACATCCAGAAAGGTCGGGCACCACGACCATTCGGAGGCCTCGACGCCTGCAAAAAACGCCAACTCGGCATAAGTGCCGTCACCCCGATTCCGCAGGAGCGTGTTGCGGGAAATCTGCGGACGGTCCGCCGATCCCGGATCGGAGGCATTGACCGGCGCCAGGTCCATCACCTGGACCTGACGTCGCGCATGCTCCCGACTGAGCATGTCCACCACGAAGACGTCATCCCAGCCATCCCGGTCCACGTCGGCCACATCCACTCCCATGGAAAAGAGGCTGGTTTGGCGGAGTGCCGATCGGGGCAGTGCCCGGAATCGGCCCCGGCCATCGTTCAGCCAAATACGGTCGGGTGATTGGAAATCATTGCACACGTAGAGATCCGGCGCGCCGTCCTGGTTCAGGTCGCGAAACATGGCCGACAACCCCCAATCGAAGGGAGCCTTGGCCGGTGCGCCTGTTTCGGTACGGAATCCGTCCGACCAGTCCACCCGCCGAAACCGGCCGCCCCCCTCGTTCAGATATAGGGCATCCGCCTCGCCATTCTCCAGCACACCGGCAACCGGATCGACCGTGAATCGATTCGCCAGTTCAGGACCGATGGCCGGCTGATTGTCCACCGCCACCAACTGATACACGCCGTTGGTGACCGACACCCGAAAGCGTTTCTCGGGCTCGTCGCGCATGGTGGATCGCCGGTAGTTCACGACATAGAGGTCGAGATCCCCATCGCCGTCCACATCGGCCAAGGCGAGGGACATCCCTCCGGCCGCCGACCCCAGTCCGGCCTGCGTGGTGATTTCAGTGAATCGGCCCTTCGAATCGTTGAGGAAGACCCTTGGACCCCGGTCAATGGCATTGACGATCAGGTCGAGATCCCGATCGCCGTCGAGGTCCGCCAGCACGGCGCCGGTGGAGGCCTGGTCTGGGCAGGACACCCCCGCGTTTCCGGCCACTTCCTCGAAACGCCAGTTGCCGCGGTTCAGGTAGAGCGCATTGGGCGAATCGAGTCCGCAAAAATAGAGATCACACCGGCCGTCGCCATCGACATCCCCGGCCGCCACCCCGGAGCCATTCAGGTAGATCTGATTGGTCAGTCCCCGGTTGAGCGCCAGCCGATTCGTGAAGTGGATGCCCGTCCTGGCCGGGTCGCGGAGAACGAATCCGACCGAACCGGTACCGGCACCCGCCAACGGATTCAGTCGGACTCCGTTGGTGCCACCCGATCCATCCGCCGCCCGCGCGGACAACCCGTTCAGCCAAACCCACAGCCAGACCACACTCGTCAGCAGGCGCAGCGACGGGCATGGGCAACACGGCGATTGGATGGGCACGCGGGTATGGATGCGGCCTAGAAAAACAAACGGGTGCCGGAGGCGCAAATGCAGTCTGCCTCCGACACCCGTTGTTTGAACGATAACCCGTCTCTCAGCGGAGGCGGTAATATTGCGAGCCGGTCAGGTTCGCTGCGGGGATGGTCAGACTCTTGCCGGTCGGAGCGGGAGTGACGTCCGTCCATGTCCCGTTCAACGACGTCTTGGACTGAAGGACTCCGTCGCCCGTCCAGGTAATCACGACATTGCCGTCCTGGAGGGAGGCGGTCAGCTCAGGAGCGACCGCGGCAGCGCCACCGAGGACGAGGGCGTTGTCCCATTGGCTGCGGACGACATCCGTGGCCGCGGCCACATACGCACCGAAGCCAAAGCTCAACCCCTGGGAGAACGCGAACGGAACCTCGGCACCAAAGACGCCGTCCAGGTAGAGCTTCGCGGTGGTACCGTTGACCACAATCTTCATCCGGTGGTTCTTCTGGTTGTCGAAGGTTCCGCCGTCAAAGGCAGCGATGTTGACCCCGGCATCGGTCGGAGTCTCCGATGGCAGGTTATATCGCCAGCCGTAATTGCGACCGTCATGCGCCACGTTCTCCGAGAAGAAGACGTAGGCACCGGCCGGCTCACGCACCCAGATTCCGGTGCGTTGATTGGCTCCCGTACCCGTCACGAGCACGAAATCCAGGAGCACACGGTCGATTTCGAAGGTCGTGGGCTCGGTCGCCGTGGCGCTGTAGGTCGGCACCGTGAACAGGGCAAGGCCCGGCCAGTCGGCCGAATCCGCAGTGACATTGATTTTCGCCACCCCATTCTCGACGGCAATGGTCGAACCTTCCGCCAGGAAGGTTCCCGTGCCGAACGGTGTTTCATCACGACGCCACTTGCTCTCGTCGACGGTGCTTCCGGGGAAAGTGTCCGCGAGGAACTCCACCGGAACTGAAACCACTTCAACCGAGACCTGACCCGCCACACAATTCTGCGGCGCGCTGGCGATGGTAAATGCCGTGGACCCCAATCCCACCGGAACCACGCTGACCGTCTGACTGTTCGGTCCACCCGCGGGGAAGGTGAGGGTCAACACTCCGTTGACGGCACCGGCCGGGATGGCGACCGCAGGCTTCGCACTGGTGATGGTCACCGAAGCGGGCGACACGTCGTGCAACAAGGCGGGAACGGTCACCGTGAGCGAGCGGCCGGAATCGGCAACCGTCATGGAAATCCCAGCCGGCGACACCGTCGTGCAGGGGATCACGTTCTCGACCTTTACGTTGTCGAATTGGCCGAAGGCGGTATCTCCTGATGCCCGGCCATAGGCGCCCAGTTCCACCAGGATTCCGGTGCTGACCGCAAAGGCAAACCGTCCGCCGGAAACGCCGTCCAGGAAGACCTCCACGGTCTGCCCGTCCGCCACCAACTGGATGTGATGACTTCCGTTGTCGGTCGAACCGGAGAAGGCGGCCACAGCGGTTCCGCTTCCCGTCGGGCTGCCCGGGTTCAGATTCACTTCCCAGCCGGTCTCCCCGATATTCTGGCCAAAGAAGAAAAACCGGGAGCGATCACTGGTCGTGAGGAAAATACCCGTGCGTCCCGCCGTGCCCACTTGATCCATGGCCACCCGGTCCAAGTCCACCACCAGATTCAATTCCGGTGTGGCGACAAAACTCTTGACCGTCTTCAGTGACGCGCCAGGCCAGTAGTCGGAATCGACGGATCCGGTGATTTCCAGGACTCCGCCCGAGGCACCGACCGTAAACGTACCCGTCCCGGTCTCAAACCCGGTATTGGAGGTCTGCCACTTGGTGGGATCGATCGCTGCCGCGAAGTTCTCCTCCAATTGGACCCCGGGGCCTGAGATCACTGCCACGGACAGCTCATTGGCGGCCGTCACATCGCCCTCCAGGGTGAACTTGGTGCCGCCCAAAACCAATCCGCGGACCTTGAATGTCTGGGTATTGGCCCCGCCAGCCGGGAAGGTCAGCGTCAACGCACCCGCCGTTGCACCCACCGGTTCGGCGATGCCCGGATCGCTGCTGACCACCCGCATCTGCACAGCGCTCTGGGCGTTCAAGCCCACTGGGATTTTCACAGTGACATCGCCGCTGTTTTGTCCGACCCGGACGCTGACTGACTTGGGATCAAAGGTGGCCGCGCCGGCCGTCTCGATTTGCAGGTTGTCCCAGGTGGTATCCGCGGTGTCGTCGTTGGCGCGGGCATAGCTGCCAAACTCGAAGATCACGGGCGAGAAGGGGAACTTGACCTCGGCCCCTTCGGTGCCATCGAGGAGCAGCTTCACAGTCTTGCCGTCGGCAATCATGCCCATCCGGTGCAGGCCGCCATCATCAAACGCGGCCCCGTCAAACGCCGCCATGTTGACACCCCCACCCGTCGGCACATCGCCGTCCTCACCGATCTTGCGGTTGTAATGCCAGCCGCCTTCGCCACGGACGTCGGCGAAGAGCACATACTTGTCCCGCGCTTCATTGAGGATCCACAGGGCGCTCCGGGAAGCGCTGCCCACGCCGGCCTCGGCCACACGATCGATGGCGACCTGAACGGTGGTCTGGGCGGAAGCCGGGAAGGTGGGCACCACCCGCAATGTTCCACCGGACCACCACTGCTGCGTCGTCTTGCCCACAAATTCAATCACTCCATTCCCGGCCACGGCATGGATGTCCCCGATGCCGCCTTCAAACAAGGGCGAGTCCGGCTGGTATTTGGCCGGGTCGATGGTGTTGGAGGCGAAATCGTCCTCCAACAGCACTTCGGTTTGCCGGGCATTTTCAACCAGCAGGTTGTCCCAACTGGTGCCGGCTGTGTCATCGTTGGCCCGGGCATAACTGCCGAACTCCACCACCACCTTGGCAAAGGGGAATTTGACCTCCGCACCCAGGACGTTGTCGACGTACAGCTTCACGTTCTGGCCGTCCGCAATAACTTTCATCCGATGCAGTCCGCCATCGTCGAAACTGGCACCGTCCAAGGCCGCCATGTTCACACCGCCGCCGGTCGGCACATCGCCGTCTTCACCGATCTTGCGGTTGTAGTGCCAGCCGCCTTCCCCACGGACATCGGCGAAAAGCACGTACTTGGTTCGGGACTCGTCCATGATCCAAAGCGCACTGCGCGATGCCGTCCCCACTCCGGCCTCCGCCACCCGGTCGATGGAGACCACCAGGTTGGCCTTCTCCGAGGCATTGAAGACGGGGGCAACCCGGAGGGTGGCTCCCGACCACCATTGCTGGGTGGTCGTTCCGACGAATTCAATCACGCCATTGCCGGCGACTGCGTGAATATCGCCCATGCCCCCCTCAAAGAAGGGTGAGTCCGGCTGGTATTTGGCGGGGTCAATGGTGTTCGAGGAAAAATCGTCCTGGAAGACGGTTTCGTTAATCTGGGCCCTGGCCGCGGGTGCACACCAGAACGCCCCCAGCAATGCCAGCGCCATGAGACGGCGCAGCATCCTGGGTATCGCTCTGTGGAATGAGGGGTGTTGCATGACAGAGTTGTAGTGTGGGAGTTCGTCCAAGCTGCCTGCGTCCGCCCCAATCCGTACTGGAGGCTGGGTCTTCCTTCCGGGACGCATGTCTCCAGACCGGACGCGACCTTGAACCTGGGAGGTTCGAAGGACGACCCGTCAGGAAAACTACGCCGTCTGGGACGGAGCAAGTGGCTTGATCCGAGGAGTCAACCGCTTGTGGAACTCTGAAGTCAACCGCCGACCGGGGCAGACCCCGTAGTTTTTCACGCGATGAAGGGCTCCGGTCCCGTCGTCTCCCAGACTTCCGACTTCTTCATTGCGGGGCGTCGAAAACCCCAAGCGGTTGGCGGCGGCAGGGCAAAGGTGAGAGTCTCTCCCTTGCGATGAAGCCAAGTCTCTCTCCGTTGCTTTCCGTTCGGCGTGGATCGAGCGCCATTGAATTTTACCGAAACGCCTTTGGCGCCCGAAGTGCTCCGCGTCGCCGACCCGGAGGGCAGCGTGGTGGCGCAGCTTTCGGTGGACGGCGCGGACTTCTGGCTCGCCGACGAATCACCGGCACACTCCAATTTCAGCCCGGAATCCCTCGGAGGTAGTACCGTACGCATGATCCTGGTCGTGGAGGATCCAGACGCAATGTTTGCCACCGCCATCGCCGCGGGAGCCACAGTGATTTGGCCCGTTGCCGACAAGTCCTACGGCTGGCGCGTCGGCCGTCTTGCCGATCCGTTTGGACACCACTGGGAGATCGGCAAGCCTCTTCCTCGGACGCCGCATCCGTGAACCCGACTCCGGCTCCGTTTCGTCTTGCCCGTCCCCGCGAGGCGGGAACCCATTGGGCCCGGTTCGCAATGCACCTCTCCAGGCTTCACATCTATCCGGTCAAGGGCCTCCGTGGCATCGCTCTGGAATCGGTATCCGTCGATCCACTCGGCCCGGTCGGCGACCGCCGATTTCTCGTGGTCGACGAGACAGGACGATTCCTCTCCCAACGATCCCACCCACGGATGGCGCTGGTCGACACGGCTCTCGGGGCCGGCGGACTGCTGCTCTCGGCCGAAGGCGCCGGCGCGGTGACGGTGCCCTCGGAATCGTGCGCCGACGCCCCATTGCGAACGGTATCGGTCTGGAAACACGAAGGACTGCTGGCCGAGGATTGCGGGAATGAGGCGGCCGGGTGGTTGAGCGACTTCCTGTCGGCACGCTGCCGCCTTGTCCGCACCGGTTCAGGTTTCCGACGCGAGGTCACTAAGCCGGCGGCCCGGCCCGGGGATGTCTTCACCTTCGCCGACGCCGTTCCGATGCTCGTGATCAGTGAGGCCTCGCTCGCGGACCTCAACGACCGGATGATCGAGAACGGCTCGGTCGCGTTGACCATGGATCGGTTTCGCCCCAATCTGGTGGTGACCGGCTGTCCTCCCTACGCGGAGGACCAGTGGGCCCGAATTCGGATTGGGGACATCGTGTTTCGATCCGCGGGCCCGTGCATCCGATGCACGGTGCCGACCATTGATCCGAACACGGCGGAGCGGGGGCCTGAACCCTTGCGCACTCTCGCCCTCTACCGCCGGGAACCCAAGGATCCGACGAACGTGCTCTTCGGGCAGAATCTGATCCACGAAACCAAGAACGGTGTGCTCCGGGTCGGTGACCGGGTGGAGCTGGTGTAATCCGGGTCATTGCCGGGATTGTCCGCCCCCCCCATTTCCTTCGACGAAAACTGCCCTCACCCCGGCCCTCCCTTTTTCCCAGAGTCGGAAGGGGGAGGGGAACCTGGCGGCAAGGCTGGAACAATGCAGACGAATCCGCAGATCCAAGCAGATTGACGCCGATGGGAGGAACCGGCGTCGGAAACCAAAGCGGTCGAAACAACGCACCGATGGGAGAACTCTTTCGCCGCTCCTCCCCCGGCTTCCTGATCTGCGCTCATCCCGTTCATCTGCGGATTTTCCCCTCGGACATCCTCACATTCCGGCTAAGCCGTCGGACCTCCGAGCCTCCGGCCCAAACCGCCCGCCTTCCGGAATGCGGAGAATCCAGGGTCAGGCCGCCACCAAACTGGCCGCCGCCAGGACCCAGAGCACCCAGGTGACGGCATGCACCTCCCGAACCCGCCCGGAGGCCAGCTTCATCAGCGGCCAGAGGACGAACCCCATCGCAATGCCGTGCGCAATCGAGAAGGTCAGGGGAATGCCCGCCACAGTGGCGAGAGCAGGGATCGCTTCCGCCGGATCGTCCCAGGGAATCTCCCGGACGCCCGCCAGAATCCACGCTCCCACCAGAATCAGGGCAGGCGCCGTCGCCGGGGGATAACTTCCCAGGCTGGTCACGAGCGGGGCGAACGGTAGCGCGAGCAGAAAAAGCAGTCCCACCACGACTGCGGCGAGTCCCGTCCTCGCGCCCGCCCGCGTTCCCACGGCACTTTCCATGTACGCGCCCACCGAACTGGTTCCCAGCAGCGGCGCGATCACCGACCCCAAGGCATCCGCCAAAAGCCCCCGACGGAAGCGCGGGTCCATGGCCCCCGACGAGGAACTCGACGAAGGAGCCAAGGCAAGGAGCGTTCCGGTGGCATCAAACAGGATCATCAGGAACAACACGAACACTCCGCTCCACAGTTGGGGATCCATCACCGCCGTCCAGTTCAGCCCCATCAACAGGGGCCGGGGCGACGGCGGCAATGACATCACGGCGGTGGGCAGTTGAAGGGATTTCAGTGTGGCACTGGATTGAACCGCGGTGCTTTGAGCCACCCATTCCGGGCCGTGGGGCAACCCCAGTTTCACGGCGGCACCGAGGGCAAAGGTGAAGGCAATTCCTGCCACCACCGCCACGGAACGGCCGCGAGCCTGGAGGGCCACAGTGACCGCCAACCCCGCCAGGGTTACCAGAATGTCTGGCGACGCCGGGAAATGGGTGAATCCAATCCAGGTGCCCGGATCCTGCACCACGACGCCCGACGCCTTGAGCCCGAGAAAGGTGATGAACAGTCCGATTCCGCCGCGGACGGCATGAACCAGCGACGACGGAATGCCCCTCGCCAGCACGGTCCGCAATCCGGTGGCGCTGACCAGCAGCAGGAGCAATCCGGCCAGCAAGGTCACCCCGAGCGCCGCCCGCCAGGGCTCAGGATATCCGGCGGCGGCGGCGGCCGGGATCAGCGCGGTCACAAAGAAGAAATTCTCCCCCATGTAGGGCGCAGCCGCGATGGGCAGCCGGCCGATCCCTCCCATGATGAAACAGGCAGCCGCAGCCGCGAGACAGGTGGCCGTGAACGCCGCGCCGGACGGAATGCCGGTGGGACTGCCCAGGACCGCGCCGGAGAGCACCGCAGGCTCGACCACAACGATGTAGGCCAGGGCGAGGAAAATGGCGATACCCCCTTGGATTTCCGAACGGAGATCTGCCGACTCGGAACTCTCCTGCCTGTCCGTGGCGCCTTGCACGGCTTCGATCTTCCAGAAGCGTCGGCGTGCGGGCAACCGGCGTTCGCACCGAACAGAGTCTCCCTAAACCCAGGGTTCACCCT
>JBGAPN010000077.1:0-16474 GCA_044221235.1 Limisphaerales bacterium
GGAGATTCGCAATACCTTTGACCTCAAAAAGCTCCGCCGGGTTGTGGTGATCAGTGCCAATGCCTATTCCTCTCCCGAGCGGGATTGGGACAAGAAACAGTCGCCACCGGGGAACATCTCCACGGCCGTCGCGGCTTCGAGCCACACCCTCGATCGGGTTTCCTTTGAGACCCTTGAACTGGTCCGCAATCAATTCCTGTTCTGGCAGGATCAGTCAGGAAACACCAACAACCTGAAGTTCTACGAGGTGATGATCAACTTCACCAACTTCAAGGACCCTCAGGAACGGCGTTTCTTCCTGAACCTGCCCACCTCGTTTTTCCTGTCCGGCACCGAGGTCGACAAGCTGACCCAGGCGGGCCAGCGGCTGCTCCGACAAAATCCCTCCTACCGACGGTTCCTCACGGACATCGGCGCCGCGCTGCCGCCGCTCCCGGAGTGACACCCGCAACAGGGCCCCTCCGAACGTCCAGGCTGGCCCTTATTTCGCGTTGTCGAAGACAACACAGACCGGGCTGCCCACGGACAACGGCTTGCCCACCGGTGTCAGTTTCCCGGTGTCGGGATTGATTCGAAAAACCACGATGGAATCGGAGCTCTGGTTGGCCGCCCAGAGGAACCGTCCTGAGGGATCGATGTTGAAGTTGCGCGGCGTCCTCCCCTGGGTCGACACGCGTTCCACCCAGCCGAGCTTCCCTTCCGGCGACACGGAAAACACCACGATCGAATCGTCCCCGCGGTTTGAGCCGTAGACAAACTTGCCATTGGGATGCACGCACACCTGTGCGGTTGAACTCTCGCCCTTGAAGTCGGCCGGAAGGGTCGAAACGGTTTGGATCTCGCTCAGTGCGCCGCGGCTGGCGTCGAAGGAAAGACTGGTCAGCGTGGACGCCATTTCATTGATGACGAACGCGAGTTTGCCATTCGGCGAGAACGCAAAATGCCGCGGTCCGCTCCCGGGCGTGAGGTTTAACGCGGGGGGATTGTTGGGAATCAACGCTCCGAGGTTTGGGTCCAACTGGTAGACAAAGACCTTGTCCACCCCGAGATCGGCGACCAGGGCGTATCGGTCGTCGGGGGAAACATTGATCGAATGGGCGTGAGGTTCCTTCTGGCGATTCGGATTCACGCTCGATCCGGTGTGCTGGATGAAGACGGCGCTTCCCCCCAGGGAACCGTCTGGCCGCACCGGCAGCGTCACCACGCTCCCTCCGCCGTAATTCGCCGCGAGAACCACCTTTCCCGTTCCGGCGACGCTCAGATGGCACGGGGCGGCGCCCTGGGTGGACTGCTGGTTGAGCTGCTTCAGGGAGGCCCCCTTCTCCGGGATGGCGAAGGCCGTCACCGATCCGCCCTGCATTCCGTTCCACTGCGCATCTTCGTTGACGGCGTAGAGAAACCGGCGATCCGGCGAAAGGGCCAGGAACGACGGGTTGGACGTCTTGGCTGCGAGTCCCAAGGCTTGGGCCTCTCCTGTTTCATTGTCGAAGTCAAAGGCGTAGATGCCTTCGCTCTTGGGTCCGGTGTAGGTCCCGACAAAGACGCGCATTTTTTCGGCCTGGGCCAGCGACAGAACGGAACATCCAACGGCGGCAGCCGCGGCAAGTCGACGGGTCAACGCGAGGTGCATGACCTCAGCGAACCACCCCAGGCTGAATCGGGGAAGCGGATTCCGGAATCTCGAAACCCATGTCGCCGGTTAGACCGGCAGATCGGCACCGAAGTGCATTTCGCAATGGCCCGCGGTCAATGGGCCGGCGAACAGGTCTGCCCCAGGCGGTCCTTCCGAAGCAACGGTGGAAGTTGTTCAGAACGCATGCCACTGATTGGCCATCCGCTTCGCATCCGGCGGGCTGGACCCACTGAACCGCCGCAACACCAAGCCCTCCCCAATCAACCTCCTCCGCTTCTCAGATTGGAACGACAACGCATCTGGTGCATTGTCACCCGAGACTCCTGCCCACCCATCCGCCTGGAGTCAGGGGCAGACGAAATTAATCACACCGCGCGACGTCGATGAACATTTCCCTTGCAATCCAAATTCGTGTCAGTCCCTTTCCGCCGAAAAGTGAGAGTTTCTGATTAGTTGAGGCTCACGAAACTCAGAACCCAACCCACAACTCATTCATGAGCGTCGTTTTGGTGACGGGAGCCGGCGGTTTGATCGGCTCTGAATCCGCGCGTTTTTTCGGAAGCAAAGGCCTCTCGATCGTCGGGATCGACAATGACATGCGCTCCTACTTCTTTGGGAGCGAAGCCTCCACCACGACCAATGTGGATCGCTTGCGCAAGGACCTTCCCGGGTACGAGCACTTCTCCACCGACATTCGCGATCAGGAAGCCATCGAGAACTTGTTTGCCCGCTACGGTCGTTCGGTGGCCGGGGTCATCCATACGGCTGCCCAACCATCCCACGACTGGGCAGCCCGGGAACCCCACACGGATTTCGCGGTCAACGCGGTCGGAACCCTGAACCTCCTGGAAGCCACCCGGAAACATTCCCCGGAGGCCGTCTTCATCTTCACCAGCACCAACAAGGTCTACGGCGACACCCCCAACCGACTGCCCCTCGTGGAACGGGAGACGCGGTGGGAACTGCCGGAGGGTCACCCGGCCTGGAATGGCATTGATGAGTCCATGTCCATCGACCAGACCAAACACTCCCTCTTCGGCGCCAGCAAGGTCGCCGCCGACGTCCTTGTCCAGGAGTACGGACGATACTTCGGCATGAAGACCATGTGCATGCGCGGGGGTTGCCTCACCGGGCCGGCCCACAGCGGCGCGGAACTCCATGGCTTCCTGGCCTACCTCGCCAAATGCGTGGTCACCGGCCGCCCCTACCGGATCTTCGGATACAAGGGGAAACAGGTCCGGGACAACATCCACAGCCACGACCTGGTCAGCGCCTTCTGGGAATTCTTCCAGGCCCCGCGTCCGGGTGAGGTGTACAACCTGGGCGGCGGCCGCAAGTCGAATTGCTCCATGCTGGAGGCGATCTCCATTTGCGAGGAGCTCGCCGGCCGCAAGTTGGAGTACTCCTACCTGGAGGAAAACCGGGTTGGCGACCACATCTGGTGGATCAGCGACCTTGCGAAGTTCCAGTCCCACTACCCGGGCTGGGTTCAGAGGTACGACCTGCGTCAGATCCTTTCCGAGATCGTCGAGGCCTGCGCTCAGAAGGCCCAATCCACCGCGTCATGAAGATCCTGCTGACGGGTGCCTGCGGATTCGTCGGGAGCGCGCTGGTCCGGTCCATCCGCAGGGATTGGCCCGATGCGGAGTTGACCGGCATCGACCACCTCGGACGCGAGGGGGCGGAACTCAACCGCGAGGTGCTTCGTGAACTGGGAGTGCGACTGGTCCACGGTGACCTGCGCTGCGCGTCCGACCTCGTGGACCTCCCGGCGGCGGATTTCGTGATCGATGCGGCGGCCAACCCCAGCGTGCTGGCCGGCCTGACCGGCGAAGGTGCCACCCGTCAGCTGGTGGAACACAATCTGGGGGGAACCATCAACGTCCTGGAGTACTGCCGGCGCCACCGTGCCGGATTCATTCTGCTGAGCACCAGCCGGGTGTACTCGCTCCCGGCACTGAGCGCGATTTCCCTCCGGAAGAACGGGCTCCGGTACGAGCCGGACCCCGCGGCGCCGGCACCGGCTGGACTCGGCCCCGGGGGCATTGCCGAGGCGTTCTCCACCGCGCCGCCCGTATCCCTCTACGGTGCCACCAAGCTCGCCTCGGAACTGCTGGCCCTCGAGTATGGCGAGACCTTCGGGTTTCCCGTCTGGATCAACCGGTGCGGCGTTCTCGCCGGGGCCGGACAGTTCGGACGTCCCGACCAGGGAATCTTCGCCTTCTGGATCAACGCCTGGATGCGCGGGCGGCCCCTCAAGTACATCGGATTCGACGGCTCCGGCGCCCAGAGTCGCGACTGCCTGCATCCCGGGGACCTGGTTCCGCTCCTGCGCCAGCAGATCACCCGTTCCAACCCCGGCGCACCCCGCATTGTGAATGTTGCCGGAGGCACCGACCACACGATGTCCCTCGCGGAGTTGAGTGCTTGGTGCGCCCAGAGATTCGGTCCCCGCGAGGTGGTTTCGGATCCCCGGCCGCGTCCCTTCGATGTGGGATGGTTGACTCTCGACGCCGGAGCGGCGGGACGGCACTGGGATTGGCGTCCGCAGACGTCGCTCAACGACATTCTCTCGGGCATCGCCGCGCACGCGGAGGTGCATCCCCGCTGGCTGGAGCGTTCCGGCGTTCCCGATCCACGCGGCCCGCATCCGGCTGAATCAAACCACAAATCTCCCGCATGAATCCGAACCCGTCAGAATCGGCGACCGGGACCGCCCCGCACTCCCCGGCCGCGGCGGCGGATTCCGCGCCGGCGCGACCCATCCCCCCCCCGCTCCAGTTGTTAAGCGTGGTGATTCCCGCCCGAGACGAGGAGGGCTGCATCGAGTCGACGGTGGAACACCTTCATCTGGAACTGCGACTTCACCATATTCCTCACGAGATCGTCGTGGTGGACGACGGCAGCACGGATTCCACCTGGGAAAAGCTGCAAGCGCTGAAGCGGCACATCCGGGAGTTGAAGCCGGTCCAGAACACCGGGGCGCATGGATTCGGACGCGGCATCATCAAGGGACTCGACAGCGCCACCGGCGACGCGGTGGTCATCATGATGGCCGATGAATCCGATGACGTTCGGGATTGCGTGCGGTATTGGAAGACGCTTAACGAGGGCTTTGACTGCGTGTTTGGAAGCCGCTTCATCAAGGGGGGAGGCGTCATCGATTATCCCGGGGTCAAACTGGTTGTGAACCGGATGGCCAATGCCTTCATCCAGCTTTTGTTCCGCCACGGACTGAACGACACCACCAATGCATTCAAGGCGTACCGGGCCACGGTGATCCAGGGATGTCGGCCGCTGATTTCCCCCCACTTCAACCTGACGGTGGAGCTGCCGCTGAAGGCAATCATCCGGGGCTACTCCTTCACCACCATTCCGATTACCTGGCGGAACCGGCGGACCGGAGTGGCCAAACTGAAGATCAAGGAAATGGGCAGCCGGTACCTGTTCATCGTCCTGTACGTGTGGTTGGAGAAGTATTTCAGCCGCGGTGATTACAAGAAGAGATGAATCCTCCCCTCTCCACTGATTCGGAATCCCCGGCCGACGCGAGAACCCTGCGCGGCTTCTGGCCCGCCCTGGCGGCGTGCATGCTGGTCGGTCTCTGTATCTCGTTGCTCCCGCATGGAGTGCTGTGGAAGTCCCAGGGCGGACCGTTCTGGGTGGCGACCGTCGACGAACTAAAACCCTATCTCGCCTCCAGCGCCGGAGCGTTTCACAACCATCCCTTCCGTGTCGGGGACCCGACCCTGGCCGAGGGCGGATTCAGCATGTTCCCCTGGCTCCAGCTGGGACCGCCGGTCCTGATCGCCAAGGCCAGCGGGTTGGGACCAGAATTCATTCCCTTGGTGTGGAGAGCGGTGGCGGGCGTGGTCATGCCCTTGGGATTCTTTCTCCTGATCTGGCAGATTCTTCGACGTCCCTGGGTTGCCTCGGCCCTCACCAGCCTGTTGCTGTTGGATTTTGGGCTGGTTGCCGGATTGCCGCTGTACCAGCACGCGCGGTTTTTCCTGACCGCCCTGCGACATGGCCCCGAAGCCTTGGGCGACACCCTCTTTTACCACCAATGGCGGATCATCACACCCGGCCTGAGCCTGATCTTTTTGCTGCTCTTCCTGTGGCTGCTGTTCCGTGCCCAGCAGAGTCCCACGCGGCCGAGAATTCTCCTCGCCGGCACGGCGCTCGGAATCCTGGTCTGGGCGTACTTCTACTATTGGACGGCCGCCTTTCTGGGCCTGGGAATTCTCTGGCTCGCGGACTCTGCGGGCCGCCGGCTCTATTTCCAGGTCGGACTGGTCGGTGCAATCGTGGGGACACCTCAGGTGATCGAGAGCGCCTGGATTAAGCAGCAGGCGGGCGTGGAGTGGCTCCAGCGGTCCAACAAGTTCATCCCGGTGGACCGGTTCGAGAACGTTGGCCTCCCGACGTTCAGCACGTTGCTCTTGTGCCTGATCGTGGGATGGTGCGTCTGGCGTCACAGGGATCTGCGCATCCTTGCGGCCATGGTCGTCGCGGGATTCCTGCTGCAGCACCATGAGATTGTGACGGGCCAGGAGATCGAAAATTTCCACTGGAACTACATGGTGGGACCCCTCACCTGCCTGTTGTTCGGCCTCATGGGGGTTCGCGAACTGGATCGGAAGGCGGGCCACAACTGGGTCTGTGCCAGCTTATCCGCTGTATTGATGGTCTTGGCGGCCTCGGGATTCGCTCTCCACTATTGGGAGGTCACCTCTCTAAAGCAGACGCGGGAGATATCCAGACAGTGGCAGCAGTTCCGGGAACAGCGCGGTTCCGGGTTCGGGTTGGCCCCGCGGGCGGTCGTCGCCGGCGAGGGATATTTCCCGGAATTCGCCGTGGCACTCGAGAACACCCGGTCCCTGATCGGCACCGCTTGGTACAGCCCGCTCGTCACCGACCACGACATGGATGAGCGACGGAATCTGAACCGGTTGCTCGAAGGTGAGACCGACAATGGCTACAATGCCCTACTTCAGCGCAATGGTAAGGGGTGGGCAAGGGATCCCGTCACCTTGGAGAAACGGCGTAAAGCGGGGGAAGAAATCTGGGCCAGAGTGGTCGCATCTCCGGAGGAATACCTCCGGCGCCTGGAGGTCCGATATTCGATCTTCGCGGCCAACCGTCCCATCCCTTCCGTCTATCATCGACCTGGCTGGCGGCAACTGCAGGCCGGACCACATTGGCAACTCTGGGAATGGAAGGATCCGGCTCCGCCGTTGAAGTAAGGTACCGCCGATTTTCCCTTCGCCTTCCACTTCCCCTGAAGCCATCGTTCGAAACTCGGGCTCCCTTACTGGACGACGACGGAGACGGGCCATGGACACGCAGGATCCCCTCGTCGCCTTCGGTACCAACGGGTCAATACCGAATCGCCCCCTCTGCCGGCGGCATGGCGGCGGTGAGCATCCTCATGCGTGCAATCCCATCCAGACACCCCGGGCGCATCCTCCGCCCCAGCCAAGGGATCATTCCAGGAATGGAAGCCTCTGACATCCCCGCAGCCTGCGCCGTGGAGCGCCGGATTACTTTCCGCTGACGTCCACGCAGACTGCCTCCTTGGTGCTTCGGGCGTAGACCCGGCCGTTGCTCACCACCGGGGAACCCCAGCACTTGCCGTCCAGAACATCCGCCCGCGCCAGTTCGGTGTACGCCTCCGAATTGGTGTCGATCAGGACCAACTCGCCCGCATCGCTCAGGGCCAGAACCTTGTCGCCGGCCAGGATTACCTGCCCGGGACCGAACCCGGGTTTCTCCCATTTGACCTTGCCGGTGGCCACCTCCACACACTTCACCGGACCGGATCCATATTCCTTGAACTGGAACATGCCATAGAGATGCCCCTTGTAGAGAACGGGTGTGGACCAGTGGTTGGCCAGCGGCTTGTCGCCCTGGAACCGGTAGACCTCAGCCGCCGACCAGGAGTCGCCATTCCGGCTCACCTTGCAGGCGCCGGCGCCCACACCGTAACCGGCCGAGCAATATACGATGTCCCCGGCCACCACCGGGGATGCAGCCGTCGAAACCCGGAACGGAAAGGCATACCGCCACAATTCCTTTCCAGTCTTCGGCTCAATGGCGAGCAGACCGGATTTCAGGAAGAAGATCACCTGACGCCGTCCATGCAGCGTTGCCGGGGTCGGTGTGGCATGGGTCATGGTCTCGTCGAACGCCTTCCAAACCACCTCGCCGTTCTTCGCATTGAAGGCGAGGATCGACTGCCCGGGCCCTCCGCCCGCCACCAGGACCAGGCCGTCCTCCACCAGAGGTGACGCGGCGTTCTGCCAGGAAATGTTGGTACCGCCAAAATCCTTCATCAGGTCCTTCTGCCAGACGAGGTCGCCCGACTGGGCATCAAAGCAATTCACCACTAGCTTGGCGGACGTCACGTACACACGATTCCCCGAGACCGTCGGGGTGGAACGGGGACCATCGCCGCCGCGATTGGCCTGGGTGCCGTCGTCGCCGCCGCCCTGGAATTTCACCGTGCCCAGGGATTTGACCCAAAGTTCCGCACCCGTGTCGGCATGGCGCGCCACCAGCACCTCCTGCCGCGCGCCATCGACCTCACGGAACTCCAGCGTGTAGGCCCGACCGTTTGCCACGGCAAAGGAGGAGAACCCAAGTTCACTTGGAACGCGCCAGACCACCTTCGGTCCTCCCTGGGACCAAACTGCAACCTTCTCCGTGGTTGCACCATCCCCGTGCGGACCCCGGATGAACGCCCAGTCTGAAGCCACCAGAACCGAGACGGAAGCGAGTCCAACCAGAAGCGAAGCGTGTACGGAGTGGATCATGTCGCCGCGTAAGGTTTGCCAATGCTGCGCCGGGTCAATCCCCTTTTCGTGGCGCGATCGCCACGGGCGCATCGCAACACGACTCCCCCAATGAGCAGATGAAGACCCCATGGGAGCCAAGCGACTGCATCACCGACACTCTCCGCTCAATATTCAGCCTACCTCTTGCCACTTTCCTCTTACCGCCCCGAGCCCTCACCCCAACCCTCTTCCTTCTTCGCATGGCTCAGAAGGGAGAGGGAGGCCTGGCGGCGAGGCTGGAACCTTGGGGTGAAGTCTGATCCCGGAGGCACAGCCCGCCTCCTTCTTCCTTCCAGAGCGAAGCGGCGGAAGGGAGAAGGTCCCCAAAGGGGGATGAGGGCCCTCACGCCCGGCCCTCACGGAAACAGTCCCCGGACCGACTTCGCCTCCCAGACCCGCCGAATCCCCAGCGACAACGCGGCGGTCCGCATGGAAATGTTCTCCCGGCGGGAGAGGTTGAGCGTCTGTCCATAGGCCCCTTCCAGGATCCGGAACAAACGGTCCATCACCTCCCCTTCGCTCCAGAAAAAGGACTGAAGATCCTGGACCCATTCGAAGTAGCTGACCACCACCCCGCCGGCGTTGCACAGGATGTCCGGGATGACGAAGACATCGCCCCGCTGGTTCAGGATTACGTCGGCTTCCGGAGTGGTGGGTCCGTTGGCCCCCTCGGCAAGTACCCGGCAGCGCAGTTGAGCCGCGTTGGCTCCGGTGATCTGGCGTTCCAGTGCCGCCGGAACCAGGACGTCACAGGGCAGGAGCAGCATCGCCTGGGCGTCGACGGGTTCCGATTCCGGGAAACCCACCACTGTCCGCTGTTCGCCCAGCCACGTATCCAGTTTGCGCAGGTCCAGGCCACCGGCGTTGTAGATGGCACCGCGAACATCGCTGACGGCAATGATGCGCAATCCCTGTCGCTGCAAGGACTGCGCCGCCACCGCGCCCACATTCCCGTAGCCCTGAATGACGGCCGTCGCCCCGGAGGCCTGCAGGTTCAAGGTATCCATGGCCCGGCCGGCGAGATACGCCACACCGCGTCCCGTGGCCTCGCGGCGCCCGAGCGAACCGCCGATGCCCACCGGTTTTCCGGTGACCACGCCCGGAACCGAATGGCCCGCGTGAACCGAATACGTGTCCATCATCCACGCCATGGTCTGCTCATTCGTCCCAAGGTCCGGCGCCGGGATATCGAGTTGCGGCCCGATGAACCCCACCAGTTCCTGGGTGTACCGTCGGGTCAACCGTTCGAGTTCGCCCGCGGAAAGCGTGCGGGGATCAACGGCCACGCCACCCTTGGCTCCACCGTACGGGAGACCGGCCAGGGCGCATTTCCAGCTCATCCACATGGCCAGGGCGGCCACCTCGCCCAGGGCCACCTCGGGATGGTAGCGGATGCCGCCCTTGGTCGGCCCCAGCGTCAAATGGTGCTGGACGCGGAATCCGGCGAACACCCGCACCGTGCCGTCGTCCATTCTCACCGGCACCGCCACCGTCAACGCGCGCTTGGGCGACTTGAGCAGGATGCGGTCGGCCGCAGGAATCTTCAGATGGTCGGCCACCAGGTCGAACTGCTGGCATGCCATGTCGAATACGGGATGACTGTAGATGTGCATGGGGTCCAAGGGCGCCGCATCGTCGCGCCGGAATTGGCACTTCGCAACGTCCGTTCCACCGTGCTCTAGTCCGCGCGTGTCACCGGTGACCCGGACCCAGCTCGAGGCGCGCGAACGGCAGTTCCTGGCGCCGTACGCCCAATTCAGCGGCGACACCCGCGGCCGCGTGCATCGCGAGGAACCGCCCACCTGGCGGACCCAGTTCCAGCGCGACCGCGACCGGGTGATCCATTCGCGGGCGTTCCGACGGCTGGAATACAAGACGCAGGTCTTCCTGAACGGCACCGGTGACCATCTGCGGACCCGCCTGACCCACACCATGGAGGTGGCGGCCATTTCACGGAACATCGCCCGGGCCCTCGCTTTGAATGAGGACTTGTCCGAGACGATCGCGCTGGCCCACGACCTCGGACACTCCCCGTTCGGACACACGGGAGAACACCGGTTGAACCAGCTGATGAAGGGCCACGGCGGATTTGAGCACAACCGCCAGAGCCGCCGCGTGGTGGAGGTCCTCGAACGCAAGTACCCCGCCTTCCCCGGGCTCAATCTCAGCTGGGAGGTGCTGGAGGGACTGGCCAAACATGACGCCGGGTTCCAGCCTCCATCCGGCGACCGCGCCATCGAGTACCACCAGCCGTCGCTTGAGGCCCAGATCGCCAACCTCGCCGACGAGATTGCCTACTACAGCCACGACCTCGACGACGGACTCGACCACGGACTGCTCGAGGAGAAGCGGCTGCTCACCGAAGTGGAGGTCTGGGCCACCGCTGCAGCCGAGGTCAGCCGGCGCTTCGGCCGGCTTCCGGCGGAAAGCCGTCGTTACTACACCATCCGGCAGATCATCGACCAGCAGGTCATCGACGTGGTCCATACAGCGTTGGAGCTGATCGATTCGGCCGGGGTCCGGATCTGCGACGACGTGCGTTCGCAGCGGAAGGCGCTGGTCCGTTACAGCTCGGAACGTCGCAAGGCCAATCTCGCCCTAAGGAAATACCTGTACCAAAACCTGTACTACAACCCGGTCGTGGCGGACCCCAACACCCGTGCGGTCCGCATGCTGGGCGAGGTCTTTACGGCCTACCTGGAAAAGCCGGCGGAGATGGGTTCCGGCGCCCGGCGTCGGGTGGAGCAACTGGGTCTTCACCGTGCCGTGTGTGACTATGTGGCCAGCATGACCGGACTACGTCATCCAGAGTACCCGCCCTGTTCGGCCTGAAGGTCGCCCGCCGCGGCCCGTTCCAAATGGAATGAGCGTCGGTAGGCCAGCGCGCCGTCGCCGGCTCCGCCGTAGGCGGAACTTCGCGGCGTCAATGAAATCCGAACCACGGGACACCGAGACGCAAAGAGGGTCACAATTTGGAAAGCCGGAAGGCAGGAAGCGGCAGGCGGTGACATGGGTGGGGAAGCGGGTGAACAGGCAGACCGGTAGGGCTGGCGCGCTGAGCTTTAGCCCCGCCGTTCCAAGCGCAGCGATGGAAGTGGAAGTTGGCGGCGTGGCATCGATCAACACCCAATCCCAACACCCTGCGCGTGGCGCCGCAACTCCCACGCCCCGGATTTGAGAATGGAACCTCCGGGCCGGGAGCGCCGACGCCGCTCTTTACGGAAATCAAACGAGCCGGTTCACAGCCCCACCGCGGGACCAGCGAGCTGGTTTACTGGCGGGGTCCGGACGATCCCCGGCACCGGTGCCCCGGGTCCCGCCCGCGCCGTGTGCGCCAGCGTCACCTTCGAACTCCGGCGCCCGCACCGCCTGGCACACACATCCATTGGGACAGATCGCTAATCGTCACCGCCGGTTGCGGACGCGCCCAGCGCGAGGATGACCGGTCGAGATCCATCCCGGTGACGTGGTCTGGTTTCCGAACGAGAAACACTGGCATGGTGCCTCCCCCACCACGGCCATGACCCATATTGCGATCCAGAAAGTCTAGACGGCAGGGCCGTGGACTGGTTTCCGAAACCAGTCAGCGACGCCGAATACCAAACCCAACCTGCGAGCCCAACCTCCACGGCAGGCTAAGGGACAGGTCACTCCAAGGTGGCGACCCCGATTTGTTTCGTCCCCGTGCGGTCCATGGAAAAACGACGCGCGACAGGGCCCACGATTTCAAGGTTCGGCCGGGCCCGCTTTAGTTCCTCCAGTGCGCCAGCGGAGATGGGCGTGTTCAGACAAACACTGTCCGAAGCGCCGGCATGGACCGAAGGTTATCAGGCTGGCGTCGGTGATCGGCGCCTTGTTAACAGCAATTGCCCGAGGCGCGGCAACCCGGCCAGTACCAGTCCGGCGTCCGTTACCCGTGTGTCGGCCAGCCACAGCTCGTCGAGATTCTTCATCCCGAGCAATTCCTCGATAGCACGGTCCGTGATTCCCGGACCGCACAGGTGCAGGTAGGTGAGGTTCGTGAGGCCCCGCAGATGCACCACACCGGCATCGGTAACCTGAGTTTCACACAGGTTTAGCATCTTCAAGCTCCGCAACGGCTCCAGCGCGGCCATACCGGCGTCCGTGATGGGATTCTCACTGAGCCAGAGATCCTCAAGTTGTACATTGCGACAGACTGCAGCGAGCCCTGCGTCACTGAGCCGGGTCCCGTTCAGGTCAATCCTCCGCAGCGTGCGAAGCCCACCCAGGATGGCCGCCGTAGGGTCCGGGATGGTTACCGAACCCAAATATACCTGTTCGAGCGCCGGAAAGGCGGCAAGCCCGGCCAGCAACTCGCCCTGTGTCAGGGCGGCGCCGGCGGGAACGGCGGCACCGACGGCTGTGATTCCCGGGATTTCGGCGAACTGCTTCAGCCGGGCGGCGTCGATCGGATGGAGGAAGGAGGCGAGGTTCACCCCGCCGAAACGCGTCAATCCTTCGCCGATTCGGGCCCGGTCTTCGGGCAGGTTGAGCCGATACAGGAAAGCAGCGGCCTCCCTGGAACGATCGCCGTCGCGACACTGCCTCAAGGCCCACTCGCGGCCCGCGCGGTCCAGGCGCTCCCGCAGCTTTCCGGAAACGGTCAGCTTCGCACCGTCCGTCATGCGAAAAACCAGCCACTTCTGCGCCCAGCCCAGCCACTGACAGAACAGGGGATGCCCATCCAGCACTTCAATGAAGTGGAACCCGTCGTCCTGCCATCCCCGGGACGACACACTGTGGGAAAACAGTTTCCAATACTGGACAGGCGCCGGGGTCAATTCAGCGAAGTCGACAGCGGAGCGCACGGGTTTGGGGAGCGCCCGATACCAGGCTCCCTTGTCGGGAACGATGTCCGACAGTGCCTGCTCCAGGGAGTAACTCCGCAGGAAGCCGCCTGAACTGTAGAAGACGAGAACATCCGGTCCGTAGCCCGCACCATACCAGTTGTCGAGGGTGACAACATGCCTCCCATCATCAGCCACCACCGCATCCGACGGCGCGTCTTTATTGACCAGTTGGATTGACCAGAGTTCGTTCGTCCCCATGCCGCTGCGTTCCGAAAGGATTCCCCGGGGCGGGCTTTCCTCGGGCCCGGTTCCCGGGGTTGTTGGTTCGGGTCCCTCCGGCGTCACCGGCATCCGCGGGATCACCCTGAATACGAATCGACCGTTGGATGACGAATAGTCCCGGGGCTCCAGCGGCATCGCACTATCGGCGCGAATCCATCCGGCACCCGCGAACAGCCCCAGCAAGGCAAGTCCAACCACGGCCAGCCTCGTCCGACTGAATCCAGCATCCGGCAACCGGTGCATTTCTGATTCATCTTCAGCAACGCAGCCAAATGCAACCCCCATCCCCGCCCAGCCGTTATCGACGGGATCAAATGCCCAACTCCTGCCACGGCAGCACTTCGATCAACCCCTAACCGCGGATGGATGGATGCGACATTATTCGTCCTCCGCGAAAACGGCCGACTCAGCCTGTAGGATGCGCGGGGGAGGCGAACCGCACCCTGTTCCCTCGTCGCCCGCCCGCAGCCATGGAGACCCAAGCCATCCACCAACACGGAGGTCAATGCGCAGGTTTGCACCAAATTTCCAAACGCCGCAGTTTTGATCCCGTCATGCTGCCGCCTGTGTCGTTGCGCCCCGCGCTTTTGGTCCTGTGCCTGTGTGCAATCGGAAAACTCACGGGTGGGAGATTGTCTGCCGCGGACTTGATTCCCATCGAACCCGGTGCGCCGGTGGATTACCTACCCCTCGCCTTCCAGCCCGAGGTCTGGAAGGCCAAGGGCCAAAGTACCCTGCTCCTGCCGTGGACCGGATCGAATGTCGTTTTCCTGACGGCCCCCGGGACTTATGACCGTCAACTTATGGCCGGATGGATTCGAGCTCTGGACGGAGGCTGGGCCCTTTACGCCGACCTCACCGGACGTTCCCCCGAGCCGTACAAGCAACTCAACGGCAAGGCTTCGATCGCAGCCGTACCGGACTTCGAATACACCTGCGGTGCCGGATGTGGTTTCGTCGGAGTCACCGGCATCGAGTTGGCGATGTTCTATCGGTGGAACTACCCGGCCCTCCAGCGCGACCCGCAGGCCATCCCGCATTACGTGTTCTACGAGATGGGTCGCAATTTTTATACCTTCGGCAACCGGCACTCGTGTTTCACCACGGGGTTGGGCGTCTTCATGCGCTACGTGTGCATGGATACGCTGGGGTGTCACGACGACGACCGCCGCACGCGCGAGACCATCGAGCACGCGCAGTCCCAGGTGAGGCGCAGCGGCTTGCCGTTCCTGAAGACCTTCACCAGTGACGACGGCCTGAGCGAAAAGGAACCGCGGCTCAGGGACGCCGCCGGGACCCCGATTCAACCCTCCGATCAGCCGGTGATGTACGCTTCGGCCATGCTTCGGCTGTGGCGCGAAAACGGGGGAATTCCCTGGTTACGACGCTTCTTTCGACTCCTGGCGGAATGCCCGGAGGCCAGTGAGAAGACACCGGACGGCGCCCGGCAGCAGTGCTGGAATTGGTTCCTCTCCGCCAGCGTGGCAGCGCAACGTGATCTTTCCACCGTGTTCGTCGATGAATGGCGTCTGCCGCTTTCGGAAGCGACGCGCACCGCACTCTCCACAGTGGATTGGAAACAGCCGGACCTGACACCAGCGAGGGTCGACCAGCGGGTCAAGCTGGTGAGCCCAAAGGTTTTTACAGCGCCGTGATTTTTCATGCGAAGGACGTCGGCCCGGGTCTCCGCTCACACCATTTTCCACTGGTTTCGCGGAATCCCTGGGCCCGTAGGTCGGGCGCCGCTTGCGGACTGAACCGGAGTCCGCCACAACAGGTCCGTGACGGCGCCCCTCCTCGATGTCTCGGATCTGACCAAGGCTTTTGGGGGACGGATCGCGGTGGATCATGTGACGTTCCAAATCGCAGCCGGTGAAGCAGTCGGGCTGCTGGGTCCCAATGGCGCGGGCAAGACCACCACCTTGTCGATGATCGCCGGCCTGGTTCGACCCGACAGCGGCGACGTGCGAATCGCTGGACACTTGCTGCAGGCCGACACCGATCCGGCCAAGGGGCAGCTCGGCCTGGTTCCCCAGGACCTGGCGCTTTATGAGGAACTGTCCGGGAACGAGAACCTGGAATTTTTTGGTGGCCTGCAGGGCCTGCGCCGGGCCGCGCTGCAGGAACGAATCCGTTACGCGCTGGACTTCGTCGGCCTGGCCGACCGCGCCAAGGATCCCGTGAAAACCTACAGTGGCGGCATGAAACGGCGGCTCAACCTCGCCGTGGCCCTGCTCCACGATCCGCAACTCCTCCTCCTCGACGAACCCACCGTCGGGGTCGATCCCCAGAGCCGGAATGCGCTGTTCGAAAACATCGAGTCCCTGCAGCGGTGCGGGAAGGCGATCCTCTACACCACCCACTACATGGAGGAGGTCGAGCGCCTGTGCGACCGGATCGTCATCATGGACCACGGCCGGATGATTGCGAATGACACCCTGGCCGGTCTTCAGCGACGTCAGACGCGCCGTGGGGAGATCCTTCTCGAAATTGTCCACGGGGAGAACCTCGGCTGGATCGACCCATTGCGCACCCTCCCGGGAATCCAGGGTGCGAAACTGGACGCCGGACGACTGGTGCTCGAGGTGTCCAGCCTGTCGGAAGGAGTTTCG
Source organism: Limisphaerales bacterium (assembly GCA_044221235.1). Classification (GTDB taxonomy): domain Bacteria; phylum Verrucomicrobiota; class Verrucomicrobiia; order Limisphaerales; family UBA9464; genus UBA9464. The sequence goes on from JBGAPN010000077.1 coordinate 16,175, forward strand.
GAAGCGCTGGACCATCTGCGACGCGAGGGCATCGAGGTGCTCACCGTCGCCTCGCATCAACCCCGGCTGGAGGATGTCTTCCTCGAGATGACGGGCCGCTCCCTGCGCGACTCCTGAACCCCAAGCCATGACCCAACTCCTGGCGCTGTTCCGGCTGGACCTGAAGCTGCTTTTCCGCGACCGGAGGGCATTGATCCTGATTTTCGCCGTGCCCATTGGCATCGCGTCGTTCATGGGCTCCATCACCGGAGGCTCGGGGAAGAGCTCCTCGAACGCGCCGTCCGGGATGCAGCTGCTGAT
>JBGAPN010000078.1:0-15108 GCA_044221235.1 Limisphaerales bacterium
GTCCTGCTCAGTTACGTGCTGTTCTTCGGGATGATTGCCATGACGTGGCTGGGCGACACCTTCTATGAAGCCACCAGCATCGTACACGGACGCGGCAGCATTTTTTCGCGCTGGCAGTGGTTCCAGGATTTGAGCCGTCGCCGCAGTCAGGTCCCGGGTCTCAGCCTCCTGTTCCGGCCCCGGGATTGGCTCGACAGCGCGCTCGCGTGGCGGGGCATCCTGCCCCCCGATCTTCGCGCGCTGGTGGCGAAGGATTTTCGCGTGTTCTGGAGGGACACCACCCAATGGGGACAGGCGCTCATGCTGTTTGGCCTCCTCACCGTGTACATCATCAACCTCCGCCATTTCACCCGACAGCTGGATTCCCCATTTTGGATCTCCCTGGTCAGTTTCCTCAACCTGGGGGCCTGCGCCCTCAATCTCGCCACCCTGACCACTCGTTTCGTCTTCCCCCAATTCTCCCTCGAAGGGAAGCGGGTCTGGGTCGTCGGTCTGGCGCCCATCGGACTGGTCCGCGTGGTCCGGCTCAAGTTCTGGCTGACCAGCTGCACCACGCTCATCGTGACGCTGGGACTTATCCTGCTGTCATGCCATATGCTCGGACTCGACGCCGCGCATTCCATCTTCTTTGCGGCCGCCATCGCCGTCATGACCTTCACCCTGAATGCCGTCGCCACCGGTTTGGGCGCCCTGTACCCGAACTTCAAGGAATCCAATCCGGCCAAGATCGTGAGCGGCTTTGGCGGGACCTTCTGCCTGGTGGTGAGTTTCCTCTACATCGTCGGATCGGTGGTCCTGCTGGCGGTGGCCAGCCCCTGGGGATGGCGGCCGGACTCGCTCGACGAGTTCGCGCCCGCCAAGGCGGCCTTTTCGTGGACGGTCTTCGTGCTGGCGAGCGCGTTGGTCGGGTGGCTGCCGCTCCGACTCGGCCTTCGCAAGGTGGCCACCACCGAATTGTAGTCCGAGTCATGCCGCCTCCCCGCGCTGACGAGAATGTCCGACGGTCTGGTTGACGTGCTGGTGCGGCAGGCTGACGGTTGGCCGTCCGATGAAATGGTCGTTCAAGCTCGTCCGCCTCTGGGGCATCGATGTGTACGTCCACTACACATTCCTGCTCCTTCTCGCCTTTGTCGGGTTCCAATCCGGCCTGGAACGCGGAGACTGGATGGCGGCACTGAGCGGAATGACCTTCCTGGTCAGTCTTTTCGCCTGCGTGCTCTTTCACGAGTACGGTCATGCGCTCGCCGCGCGCCAATACGGGGTTGAAACCCGGGATATCACGCTCCTGCCCATCGGCGGGGTGGCCCGGCTGGAACGCATCCCCGAGAAGCCGGCCCAGGAATTGGTGATCGCCATCGCGGGCCCCCTGGTGAATGTGGTCATCGCCGCCGGACTGTCGGGGGGAATGCTGCTGTCGGGCACGCCCCTTTTTGCGATCAACGACTTCGAAGCGGCTTCCGTGTTTCAGCGCCTGTTTCTCATCAACCTCTCGCTGGTTGCCTTCAACCTGCTTCCGGCCTTTCCCATGGATGGCGGGCGCGTCCTTCGCGCGGTCCTGGCCATGTTGATGAATCCACTGCGCGCCACCCGGATCGCGGCAGGCATCGGCCGGGTGATGTCCATCCTGTTCATCGGATTCGCCTTTTACAGCCGGAATCCAATGTTGGGACTGATTGGCGTGTTCATCTGGCTCGGCGCCGGAGGTGAAGCCGCCGCCATGGAGGCCCGGACGGTTCTGGGTGACGCCCGGGTTTCCCGGGCCATGCTGACGGATTTCCGGGTGCTCTCCCCCACCGACCCCCTTGCACGTGCGGCCCAGTGGATCATTGAGGGATCGCAGCCCGACTTCCCCGTGGTGGCTTCCGACGGGCAGATGGTCGGCGTCCTCACCCGCCAGGATCTGTTCGATGCCCTGGCCCGGGTGGGCGAGTTTGGACGGGTCGGGCCGGCCATGCAGACGGAATTCGTGGTTCTCGATGCTGCGGAAGCCTTGGAAACGGCAATCCCCCGGCTCGTAGAATCAAAGTCCCCGTTGGCGGCCGTCGTTGCCCACGGTCAGATAGTCGGAATCCTGACCCTCGAAAATGCCAGCGAATTCCTCGCACTGAGCCGGGCATACCGTGGGTCCGTGCCGCGCCGCCCGGTACTGGTCGAGGCACCTCCCCCTTTGCCGCGCTAGTCCGCAGGTTGACGCGCCCCGGCCCTCCGTCTCCCCGAATTCCCGCGGGCTGAAATCACGCCCACTTCAGTTTCTCCTTTCGTTCGGGGTCCCCGGGAGATTTCGATCCCGGCATGAGTTCCCCCAAGTCCGGTCACAACGCCAAAGAAAACCCGAAGGATGCTCCCGATCAGAAGGCGGCCGAGTTGGCGCCGCTGGTGATGGATTTGCTCCGCCCCTATTGGGGAGGCCTCTCGCTGGTACTGGCTGCCATGTTGGTGCAGACCGCCATGAGCCTGGCGGCACCCTGGCCGCTCAAGATCGTCCTCGATAACGTGGTGGGTCACCACAAGCTGCCTCCCGAGATTGCGTGGCTTGATCGCTTTGAATTCGCCCGTGACCAAGGCGGCCTCGCCATCCTCTGCGGCCTGGCAGTCCTCCTGATCGCCCTCATCTCCGCGATCGCCAGTTATGTCGCCAATTACTACACCGAAAGCGTGGGACAGTGGGTCGCCAACGACCTCCGTCTCCGCGTCTACCACCACCTCCAGCGGCTTTCCCTGTCCTATTACGACACACACCAGACTGGAATCCTGCTCAGCACCATCACCGACGACGTCCTCACCATCCAAAACTTCGCGTCGTCGGCCACCCTCGGCATCCTGATCGACCTTCTGACCATCGTCGGCATGCTGGGGTTCATGTTCTGGCTGGAATGGGATTTCGCCCTGATTGCCGTGGGTGTGACCCCCTTTCTTCTGCTGTTCGTTGCCCGGTTCAAAAAGGCGGTCAAGAAAGCCACCCACGAAGTGCCGGGAGACCCTGGAGGAACAGCGGCTCGGCGATGCCAGCCATGCCACGGTGGAGGCCGCACTCAAGGCGCGGCGCGTCAAGTCCCTGCTCTCCCCCATGGTCAACGTCACCGTAGCAGCCTGCACCGCATTTGTGCTGTGGCACGGCGCCGGACTCATCCTCAAGGGCACCATGACCGTCGGGGCGCTGACGGTGTTCCTCGCGTATCTCAACAAGTTCTTCAAGCCGGTCCAGGACCTGGCCAAGATGACCAACACCATCGCCCAGGCGTCGGTCGGTCTCGACCGCATCAAGTCCATTCTCGACACCGACGACATCAGTCCCCAGAAGCCCGATGCCCGGGATCCCGGCACCCTGTCCGGCAAGATTCAATTCGAACATGTCGCCTTTGCCTACGACCCGGCGGCGCCCGTGCTCCAGGATGTCAACTTCACCATCGAGCCGGGCCAGCGCATCGGCATCTGCGGGCCAACGGGCGGCGGCAAGTCCACCGTCGTGAGCCTCATCCCCCGCTTTTACGATCCCGGTACCGGCCGGGTGCTCATGGACGGCACCGACCTGCGCGACTTCCAGCTCGCCGCGCTGCGGCGGAATATCGGATTTGTGCTTCAGGACACCGTTCTGTTCCGGGGGACCGTCCGGGAGAACATTGCCTACGGGAATCCCAACGCCACGCAGGAGCAAATCGTCAACGCCGCACGGCTCGCCAACGCCGAGGAGTTCATTCAAAAAATGCCCCAGGGCTTCGACACCATGGTGGGAGAACGCGGGGTGACCCTGTCGGGCGGACAGCGCCAGCGGCTTGGGATTGCCCGGGCCATCGTTCGTAATTCGCCCATCCTGATCCTCGACGAGCCCACCGCCGCGCTCGACACCGAGTCGGAGAAGCTGGTGATGGAGGCCCTGGAGCACCTCATGCAGGGACGCACCGTGATCACCATCGCCCACCGCCTCAGCACCATTCGCGATGCCGACAAGATCATCGTGTTGAAGGGCGGCGTGGTGGCCGAGGAGGGTCGACACGACGAATTGGTGGCCCTCAACGGGGTCTATGCCGAACTCCACCGCATCCAGGCCGGGACCGAACCCGCCTTCAGCCCGACCCATTCTTCTTCCTCGAAGCCGGCTTGATCGAACCCATCACCATTGGCCACTCTTCCACCCTGTCCATGTCACACCGTTCGCTCATCGTGATGCCCGACGCCTCCGCCGAACCGATCCTCCAGGCGATCTCGGAGACAAAAAAATCACTTCGGGTCAAAATGTTCGTCTTTTCCGATCCGAATCTCCTGCGTGCCGTGATCGACGCCAAGAATCGCGGAGTGAAGGTCCACATCATGCTCAACCCGGCCCGGCGCGATGGGGAGGACGACAACAAAGAAGTCCGCGCAGCCCTGGAGAAGGCCGACATCGCCGTCAAGGACAGCAACCCTGAGTTCGGCGTAACCCACGAGAAATCCATGGTCGTGGACGAAGAGGTGGCGTTCGTCAAATCACTCAACTGGGTGACCAAGAACCTCACCGAAACCCGTGACTACGCCGTCACCACGAGTCATGGCAGGGAAGTCAAGGAGGTCATGGACTGCTTTGACGCCGACTGGCACCGCGAGACGTTCAAACCCGATGAAGGCGCGCAGCTGATCTGGTGCCCCACCAATGGCCGCGAACGCATTGCCCATTTCATCGACCGCGCCAAACATACCCTGTTCGTCCAGAACGAGCGATACCAGGATCCGGTGATCATCGAACGGCTCATCCGGGCTCGCGAACGGGGCGTGAAGATCCACGTCATGGCCCGTCCTCCTCACAATCTTAAGAAGGAAAAGCTGCTGGAGGGAGTCAGCGGACTTCGGATGATGGACGACGTGGGGATCAAAATTCACAAATTGAAGCACCTGAAACTCCACGGGAAGGTCCTGCTGGCGGACGGCATCCGGGCCGTGGTGGGCTCCATCAACCTGGCCCCCGGCAGTTTTGATGACCGGCGCGAACTGGCGATCGAAGTGGACGACGACGAGGTCGTGGAACGCCTCCACAAGGTGGCGCATCACGATTGGGAACATTCGCACCCCCTGGATCTTTCGGACGAAGGGCTTTTGGCGGACTTGGAAAAGAAGGGGGATGGCGGCGCCGAGAAACTGGTCCTCGATACCGACAAGAATAAGCACAAGCACAAGGATTGACCGGAGATCCGGCGTCCGTCGCGGGGTTCGGTCACTGAAGCCTCCCGACGGGGCGGAATCAAAGCTTTCCCCGGTCGTCCCATTGTCCCTAGTGTTGCGAATGTCGTTTCGTCAATTGGGGCTTTCAGCGCCGGTCCTTCAGGGAGTCGAGGCCATGGGCTACACGGACCCCACTCCCATTCAACTGCGCGCCATTCCCCTGATCCTGGAAGGAAAGGACATCATCGGCAGCGCCCAGACGGGCACCGGCACGACCGCCGCCTTCGCCCTGCCCATTCTTTCCAAACTCAACGGGCCGGGACAGGGCCCGCGGGTCCTGGTGCTGGAGCCGACCCGCGAACTGGCCGCACAGGTGGAAACTGCCTTCCGCGCCCTCGCCCGGTTCACCCAGCTTCGCATCGGGCTCGTCTATGGCGGCGTGGGATACGGGCTGCAGAACGACAGTCTTCGCCGGGGCATCGACATCTTGATCGCCACGCCAGGACGACTGCTGGACCACCTTCAGCGCGGCACCGCGAAATTGAACCACGTCCAGCACCTGGTCCTCGATGAAGCGGACCGGATGCTCGACATGGGATTTCTCCCGGACGTACGGCGCATCATCGATCGCTGCCCAAAACAGCGGCACACCAGCCTGTTTTCGGCCACCGTCCCGCCCGATATCGCGGCGCTCATCAAATGGGCCATGAACAACCCCGAAGTGGTCGAGATCGGGGCGCGCCGCTCGCCGGCGGAGACGGTCAAGCATGTGATCTACCCGGTCGTGGACGAGCAGAAGACCGCCCTACTGCTCGCCCTGCTGGAACGGGTCCATTACGACTCCGTCATCATTTTCTGCCGGACGCGCCACCGCGCCGACCGCATTGGCCATCTGCTCAAGAAAAACAAACACGCCGTGGCCATCCTGCACTCCGACCGGACCCAGAAGGAGCGGGAGCATGCCCTGAAGGGATTCCGGGACGGCCTGTTTGAAGTCCTGGTGGCCACGGACATCGCGGCCCGGGGTCTCGACATTCCCGACGTCAGCCACGTGATCAACTACGACGTCCCGCAGCATCCGGAAGACTACGTCCACCGCATCGGGCGCACGGGCCGTGCCCAGAGCGAGGGCGACGCGTTCACCTTGATGGCGGTCGCCGACAAAAGTCACGTTGCGGACATCGAACGGTTCATCGGACAGAAGATCCCGCGCACCAAACTGGACGGATTCGATTACGAGCAGAGTGTCCTGTTCACCGCCGAGGGCGCGATCCGCAAGGACAAGCCCGTCCTGGGGGCGCTGATCCGCCGGGGCCGGACGTTCAAGCCGCGACGGCGCTGATGCGCGCGTCCGCACGACTGGCGACACCTGCCACGCTCACCGCATGAAGACACCCGTCCACGAAGCCCTGGCCGCGGCCGGCGGTCTGGTCAGCATCGACCAGGTGCAGCACCTGGTGGCGCAGGCCTGTCCCGCGGAAACGTACCGCAATCAGCGCATTCTGCTCATCATTCCCGACGGTACCCGTACCGCACCCATCGGAATGATGTTCAAGGCACTGTTCGCCCAACTGGGAGAAGTCACCACGTCCCTCGACATCCTGGTCGCCCTGGGAACGCATCCTCCGATGTCCGAGGCTGCGATTTGCCAGCGACTGGAAATCACCCCGGAAGAGCGGAAGTCCCGCTACGGCAAGGTCGGATTTTACAATCACGAGTGGGACAATCCCGCCGCACTGCGGGAAATCGGGACCCTCCGCGCCGACGAGATCCACACGCTGTCGGGCGGTCTGTTTTCGATGGACGTCCCGGTGTCCATCAACGCGCGAATCTTCAATTACGACGAGGTCATCATCGTCGGTCCGGTGTTCCCGCACGAGGTGGTGGGAATGAGTGGCGGCAACAAGTACCTGTTCCCTGGGATCAGCGGTCCGGACATCCTCAATTTCTTCCATTGGCTCGGCGCGGTGGTCACCAACATGGAGATCATCGGCAATCCTCAAACTCCGGTGCGGGCGGTGGTTGACCGAGCCGGGGCCATGGTGCCGATCGCGCGGAAATGCTTCGCCCTGGTTGCCCACGGCGGCGGGGCGGCGGGTGTTTTTGCCGGTACTCCCGAGGCAGCCTGGGCCCGTGCCGCCGAGCTGTCCGCCCACCATCACATCGTGTGGAAGAACCGGCCCTTCCATACCATCCTGTCGTGTGCGTCCCCGATGTACGACGAACTCTGGGTGGGAGCCAAGGCCATGTACAAACTGGAACCGGTGCTGGCCGACGGTGGCGAGTTGATCATCTACGCCCCCCATCTCAAGGAAGTGAGCGTGGTGCACGGACGGTTTATCCGGCAGGTCGGCTACCACTGCCGGGACTACTTCCTCAAGCAGTGGGATCGCTTCAAGGATATGCCCTGGGGCACGCTGGCGCACTGCACTCATGTTTACGGCGCCGGCACCTTTGACCAGGGCGTCGAAACGCCGCGCGCCCGGGTCACCCTCGCCACTGGAATCCCGGAGGACATCTGCCGCGAGATCAACCTGGGATACCGGGACTGGCGGACCCTTCGACCCGAGGACTTCGCGGGCCGCGAGGAGGAGGGCGTGCTTCTCGTTCCCAAGGCAGGAGAGCAACTCTACAAGCTGCGACGCTGAAGGGGCGGCCCCGGAAGTCGAGGCCGGTTGACAGGCGGGCCTCGGCAAATCGAAGTTCATTCCCGATGGGCGCCACACCGGAACACCAGGTTGATACCCTCCGGGAAGCCTATGCACTGGTGTATCGCTGTCCTGCGGCGGAATTTGAGGTCCGGGTGTTTTTTAAATGCCTGTACTGGCATGCCGGCATTCCAGCCCGCTGGATTTGGTGGACCGAGCGTGAGTTTTTCCGGCCGGACCTGGAGGCACTCCGAGCCATGGGAAACGCCCGGTCGGAGCCCGACCTCCAACGGGCGATCGACGACCTCGAGAATCAGGGACTGGTGGAACGAAGCATCCGGCGTGGACGGTTCCACATCCGCCTCTCCACCAATCGACTGATCACACTCCTCCGTCCGCTTCTCCCGCTCCTCAAGCCTGTCGCAGAAGACCCTCCCGAAGACTTCATCATTCGGCCAACCACCGAATCCAACGTCTTGGGCCCCTTCACCGCCGCCATCGACGGACCCCGTGGGGCCGCCCCCCGGCTCCGCAGCCTGAAGCGACTCCATTCCGAAGTCGTCCAAGGGCGGCCCATTGAAGACGCTCTGGCCGATGTGAAACTGACCTGGGAGGAGGCGGAATCTGCACTCGCCGAGGTGGCGACCGGACGACCCGACCTGGCCTGGCTACGAACCTACCTCTCCGAATTGCGGGAACTCGCCCGGTTGCGCTCCAAGAACCTCTGATCGGGAGGGCTCCGGGATAAGGGATGGATCACGCCATTCCGGGATCCCCTCCAGGAAATCCATCGCAACACCACGCCGGAAATTGATCCGGGCCGAGGGTCTGTTCATCCTAGGGACATGGTCAGCCGCCTCGTTTCCGGGAATCCTGCCAATTCCACGATGGTTTCCAGAAACGCCCCATGCCCCTGTGTCCCGGCGATGCGGCGGAAACGAGTCCCGAAGTCATTCGAGCCGCCGGGCCGCCCCCCTGCGTCAAACCGCTTCGGAATGCGGGTGTGCCTGATCCTCCTGGCCCTGGTGGGGGCGGGAATCAACCTGATGGCCCAGCAGGAATTCTCGGTCCAGAACGATGCCCAAATCCTTCAAGCCCTCCGGGAAGCCGCCGCCGCCCAACGGCTCGACGCCCGATCCATCAAAACATTTCACCAATTCCGCTTCACGGACCGGCAGCCGGAGAGCGGCATCCGGTTCCGATATCACATGACCGACGACTCCGGACGGGCGGAGAAGGCCATCCACTACGACCACGGCTCCGGTGTCGCCATTGGGGACATCGACGGGGACGGCCTTCCCGATCTGTATTTCGGCAACCAGATCGGTGGCAACGAACTCTGGCGAAACCTAGGCGGTGGGCGCTTCACCAACATCACGGAACAGGCCGGCGTCCGGGTTCCAGACCGGGTCACGGTCGGAGTCGCCTTTGCCGACCTCGACAATGACGGAGACCCCGACCTGGTGGTCTCCACAGTCCGGGACGGCAATGTCCTGTTTGAGAACCTGGGAAATGGCCGCTTCCGGGACCGGACCGCGGACGTCGGCTGGAATACCCACTGGCATTCGTCCGGAATCGTCATCCTGGATTTCAACCGGGATTCCCGTCCCGACATTCTCATCACGAGCGTGGGACGCTACACCTCCGACGTGCGCAACGGAGGGTATTGGGTGGGCCTGACCAATGCCTTCAGCGGCCACCTCTTCCCGGAACGATCCGAGCCCTGTCTGCTGTATCGGAACGACGGGAACTGGAAGTTCACGGACGTCGCGCAGGAGACGGGGTTGAAGGACGCCGGGTGGAGCGGGGATGCCACGGCATGCGACATCAATGAGGACGGCTGGCCCGATCTTTATGTCCTCAACATGCAAGGCGACGACCATCTCTTCGTGAACCGCGAGGGAAAACACTGGGAGGACCAGACGTCACGCTACTTTCCCAAGACGCCCTGGGGCGCCATGGGCGTCGCCGTCTTCGATTTCAATCTGGACGGTCGCTTTGACTACCTGGTTACGGACATGCATTCCGACATGACCTCCGGCCAGTCCAAGCTTCGGATGGGTTTTAACGGCCAGATCGAACGTTCGAAGTCCGAGGCCTGGTGTTCCGCCACCTGGACCGACCAGTTCCTCCAGGGCGCCGCCAACAACATTTTTGGGAACGCGTTGTACGTCAACCAGGGCGACGGACGGTTCGAGGAACGTTCCGACGCGTTGGGGGTTGAGACGTACTGGCCCTGGGGAGTCAGCATTGGAGACGTCAATGCCGACGGCTGGGAGGACATCATGGTCACTGCGGGAATGGGCTATCCATTTACCTATGCCGTGAACGCCCTCCTCCTCAATGAGGCAGGGGCCCGTTTCAAGCGGGCTGAATTCATCCTGGGTATTGAACCCAGGCGCGACCAGCGGGTCTCCCAGGAATGTTTTGTCCTCGACCTCGACGGAGCCGACCAAAAGCACCCCCTGGCGGCGAATCGGAAGGGCAAACTGACGGTCCGATCCTCCTTGAGCACCCGGGCTGCGGGATTCGTGGACCTCGACAACGACGGCGACCTGGATGGGGTCACGAACGAATTTGACGATTTTCCCCAGGTGCTGATGAGCGACCTCACGGAGCGGCGCCCGGTTCATTTTCTCAAACTCCAACTTCGCGGGAAGGAGAGCAACCGGCAGGGACTGGGAGCCGTTGTGCGGGTCAAAGCCGGCACCCAGGAATTCAGCCGTTATGTCTCCGGAAAGTCGGGCTACCTCAGCCAGAGCGACCTGCCGCTCTACTTTGGACTGGGCGATCATGAATCCGTGGACGAAGTCCGGATCGTCTGGCCCTCCGGAGTCACCCAAATCATCCGGGAAGGATTGCCCCGCAACGGCCTGAAGATCGTTGAGGAACCGGGCCGTTGAGTTGACCCCACGGCACCTGGGCGTTCCTCCCGGGATGTAACCGTGTACCGCGATACCGGTCTCCCGGGCATCATCCCAATCTGGCCGGCCCTGCTCCATGGGGACAATCTGTTCCCCATTTGAATCCTTCAAACCGTCGGGTTGGCGCCCTACCCTTTTCTCGTACTTCCATGATGTCGGTTCAACAGCTCACCCGATGGCTTTTACCCGTTACCTGTTTCGCCATTGCCGCGCTCTCATCGGGCGGCTTTTCAGCCCATGCCGCGGCGCGGCCTGACGACAATCGGTTCACCCCGGTCGCCCTCACCCAGCCAGGAACCCTGGACGAACCCATGGCGTTCGAGGTGTTGCCAGACGGCCGGGTGTACATCGCGGAGCGCAAGGGAACGATCAAGGTTTACGACCCGGCCGTCGGCGGCGTGAAGATCGCCGGGGCCCTGGCGGTCAACACTACGGGCAACAACGAGCAGGGATTGGTTGGCATCACCTTCGATCCCAAGTTCGCCGACAATGGCTGGGTCTACCTGTATTATTACCATCCGACCGAGAAGAAGGCCGTGTTCAGCCGGTGGCAGGTCCGCAATGACGTTCTCCTCTCCAATTCCGAAAAGGTGTTGATGGAGTGGGAGGCCCAACGGGAAACCTGCTGCCACACCGGCGGCGGCATGGCCTGGGATCGCGACGGAAATCTCCTGATCACCATCGGAAACAACCGGGGCAACACCAGTTCCTCGCAAACCGACGAGCGGCCTGGTCGTGCCGCCTGGGACGACCAGGGTGGGACCGCGAACTCCAACTCCCTGGAGGGAAAAATCCTCCGAATCCACCCGGAACCGGATGGCACCTACACCATTCCCAAGGGCAACCTCTTTCCACCGGGCACACCCAAGACCCGCCCGGAAATCTACTCCATGGGACACCGGAATGTCTGGCGGGTGTCGATCGACAGCCAGACCGGATTCATCTACTGGGGGGAGGTCGGCCCGGACAACCGCGAAGACAGCGACATCGGGCCGCGGGGCTATGACGAATTCAATCAGGCCCGCGGCCCGGGTTTCTTCGGTTGGCCCTATTTTGTCGGTGACCAGGCGTTCCCGTTTTTCGACTACACTGCGGGAAAGCCGCTGGCGAAAAAGGATCCGCAACACCCCGTCAATACGTCACCCAACAACACGGGCATCACTGAGTTACCCCCACTTTCCCCACCGTTCATCTTCTACCATGGCGGCGTGATGGAGCGATTCGCCGCCCTGGGAAGCGGCGGTCGTTGTGCCATTGGGGGACCGATCTACCACCGGGCCGATTTCAAGGATCCCAAGCGACCCTGGCCTGAGTATTTCGAGGGCAAATGGATCATCGCCGAATTCTCACGTCGTCTGATCCTGTCGGTCTCCATGAAGCCCAATGGGGACTTCGAGTCCCTGGAGCGACTCGTCCCCGACTACCGCCCGGTGGAGCCCATCGATCTGAAGTTTGGTCCCGACGGCGACCTCTACGTCTTGGAGTACGGCGGACGTTGGTTTCAGGCGAGCCCCGAGGCCAAGTTGGTCCGCATTGAATTCGAGGCCGGGAACCGGAAGCCCATCGCCGTGGCTTCCTCCAATCGTGAGGGCGGCGTTCCCCCATTCGAGGTCGCACTCTCTTCGACTGGAACCCAGGACAACGACGGCGACCCGTTGACGTACCGCTGGGAAGTCTTTGGTCCGGCCGGACCTCCCCAGGTATTCGAGGTGCCCAATCCTGTCGTCAAACTGGAGCAACCGGGCGCCCACGTTGCCCGATTGACCGTCACCGACCCTTCCGGCGCCAGCGACAGCAAGTCGGTTCCCATCGTGTCCGGCAATGAACCGCCCGCCGTGTCCGTGAAACTCGCTGGCAACGAGACCTATTTTTTTCCCAATCAGCCGTTCGGATATGAAGTGGAGGTTACCGACCGCGAAGACGGCAGCCTGTCTGGCGGAAAAATTCCCGGCGAACGCGTCCGTCTGAGCATCGACTACGTGCCTGAGGGATTCGATCTCGCCTCCCTCCGTCGCCTGCCACGGGGTGACGAGGCAGCAGCCCGGTTCCCGGTCGCCCAGGCCCTCATCAGCAAGGGCAATTGCAAGGCCTGCCACCTTGTCGAGGGCAAGCTCGTCGGTCCTTCCTTCGCGGATGTGGCCCGCCGTTATGCCCAGGATTCCAACGCACCCGCGCGGCTGGCACAGAAGGTCGTCACCGGCGGCGGCGGCGTCTGGAGTCCGCTGGCCATGCCGCCCAATGCGCTCATCAACGAATCCGAGGCGGCAGCCATACTGAACTATGTGTTCAGTCTGGCAGACGCCCATGCGTCTGGACTGCCCCTCAAGGGACAGTTCACCCCCCGTTTGCCGGAAGGCGACCCGGGGAAGGGATCCCTCGTGTTGCGCGCCCTCTACACCGACCAAGGTGAGGAACAGGCTCCAGCTCTGACCGGCGAAATGATTCGGGTGCTTCGGAGTCCTTTCCTCACCGCCGCTGCGGCCCAGGTCAAGGAGAAGGCCGATCCGGGATTCCGTGGGCTGGTCGCACGCAATGGAGCACGCGTGGGATACACCGGCATCGACCTGACCGGAGTCCGTCAACTGGAACTGACCGCTCTGGCCACCACCCGCGATTCGCAGCCGGGCGGCACCGTGGAAATCCGGATGGATTCCCCGGAGGGTCCGCTGTTGGGACGCGCTCAGATCGAGCCGGCCGATCCGAACGCAGCCCGTCCTGCGAGTCGGGCCGACAACCCCGCCGTTCCTGTCGGGACTGGGGCCCAGTCCAACACCAACCGGGCCCGAGCCGCCGTACGAACCGGAGCACCCAATGCTGTCCCCGTAACCCGGGTGGATTTAACGCCGGTGGAAGGACGTCACGACGTTTATCTGCTCTTCAAAAACGACATCGCACCAACTATGGCCGCACTGATGAACTTCTCCGGCCTCAAGCTATTGGCGGTCACGGCCCATTGAACTCCTGTCCGCGGAGAAGGACGACCGTTCGTTCGCGGCCCCGCGGCGGCCCAAACCGAACATTGGGCCACCTTTCCGCTGTAACCGGATTGTTGCAGTGGCATTCTTCCCCGACGTTCCCCTTATCGGCGGCAGTCCCTCTGCAGCCCTTTGGGGATCCGCTTGAAGGCCTCGCATCTCATGCATCGAACGACGTTGGGTACACTCCTGGCGGGGGCACTGTGCCTCTTACCCCCCTCGCTCTCGGCTGCGGTCGTCATCAATGAGTTGATGTATCACGCTCCCGACGAGCTGGACGATCTGCAGTACCTGGAACTCCACAACACCGGGAACCAACCGGTCGACCTCGGAGGCTGGGCCTTCACCAAGGGGATTAAGTTTTCCTTCCCGGCCGGCACCCGGATCGAGGCCAAGGGATTCCTGGTGCTTTGCCGCAACGCGGACCTGTTCGGCCAATACTACAAGATTCCGGTCGCGGGCACCTTCAGCTCCAAAATCAGCCGCAAGGGGGAGCGGATTGAACTCTCCGACGCCGCGGGGAAGCCGGTCGATTCCATCAAGTTCGACGACAAATCCCCATGGCCCACCGGAGCGGACGGACATTACGGGTCCCTGGAACGCATTTTTCCCACGGCCCCCGGGGACGACCCGGCGAATTGGATTTCCTCTCCCCTGTCGGATGACCGCATCAAGCCGGCTGGGACGCCTGGGGCAGCCAACGTCGGATCTTCCACTTCGGTCCCACCGATCATTTCCAAGGTCGATTTCTCTCCGTCATTACCGGCACCCGGCGAGGCGATCTCCGTCATCGCAGAACTCCCCGCCCCCAGTCCCAACCTCCAGGTTCGGCTGCATTATCGGCTGGCCGGGCCGGGATACGAACGGACCCCCATCGTCCTGCCCATGGAACCGGCTGGACCGGGCCGCTACAAGGCACTCATCCCTGGCCAACCCGCGGAACAACTGGTGCGGTTCCGCGTTGAGGCCGTGGGTCCGGACGGTTCGGCCCGCTTCCTTCCGGCCAAAACAGAACCGCGCCCCGCCTTCTCCGCCTACGTTCCAGCCAAGGTGGAAGCGGCCGCCATCCCGTTCGCCTGGATCATTCATACCTCCGAGAAGGAAAAAAGGACGGCGGACGAACGCGCCAATCGTCCCATGCGCGGATTCTTTGGCCCGCCAGGATTCAATGGTCCGCCTCCGGGGTTCAACGGACCTCCACCCGGTTTCAACGGTCCTCCCGGGGGTCCCGGAGGCGCTCCCGATCGATTTCCACCCAACTTCGGACCCGGCTCTGCGAACGACGGAGGACCCGGTCGCGGTGGTCCTGGCGGGCGCGAGGGAGGTCCTCGGGTGATTCGGGGGCGTCCTTCTGGCCCGTTTGGTGGCGAGCCCTCCGAGCCTGGGTCGTTCACGTCCGCCTTCATCTACTTCGACCCGTCAACAAAG
>JBGAPN010000079.1:0-7809 GCA_044221235.1 Limisphaerales bacterium
CGGGTCACCAAGCGATCCGACTGGGGGGGGATCCAGAACATTCAGGCAAAACCGGAGCCCAAGGGAAACTTCGAATCCACCGAAACACTCCCCCGCTTCAACCCCAAAAACCCTGGACTGCCGGGCCGCCCTCCCGATTCCATGTCCCACCTGGGACATGGAATTGGTGCGCAGGACCGCGCCCTGTCTGCTGCGGGCTCCGTCACGAGATTGACCGGGGGGCCGGTGGAGCAGGAGCTCTCCTCCCATCCGGAAATCCCCGCGGCACCAGCCCCTCCCGGTTTTATGTCCCAGGTGGGACATGGAATCGGTGGAGGCGGGCGGGCGGGAGATTCCCCGGTGAAAGGCGGAGGCCTGGGTTCAACGGGACGGATCAGATCCCGATTCTTGGCGCGATTCGGATCAGACTTCCGCGAGTCATCCGCTGTGCCCGACTACGGCTCGACGGTCAGCGCAACCAGAAACGGAACGCCCGGAGCACCCGTCCGCTCAAAATCCATGGACACGATCTGCAGATCCGGACGCGGATTCTCCCAGACACGGTGATACAGGCCGACCTTGGTGCCAAAACTTCGGGACACGGGGTTGGCGCCCTCCCAGGCCAGGGTGGACCGGGACAATTTGCCATTCCCGTTCGAAGTGTTGAAATCCCCGGCGTCCACACCCATCTCGATCGGGATCTCGACAGTGGAGCCGTCCGAATAGTGGATGCGATACCGCCCGGCCGAGGGATGCAGGGAATCCGGTGCCCAGATGGCGTGCAGGAAGTGAAGCTTCCGGGCTGACCGGCCGATGCGGATGTCCGGAACCGAGTTGCCAGCCGGCCAGATGGACGTTCCCGCTCCATCCGGGTCCCCGAGGGTCACCACACCCCGTACGTCCCAAGGGATCCCATCGAGTGTGACGGACCCCGCGGGAAGTTCCCGCAGGTCGTTCTCGATGTAGACAAAGAGGTCGTTTGCCGCCCAAGAGATGTCGAGGTGCCCATTATACCACGGGCCCAGATCCAGGCACTCCGGAGGGGTCGCTGGCGAGCGGACCGGCCAGTTGGTCCGCGGTTCTCCAGGCATGATCCGGGGAAGGATCAGCGGCCGGAACGGCTCACGGCCGACCCTCGCCAGTGTGCGATTCACCGCATACTTCCGAATGCGTTACAGGAGGGGACTGCCCGGATCCCCCGGGAACTCGGAATCTTTCCACGGAAAGGTGTCATAAACATCGGTGCCCACTGCCAGGTTGAGCGGTTGCAGATTGTGGCGCATCACGGTTTTCCCATCCGAGGAAACACCGATGCTGCCCACGGTTCCCGGAACACCTGCGAAGGAGGCCAGCCGGCGGCCGTTCCGACCGTCATGGACATCCAAGCTGCCGAGGTCAATGTAGGCCACCCCGGCCGGGTTCGAGGCCAGAAAGAGCCGGTCTCCGTCCGGGCTGAACTCGATGTCGAGAGCGGCGGACCGAGCCAGGGCGGAAGCGGTCACCGTCCACGTGGACGTATCCCAAAGGTCCACCCATCCATCCGGATCCACGCTGGCCAGGCGTCGGCCGTCCTGGCTGAAGGCTGCTGCCATCACCATCTTGCCTCCGCCCCGGGCCCGGTTGTCCAGGGTCTGGACCCGTTCCCCGGTCGTCACGTTCCAAACCGCGGCATCTGCGGGTGTGCAGGCCGCCAGCCATTTCCCGTCCGGACTGAACTTCACCACCGACACGGCGACGGGATAACTGGATCCCTGGATCTGCCGCACCAACTGCCAGTCCAGCGTCCGCCAAAAGTACAACGTCCCGGCAAGATCTATAGCAACCACCAGGGAGTCGTCGGGACTGACCGCCACGCGTCGCAGTGCGTGGGTGGGCCCCCGAACCATCTGCTCGAGGTTCCCGGTCCCGGCGTCCCAGACCCGGAGCGTGCGATCGACACCCACCGTGACCACCCGGCTTCCGTCATTCAGCCAGGCCACATCCCCAATCCGCCGGGAATGAGCCTCAATCAGGTGGAGCAACCGCCCCTTCCGGGCATCCCAGATCGAGAGACGTCCCGCCCAATGTCCGACCGCAACCCGAGTCCCATCGCGATTCAGGGCAGCACGGCCGGCCGGCTCGGTGGAGAAAAAGGTGCGGTGGACGGGTGCGGCCGGCCACACGTGGACGGCAGGCGCCTTGTTCATGAGCACCGACCCGGCGTAGATGAAACGGCCATTCCGGGTTGTGGACAGCGGCCACCCGGTGTTGGCGTACCCGCTCGACAGGAGGACGACCGGTTCCCCGCTCGTCCAGTCCCAGAGACGCACATAGGGCTTGCCATGCTCGGTCATCAAGGTCGTGCCGTCCCTCCCCACATCCACCCCCAAAACACGGATCGACGCCATCCTGGCAAGCGGCTTTCCGGACTGGGTGTCGTAGAAGATCAACGACCCTGGGGCCACGAACACGGCCAGCCGCGGCGGGTCCTGGTTGGAAAGTCCCACAATCACCCCATGGGGATGGGACGGGGATTGGAAGTAGGGTTTGGAGTCGCCGAGGTTCCAGGCGCTGACAACACCCTGGGCATCGCTTGTGGTGTAGTGGCGGCCATCCGGGTGCACCCACCAGGTCTCCGCGTTCCGGGCGTCCATCGGTGCGCGCCCCAATTCGACCCCGTCCTCCGCCTGCAGAACCGTGGCTCCCACCCCCAGCCTCCGGTTATACGGGGTGAAGACGATCCGAGTACCGTCGGGACTAAAGGAGGCGCTCCCTTCCACGGGGTCGCGCGAGGCCCAATGCCAAAGCTTGCGGCCGCTTTCCGCGTCCCGGACGTCTACCACGCCACCCAGGTGCGTCGTCAGGAACCGTGTCCCGTCCGGCGAGTATTGCACCCCCTGCGCCCAACCCGAATCCAGATCGATCCGCCGGACTTCCTTCCAGTGCTGCGTTTCCAGTTCCACCAGGTTTGTGGCCGGCCCCTGGATCAGCAGGCGCTGGCTATCCGGACGGAACGAACCATCCCAGATCTCCCCCCGCACCGGACCGCCCAACTGGGTCAACACGCGTCCATCCGCCGTTGATACCACCATCGTATTGGTCGTCCCATGCAGGAACAGGAAGGCCCCATCCTCCGACAGAACGCTGGCCGCGGTGGGAACTTGCAATCCTGGGTGCCGTCCATGCCCCGGGATGCCCGGTATGGAAATCAACTCCGGATGGGCCTGGTTCATCAGGAGGCCCCATTCCCAACCCCGGAGGCGCTCCGGTTGGGCGGCCAACAGCTCCCGGGCCAGCAGGATCTCCCCCTCTTCGATGTGACGCGCGGCCAATCCAACGGTCGCCAAGTAGTTCTCCTGCTCCGTCTCGGCCCGCTGCCGCTCACTGCGCCGCCACTGCCAGGTGGTTGCCACCAGTCCCAGTACCAGCGCCAGCAAACAGGCGCCGGAAAGCGCCGCCACCAGCGGCCGCCGTCGCACCCACTTCCCGAAACGTTCGGCCGCCGAACTGGGACGCGCCTGGATCGGTTCGTGATTGCGCCATCGTGCCAGTTCCTCCGCCACCTCCAGCGCACTTCCGTAGCGCCGTTTGGGATCCCGCTCAAGGCACCGCAGCGTGATGGTCTCCAGGTCCGCGGGCAGTGCCGGCCGCAGCTTTCGAGGCGGCGCCGGTTCACACAACACCGCAGCCCGCAGGGTTTCGGACAACGATTCCCCCACCACGGGAGGACGGCCGGTCAGCAGGTAGTACAGGATGGTTCCCAGGCCGAAAACGTCGGTATGCGTCCCGGTCGGCGCCAGGGTCGTGTCCGCCTGCTCCGGCGCCATGAAGTTGGGCGATCCCGCACTTTCCAGCGTGTGCGTGGCTTCCACTAGGGACTTGGTCAATCCGAAGTCCGTGAGCTTCGGATGGTCGTCGGGCCCCACCAGCACATTGGCCGGTTTCAGGTCACGATGGATGACGCCGTGCTGGTGGGCGAAGTGAACCGCACGCGCCACCTCCTCCACGTACCGGACCGCGGTCTTGATCGGAAGCAGGCCGTTCCGGCAGAGCTGGGACAGGTTCCGGCCCGACACGAACTCCATGGCAAAATACGGACGGCCATCGTGTTCGCCAACCTCGTGGATGGTCACGATCCCCGGGTGCGAAAGCCGGGCCGCGATCCGGGCCTCCCGCAGCAGCCGTTCCCGGGCCTTGTCATCGGCAAATTCACCCGCCAGCAACATTTTCAACGCCACCACCCGGTCCAGCCCCGGTTGGTGCGCCTTGTAGATCACTCCCATGCCGCCGCGCCCCACCTCCTCGAGCAGTTGGTACGCGCCAAACCGCTGGACCACCCGGGTATCGACCGTGATGTCCGTGGGACCGAACACCGTGCTCTCGAAGGGCTCGTCCCCGGCCAATCCCCGCTCCAGCATGCAGGCCGCGCAGGGTCCATCCCCGGAGTTGGCGCCGACCGGGCCTCCACAGGTCCGGCAGACAAGTTTCGGGGTACTCATCGGATTGTCCTTATTCTGCCAAGCCTGCCCACCGCCCGCGAGCGGCGTTTGTACGGGGTCCCTGGCAGTGCATCCGCGAGTTCATTGCCGTTCCGGCAGGTTTCCACACACCATTCCACCGCATTTCCGATCCCGGGATTCCCGAAATCTCGGGAAAAAACCGGGAGTTTCAGGACCCCGTTCATGGGAGACCGGGCACGGCCCGCAGAAACCGGTTCCCCCCGCCGTCAGCCGGGAAGGAAAGCTCGGCCGAGGATTCGTAGCCTTCAAGGTGGACCGAACCGGCGGGCTCCCACCGCTGGAAATCGGGACTCGATTCCAGCCGATAGGTGGCGCCGGTGATGCCGTGCAGCTGCGCCGACAGCCCGCCATCGCGCCATTCCATGAGTCCGAAAGCGGGCGCCAGTTCACCCAGACGGATCCGGACTTCATTGGCCGCCGGGAGGCCATTGAACTTCCGGAATCCACCTGTCAGCTGAAGCCAACCGTCGGGATCCGCCACACCCCTCAGGCTTCCCATGGGTCCCGCCGGTCCGGATCCAAGATCCGTCGTCGTGTCGAGGGATCCATCCGCAGCCAGGAGGGCAAAATAGGGGCGTGGCGTGTTCGCGACCTTGGAGAACAGTCCCTGAATCAGGAGACGCCCGTCCGGAAGCGGTGCCGCCTCCAACACTTCCGCATCCGGATTTGGGGGCAGGAAGCCAGTGTCATTCGAGCCGTCAGCCAGGAGCCGGCCCAGCTTCTTCGAGGTCCGGCCGTTCAAGGCATCGAACGCGCCGGCAACCAGGATCCGTCCGTCCGCCTGCAGCCGAAGATTCCGGACCACCCCACTGGCACCGGATCGGGCCTTGAACTGGGTATCGAGCGTACCGTTCGGTAGCAGGCGGGCCAGGTTGAGCCGGCCCACTCCGTCCACCCGCTCGAAGGCACCACCGACCAGAATCCCGCCATCGGGCTGCAACGCGAGCGCCTCAACCCAGACCGTCCAACTGCTCGCCAGCCCTCCCTTCGGTTGGAAGGAGGCGTCCACCGTGCCGTTCGGCATCAGCCGGGCCACGAACGCACGACGGACCCCGTTGATCTTTTCAAAGGAACCGCCCACCACAATCCGGCCGTCCGGCTGGATCACCAGGGCGAACACCTGGCCGTCGAAGGCCAGTTCCCGGCCGAAGTCCGGATCCAGTGCCCCGTTGGCGAGGAGCCGGACCAGGGTGTTGCGGGGCTGCCCACCCACGCGGGAGAAGCCGCCCGCCACCAGAATCCGGCCGTCGGACTGGGGCAGCACCACATTGATGCGCGGGAACGGATACCAACTCCACACACCGGCGCCCAACCCGTCCATCCGACGATGACCCAGCAGGATTTCCGGCGGCTGGAAGGATTCGTCGAGGGAACCGTCGGGTTTCAGCAGGGCCACACTGTCACGGGGAATGCCCTGGATGCGCGAGAAGCTGCCCCAAATGAGCCTGCTGCCATCGCCACGGAGCCACGCACTCCAGTATCCGTCGGATTCCACAGGGACTCCCGGCATCGGAGCCGGGGCGCCCGGACGCTGGGCGTCGACGATCCGGATCGTGTTGGTCTTCCCGCCGACCACCAGGCTGAACGAACGGTCCGGTCCCGCCTCTGGGAGGGGCAGGATCGGAATCGGGATCATCCACTCCGACCGGCCCGGGCCGTTCGTGAGGAATCCCGACACCGACTGGTAATCCTGTCCCGCCAGTGCGGTCCCATCCCGGGTCCGGTACGCCACGATCGCAGGTTCCTCCCCAGGCCCCGGAAGGTCCCCGGTGAACCGAACCGGGACCCGGCATTCCGACTCGGTATCGAGGACTGCCACCTCGCCGTCCGGAAAACGGATCTGGGAATCCAGAATCTGTTCTGTCCGGTCGGTGATCAGGATTTCGGAGGTGCCTTGGATTCCGACGCCATGCTCCCCCTGCACCGAACGGAGGGCCAGTCGCAGGATCTCCGGGGCCTCCGGTTCACCGTCGTCCACCAGTTGGATCACCACCTCGGCGATCGACTGGTTGGTGGCGAAGTTGACCATGGGCGCCACCTCAGGCGTGAAGTCCGCGCCGGCCGTTGCCGTGCCCCCCTTTGAGAACGCCACCGTAACGGCGGTACTGGTTTCGAGATCACCGGACCGACGCAATTGCACAACCATGCTCCCCGCCTCCTCGGAAGCCACCGTGTTCGTCCGCACAAATTCGATCCGGCTTCGGGCGTTGCGGTAACGCGCGACGTAGGGTGCAGTTTCATTGATGGTGCGCGCGCCGTCCGAGGGCCGGGTGGTCCCCGAGGCGATTCCCATGGGAACGCCGTCGAGATCGAGCCGCGGGTTGGAGAAGTACGGGACGTAGATTCCGGGCTCGTAGGACATGACATCCACATAGGTGACGCCCTCCACGGCAAAGCGGTGTCCGAAGATGTACGGGCGGCGATCCCGGTAGAACGAAGAGTTCACGTCGCCGGCATGCTCGCGGTCGTGCGCACAGCCGAAGAGGTGACCGAGTTCGTGCGCGAGCAGCATGTTTCCCCTGCCCAGCGCCACGCGGCGGATGGCGGCAAAGGCCCCGGACGCATTGCCGGTGGAGTTAGGAATGTCGTAGGCCTGGCCGGCGACGCCCTTGTTCTCCAGTTCGGTAATCAGGCACACCAGGTCGGCCTTGTAGTCCTGGCGCAAGGTGGAGACGCCGGAGAACCCGGTGGTTCCCGCAGCGAGCCGGTTGAGGTCGGTCGAAATGTCCCCGCTCTCGGTGTAGTCCACCCGGCCGATGAACACCGGTTCGATGCGGACGTTGATCAGGCTGTTGGTAAACCGGTGGTTGGTTTCGGCGACCGAATCGAGGACCCGACCCCGGATGCCCTCCTCGTCTCCTTCGCCAGTGATCGCCTGGGGCGTGTACAGGAACAGCACATCCACAACGATGGGCTCCTCCAGTGTGTCCGCCGGAGGAAGCAGGTTGCCGGCGGGGGCCACTCCGGCCGGTCGGAGACTTGGAATGAGCAACGGATGCGTGCCGCACACCGCCGGTCCGGTGGGTCGGGACATCGGCTGTTCATTCTCACCGACGTTGGCGACCGGTGGGAGGTTGTCTTCAACAAATCCCCGGGTAGGGATGGCCCTGGGTCCGGTGTCCGAGTTTCGGACGGCGGCCATTGGAGTTACGAAGGACGGCCGGGGAGCGTCCTCTACCGGATTCCCTCCGGCTCGGAGGCACACGGCCAACACCCCAGCGAGGACGTTCAGCAGATGGCCGGCGCGACGACGCCGGAGGCGAGTTAAAATCATACGGCAGGAGTCACCCCCTTTCCGCGGACAGGATTCGCACAATCTCCCGGATTCCCG
>JBGAPN010000079.1:7842-15590 GCA_044221235.1 Limisphaerales bacterium
TCCCGTCGACTGGCCGTCAGAAACGCCCCCGGGCCCGACCCGAATCACCAACACTGCACGAGGGCTTCGGGCGGGGTGGTTCAATGACCGCGCAACGCCTGGAGCAGGCCGCGCAGTTCTTCCGCGGCATCCCCGCTAGGCCCGACCGTCTGGCCTACCTCATCCAGCAGAAGCTCGCGGTAACGCTGGCGGAGCCGGTGCAGCTGGGACTTGAAGGCCGTCAGGGAAAGATTCACCCGGGCCGCGGCCTCCACCAGGGCCGGGGGGTGTCCCTCGGCAACGAGGAATGGGCGGTAAACGGCGAACGGAAATGTCCCCCGGTTCGCGCAATCCAATTCCAGTCGTTTCAGGACCCGGGCGAGCAGGGTCTCCGCCCAGGCGCGCTGGAAATGTTGGTCCGGGCTCTCGGCGTAGCCCGCCTCCGCCAGGTACTCGGTCTCACCCCGTTCAGCGATCAGTGCATCGAGCGAATCCGTGAAGGCACCGCCACCCCGTTTCTGCCGCTGTCCCTTCTTCCACTGGTTGATGAGAAACCGGTTGAGCGATGTGAGCAGAAAGGAGCGGAACCGGCCCCCTTCCGGGCCGAGTCCCTGCGCGAAATCGTTGGCAAGGAGTTTGGCGAAGAAGTCCTGAGTCAGGTCAGACGCGTCCTCGGGCGAATACCCCCGCCGACGCACGTAGGCGTACAGCGGATACCAGTAATCGCGGCAAAGTTGTTCCAGCGCCGCCTGCGCCTGCTCGGGGTTCGTCCCCCCGGCCCGGAGGACCATGCTCCATCGGGTGGTGGTGAACTCGCGGGGGGCGGCGGGCCAGGGATGTTCCGACATGACTCGGCCCCTGCTAACATTCCGGATTCACCGATTCAACCTTCCCGACGTCGCGTGCCCCTTGACCTCTCTGGCCCTCAAACCACGCCCAAAAGACGCAGGGACGCCACGATGGCGAATCCGAGGACCAGAAGGTCAAACCCGCGTTGGGGAATCCGGCTGATCACCGCGCGGCCCAACAGCAGTCCGCACCCGATGACGGGTATAAACATCAGGTTGAACAACAACGTGGACGTGGTGATGAGTCCCAGCTGGAGGCTGAATGGAACCTTGATGAGGTTGATCAGCAGGAAAAACCAGGCGCTGGTGCCCACGAATTCCTGCTTCGGCAGGGACACGGCGAGGAGATACAGGGCCATCACCGGTCCGGCGGCGTTGGCCATCATGGTGGTGACTCCGGCCACGAATCCCATGGCCCACGCAAAGGCATGGGTGTGGGGCACGCTGGCGTAGAGGCCGGGTTTAAGGTTCCGGACCACCTGCAGGACGGCCAGGGCCATCACGATCCACCCGATCACCGGAGTCAGGTGCGACGCCGGCACGCCCCGCAATTGCACCCAGCGCATGACCCCCCAGCCCACCGCGACACCCACCACCGCCGGCGGGAGCGTCTTCAGCACATGCACCCATTGGGCGTGGCGTCGGAAGAGCAGCACCGCTCCCAGGTCTCCCGCGATGAGCATGGGGAGCACAACGCCCGTGGAGGCGAGCCCCGGGAACAGTTGGGCGAACAGCACGACGTGCAGCAGGCTGATTCCAGGCAGTCCACTCTTCGACACGCCGATGCCCAGTGCGGCAATCATCGCCAGCGTCCACTGAGTCGGTGAGAAATCAGGCAGCACGTCGACAAAGGAGACCACAGGTCGACCCGGAAGGGGAGGTGGGATCGCAGGACGGGCCCCATTGAACGCAGCGCGGGGGAAACAGAGGGTCGGGCCCCTCCATTTCCCCCGCGGTGAATGCGTTCCGGATTACTTGAGCGGCTCGCGACCCGCCGCCCAGTTGGCCGTCTGCTTGAGGAGCTGCTTGTAGACGGGATGACTGTGGGCCTGTCCGTCATGGCCCAAGGTGATGCACGCCACCCGGCCCTCGCGCACCTGGCTGACCCACACGGTCGGGAAAACCCGGCCGTCGATGGGCGACTTGCTGGTGGCGAGCACCATCTCCGCCACCCCCTGGCCGTCCTTGTTGTGATGATACAGCTCGTCGGAGATCTTGAACGTCGCCGGCAAACCCGCGGTGACGGGCGACTTCACATCGGTCAGAACGGTGACCTCAAACTCACCGTACTTGTCATGGCTTCGGGAGCCACCGCCCACGATGTCGCGGTTGTACTCGGGCCAGTCGGCCCAGTTGTACCACAGGGCAGGGTGAATCAGCATCAGGCCCTTGCCCGCCTTCAGGTGGTTCTGGATGACCTTGCGGGACTCGGGATTTCCGATGGGCTTGTTGTTGCTGAGGTAAATGACGTCCGCCATGGAACCCTCCGCCGCGATGTCATCCGTGTTCTCCGTGTAGGCCACCACGGCACCGGGCAGGGTGCGCAGCGTCTCGACATCCTGCAGGTTGAACCAGCGCTGGAAGTCATGACTGCTGCCGCCGCCGACAATGAGGATCTTCAGGGCGTCCTTGGGGGCTCCGGACAACGCCGTGACCGCGGCGGAAGGACCGGTGGCGGCCGGGGCGGCATCGGCCTGGTCCGGCGTGCGCGGACCGTTCTCCGCCGTGATGGCGAAGATCGTCGGAGCCACCTGATTGTCGTAGCTCTCCAGGGTCATCTTCTCGATGACGCCAGTGCCCTTCACGTTGCGGCTATGCCAGCGGATCTGACCGCGACGGGTGAACTGCGGGAGACCCTTCGACTTGGGCACATCGAACTGGCCGATGTAATCCGCGATCTCCTGTCCATTGCGGAACACCATTTCTTCCGTCGCCCCGCCAGCGAACTGAAGCGTGACCTTGAGCACCGGAAGGTTGTCGTCATTGACGGCAGGATAGCCCCAACCCGCAACGCCGCCGAGGAAGTGAAGCCGGCTGGCCGGAACGCCCACCTTCAGCTCCACCTTTTGGGGAAGATTCTTTCGGGACCACGAGTTGGGGGCGCCGCCCTTCAGCACCACCACATTCGCCACCGCCTTCTGCGGACTGATGACGTCGAAGGGAATGTCGTCAACGCGCTTCAGTCCGTAGCTGCGGAAGGTGACCGTCTCGTCGGTGGCCTCCGGATTGTTGTACAGTCCGCGGCTGTTGTTGGCGGTGAAGGCGCTGGTGAGATCCAGCATGCGGTAGCGGTTTTCATCCGCGCAGATGTAGGCCAGCAGGTCGCGCAATCCCTCGCCGCCGAGCTGCTCAAAGCCCTCGGGCATCAGCGACCGGCCGGTGCTGGTGCGGGACTTGATATCCGCCGTGCGGAGCGTGAAATCACCCGATGCATTGCGGAGCACCACTTCCTGGGAGTTCTCACGGTCAATGACGCCGTCATAGGACTGGTCATCCTTGGTCTCGATGAGGGTGGAGACGAAGTTGGGCTCAACCAGGCGGTTCGGATCGACGATGTGGACCAGAAGATCTGCCGGTCCATGGGCTCCCATGCCGGTGAGGTTGGGCGCCAGGTTTCGGCCCTCCGTCTTGAACACGTGGCATCCTGCGCAGTTCGCCGTGAACAGTTTCTTGCCGTTCTCGACATTGCCTGGCTTGAGCACTTCGGGTGTCAACTGGGTGACCAAGGCGTCCTTCTGCTTCGCCTCCGGGCCCTTGACGGTATCAATCACGGAAGACGCCCGCTTGGCAGTGGCGAGGTCCGGGTGTGTGCGCAGACGGTGCTGGCGGACGGGTCCGAGCTTCACGAGGTCGACTTTGCCGGCGGCCACCAGGTCCAGAAAGGCGCCGGTGGAATCCGTGCGCTTCAGGATCTGCCCAAAGGCGGGCTCCACCACATCGGCCGGGAGGCGGGGAAACGCCTCCACCAAGGCATTCGCCGAGTCGGCATTGGCGCCAAGCGCGTCAATCACCCGCTTCTGCAGCGCCGGACTGGCACTGCTGCCGAGGAGGGCGCTGACGGCGGGAACGATGCCGGAATCGAGGTTGCGCACGCCCACCAGATTGGCGGCCACCTGACCGCGAACGTCGTCACCCAGGGATTCGTTGATCAACTGGGCTTCCGCGCGGGCGATGGCGGGCTTCACGGCGTTGGCCAGTTTGTTGTCGGAATCCCAGCGGGCCACCAGCGGCAGGACCGAACCGGCCGTCCGCTCGGAGGCCAGCAAATAGCGCAGCGAGGTCACGACCGACGCACTGGCGGCAGGCTTGATCCCGGCCTTGAGATTGGCGGTGAAGCTGTCGAGCGCCGCCTGCTTGAGCGGATCGGTTCGGGCCGGGGAGGATCCCAGCAAGGCAACGAATTTCCCGGCCTTGTCGCCATCCGCCTGAACGGCCACCAACTTGGCCAGATGCGGCACATATCCCGCCACCTGCGCAGGCTCCCTGGAGGCCAGCGCCGCCTGGAGGAACAGGAGCGGATCGCGCGCCGCCGCGCCGATGGCGGCAGACTCCAGCCACGGATCCTTGAGGGAAGGCCAGACCGCCACGATGGCATCCGCCGTTTCTCGTGTCGGCGGGAGGCTGCCCAGGGCCATGAGCGCCTGGATGCGGGCCCGGCCGTCGGGATCGTTCAGCATCGCCTGGATGGCCTTCGTGGCGTCGGCACCCACCTCGGGACGCTCGGCCGCAACGCGGGCGGCATTCTTGCGAACGGCGCCGTCCGGGTCCTTGAGGGCAGCCAGGATCAACGCGTTGTCCAGCCGTCCGAGGTTGTTGAGCGTGTAGAGGGCTTCGATCCGGCCATACTTGGAAGGACTGGACTTGAGCAGGTCCACCAGCGCCGGCGTCACCGTCGCAGGCTGCGTTTCATTCAGGAGCCGGTTGGCCGTGGTGCGGACCCATCCGTTCGGATGCTGGAGCATCGACACCAGCTTGGCGGGATCCTTGGAATCCAGCGAGTACGGCGGCAGCGGCTTGGCATCGACATGCTGGACGCGCCACACGCGGGTGAACAGATGATCGCGGTCGGGGCGGGTGGCGGCATTGCGTGCACCGTGTGCCGGACCACGGGTGTCGTTGTGCACTGCGATCTGGTTGTAGAAATCCACCACGTACATCGCGCCGTCCGGTCCGACACGGGCGTGAATCGGGCGGAACCAGTAATCGGTGCTGGCGAGGAATTCGGTCTGCTTGCGCCCGTCCTCCTTGCGACCCTGGTAGGTGGCACCCTTGGGATCGAGGAACTCATGATGGAACAGCTGCCGGGTGGCCTCACCCATGAAGAAGGAATAGCGGTCCTCCGGTTCCCATTTTCCCGGCCACGCACCGCCGTCGTAGATCACCGACCCCGCGGCCGCCGTCCACGCACCCACCCAGTCGATTTGCACATACGGCTGACGCTTCTCGTCAAATGCAGGGTAGATTTTGTTTTCCTCGATGACATTCAGGTAGGACTTGAGTCCTCCGACTTGGCCACGGGCGAGGAACTTCTCCGGGATCACCACATGACAGATGGGTTCACCGCAGGTGGCCGTGGTGAACACGATTTCACCGTCGGGCGCCACCTCGCAACCCCAGGTGTTGCAGCCGCCGGCGGCGATCTGTTCGAGCATGGAGCCATCCGGGCGGAACCGGTAGATGCCGGCCGAAATGTCACCGAAATCGCGGGAACCGTCGCCGGACTTCACATGGCCGCGGGTGTAGCCCACGGCGCCGTAGACCCAGCCATCCGGACCCCAGCGGAGGTTGTTGATCACCGCATGGGTGTCGAAGGTTCCCCATCCGGTGTAGAGGGTCTCCATTTTGTCCGCCTTGCCGTCGCCGTTGGTGTCACGAATCCAGAGAATGTCCGGAGCCTGGGACACGATCACGCCGTCCTTGTAGAAGACCAGCGAGGTGGGCAGTTCCAATCCGTCGGCAAACACCGACTGCTTGTCCATCACGCCGTCGCCATTGGTGTCGGTCAGGATGGAGATGTGATCCTTCGGCTTGCGGGGTTCCTTGCCGCCGACCGGGAAATTCTGCGCATCGCGTGCATGGTTCCAGTAGGCCTTGAAGTCATTCTTGTTCACGTCACGGCCCCCAGTGCTCAGGAATTTCTCCACCACCCACATACGGCCTTGGGGATCCCAGTCGAGCGACATGACCTTTTCGGCCACGGTTTCGTCCGCCGCGAGGGACACCTTGAACTCGGGGTGCAATTGGAAGGTCTTGACCGCCTCACTGGCTGGCTTGGGTCCTCCGGCCGGGTATTTCAACGAGGCCAGTTCCGCCTGGGTGCAGAATTCATCGACGTTCGGACGCCGACCCGCCCAGGCAATGCCGCGCATCAGGACGGTGCGGTACACCGGGGAATTTCGAACACGTCATGTTCGTGGCCCGGTATGCTGACAAAGGCACGATAGGGGCCGCACCGCCATCCCAGGTCTTCTCGTAGGTCCAGATCTGGGGCCAGATGTTGAAGACGTCGACGAAACTGACTGCCAGGACGTTGACGTCCGGCGAGAGGTCAAATTGGTTATACACCTCGTCCTTCCAGTCGAAGTTGGAGATGCCGCGGACGATGCGGATCCTGGATTGACGAAATAGAGCCCACCTCGCCTCGTGCCAGACCGTTTTCTTATCCCCGTCCCATCGCCAGGCGCCGCCCTGAACGCGCTTGGCCCACTCATGCTGGTCGCCGCTGACCACGCCGTCATGAATGACCACCAGACCCCCGCCGCGCTGGAGATATTTTTCAAACCGGGCGCGATCGTCTCCCGTGATCTTCATCCCATCGGCGGCATAGATGATCACCACGTCGGTGGCGTCGAGCTGGGCGGCGGTGGGGAACTGCATGGACCCGTCGACCTTCATGCCCCGTTCACCGAGGAGCTGGGTCCAATCCCCCAGGAACCGGGGGTGGTCGTGCTGGTTGGGGCCGTGGGTTTTGATGCCCGCGCGGATGAAAACCCGCAGGGGATCAGCGTGAAGCACCGCGGCAGCAAGCAGGGCCAGGCCGCTGGCAAGAACTAGGCGAAAGGTTCGACTCATATCCGTGGATGGATTCCGCATTCTAGGCGGCCGGAAGCGCTCGTCCATGAGTTTGCTGCCCCGGAACCGGACTTTACCGGACCCGGGATACAGACCTCAGGCGCGGTACAAACCGGCAGGCTGAAGCGATGCGTCGAGTCTGGACAGCAATCCGCCTGGGGCAATGCCCCTGAGGCACGGCAGGATGTCGACGATCCAACCCGTCGCCTTGCTCAGGACGGGTCCCGGAGGCACTCCATCACTCCACGGTGTCCGGGGCCAGGGTGTCCACCAGGGAGTGAATCCGTGCGTGGGCTTCCCTCAATTGCTGCCGCAGTCCGGGATCCGACCCGGATTCGATCCATCCCTCAACCACCTCCGGGGTCTGGCGGGACCACGCTGAGACCAATGATTCCACGGCGGCCCGGCGAAGTCCGGAGTCGGACAACCGTCCGGCCCATTCCACGGCGGCGATGGGCTCCTTGACTGCCCAGCGGCGTGCCACCATGACAGCGGCCCGGTCTTGGTCTGGACCCGGGAGGATCTTGCTCACCACCCAATTCAGGGCTTGGCGCGGATCTGTCTCCACGGCACTGATGGCGATGGCCGCGATCCATTTTGACCGGTTTGGAGCCGGGGACAAGGAGTCCACCCAGTCCAGCGCCCGGGTGGGTTCGGACCGCGCCCATTGGCCGAGGGCATGCAATTCCAGCGGCAGCCGCAGGCTTTCATCGGGGATTCGCGATGCCAAGGTCAGTGCGCGCTCCGGCCGCGTCCGCGCCACCGCGTACCCAATGTCCCGGATCCACTGGGAACGATCTCCGTTGTCCTGCAGTCCTTCCACCCAGGAAGCGGCTTCTTCAGGATTGG
>JBGAPN010000080.1:0-15011 GCA_044221235.1 Limisphaerales bacterium
CCCTGATGCACATCCTCGGGTGCCTCGACACGCCGACCCGGGGAACGGTCACGCTGGATGGCACCCAGATTCAGAAGGCCACGTCCCGGGAACTGGCGCAAATGCGGAACCGGAAGATCGGGTTCGTGTTCCAGTTCTTCAACCTGCTGCCCAAGCTCAACGTGGTGCAGAATGTCGAACTGCCCATGATCTACTCCGGGGTCAGCGGCCGGGAGCGCCGTCGCCGGGCCGAGCACGCGCTCGAACTCGTGGAAATGAGCCATCGCCTCAAGAACCGCCCTTCGCAGCTTTCCGGCGGCCAGCAGCAGCGGGTGGCCATCGCCCGGGCGCTCGTCAACGATCCCAAGATCGTCTTCGCAGACGAACCCACCGGCAACCTGGATACCCATACCGGAGAGGTTATTCTCACCCTCTTTCGCAAGCTCAGCCAGGAGGGACGGACCATCATCCTGGTCACCCATAATCCCGAAATTGCGGCGGTCACCCCGCGCCGGATCGAAATCCGCAACGGGAAGGTCGCGGAACGGGTGGACGAGCGCCTCGCCGGACTGGATCGGGTCTCCGCCGCCGCAGTCCCGACCGCTGCCAGCACGTCTTGATCGGCCTGCCGTTCCCATCTTTATTCCGCTGCCGCTCACGTCATGTCCCTCTGGAACGCCATCGATGTCGGCTTGAAGGAGATCTGGGCCCACAAATTCCGGAGCCTGCTCACCATGCTCGGAATCATCCTGGGCGTCTCCTCCCTGGTGGCGATGAATGCCCTGGTCCAGGGCATGGAAAACGGCGCCCGGGAATCCCTGGTTGCCGTGGGAGGCCTCGCCAAGGTCCGGGTCGAGGCGCAATCCGTCCCGGTGGAGCAACGCCACATGCGCGACCTGGCCGTGGGCGTCACGCTGGACGACGTTCACGCCCTGCAAAGTTCCGCACCGGAAGCCGCCCTGATCTCGCCGGAAATGCGGTTCGAGGGCAGCCCCACCCTGTCGGCCAACGGCAAGACCTACCGCACCTGGATGACCGCGGGGGTGTGGCCGGTCCAGGCTCAGATGATGGAACACAAGGTCGCCCACGGGCGGATGTTCAATGAACTGGACAATGAACAGGCCCGCAGTGTGGTGGTGATCGGCACCGGCATCCGCGATGAACTCTTCGGGAAGCCGGAGGATACCGGCGACCCGATCATCCCCATCGGCAAGACCATCAACGTCAATGGCTATCCGTTCACGATCATCGGCATGTTCGAACACTACGAAAGCGAACAGGACCGCAAGACCCGTGAACTGCGCGAGAAGGAACACGCCGCCCAGCTGGCAACCGGCCAGACCAACCAAACGACGGGCCCGTCGCGAAGCCGCGGCTGGGGGGGCAGCGGCCGCCGGGGTAATTTCGCATTCTGGATCAAGAACAACACCGTCTACATGCCCCTCAACACGATGTGGATGAAGATGCGTTCCGGCCAGACCAACGGCCCGGCCATCCCCACGTTGTCGAGCATCGAAATCCGTGTGGCGGACCCCCTTCGCATCAATGAAGCGCTCACTCAGATCCGAAACGTGCTGATGGTCACCCACCGTGGCATTGAGGATTTCTCGTTCCGGACTCAGGAGGATTGGGCGGAGCAGATCAACCAGTTCATCGGGAATGCCCGGACCAGCGGCGGTATCATCGCGGGAATTAGCCTGCTGGTCGGTGGCATCGGCATCATGAACATCATGCTGGCCAGCATCAGCGAGCGCATCCGTGAGATCGGCATTCGCAAGGCCGTCGGTGCCGGCGACATCGAGGTGTTCATCCAGATCATCATTGAAAGCACCGTCATCGCGGTGCTGGGCGGCATCGTCGGACTCGGGACCAGCTTCGGATTGATCCAGCTCATCTCGAGCATGACCCCGACCGACAATGCCCCCGTGGTGACCGTCGGTTCCATGGCCATCGCTTTCGCGGCCAGCGTCACCATTGGAATCATTGCCGGGCTCATCCCGGCCTTCCGAGCCGCCCGGATGAATGTGATCCAGGCCCTTCGTTACGACTGATGATCCTCGTCAATTCCATCATCGTCGGTCTGAAGGAAATTTGGGCCCACAAGTCCCGGTCTTTCCTCACCATGCTGGGGATCATCCTGGGCGTAACCAGCCTGGTGGGCATGTCCGCCATCATCAAGGGCATGGAGAACGGCATGAAGGAAGCCATGGTCGCCATGGGCGGCGTCGACAAGGTCCTGATCCGAAATCAGGCCGTTCCGGCCTGGCAGGATCATCTCGCCGACTCCGCCCCAGGCCGGACCATGGTGGACGTCATGGCCCTCCGGAACAGCGCTCCCCTGATCCGTCTGGTATCCCCGGAGATGGAGGTCCCGAATGTCACCCTGACCCGCGGAAACAAGCGGACCGAACCCAGCGAATGTGTGGGGGTCTGGCCGGCCGTGCTGGAAATGAACCTGCACACGGTTGCCCACGGGCGGTTCTTCAATGAACTCGACGAAGAGCTGGCCCGCCCGGTCTGCGTCATTGGCACCGGGATCCGTGACGAACTCTTCGGACGCCCCGACGAGGTGGGACAGGAAATCATCCCGCTCGGCGAGCGCATTCTCATCGACGACCAGCCCTTCATCATCGTGGGCATGTTCCAGGAGTACATGGGGGAACAGGAAGCCAAGGAGCGGGCCCTCCAGAAGGAACACAAGGACAAGGCCGAGCAGGCGGGCCCAAAGCGGTCGAAGGGTTGGGGCCGCCGCGGAGGCTGGGCCTTTTGGCGGAAGAACATGACAGTCTGCATTCCGCTCAACACCGCGTGGGTCCGGTTTCGGTCGGGCGGCACCAGCGCTAGCAGCATCCCGGACCCCCGACTCACCGACATGGACATCAAGGTGGCCGACTTCAACCACCTCGAAGAAGCGCTCCAGCAGGCACGCAACGTTCTCCTGATCACCCATCAGGGCATTGAGGACTTCACCTTCGAGACGCAGGAGAACCAGATCGAAAACATCAACAAGCAGATCAAGAACGCACGGCTCAGCGGAGGACTCATTGCCGGGATCAGTCTCCTGGTCGGCGGCATCGGCATCATGAACATCATGCTGGCCAGCATCAACGAGCGCGTCCGCGAAATCGGCATCTGCAAGGCGGTCGGAGCCACCGGCGCCAACATCTTCATCCAGATCCTCATCGAGAGTGCCGTCATTGCCGTGATCGGCGGAGTGCTCGGACTTCTGGTTTCCGAAATGTTCGTGGAACTGCTCGCCGTCCTGATCCCGTCGCAAAACTCCCCGGTCATCACCCGCAATGCCGAGATCATCGGAGTGGCCTTCAGTGCTGCGGTCGGCGTGCTCGCCGGCGTCATCCCCGCCATCAAGGCCGCGCGCTTCAGCCCCATCGAAGCCCTCCGTTACGAGTGATCGTCGTCGCGTCGGCCCGCCTTCCACGTGAGTGCCCTCCGGGTCCTGGCCGATTTCCTGGCCCTGAAACGCAACACCGCGTTGCTCCTGGTGGTGCTGGTGGTGGTAGGAACGGGGGAACGATTGTGGCTGGGATTCGCTCCCAAATACCTGGAAACCCTGGGTGCCGGGATCCTCGTAATCGGCGTCTTCGATGCGCTCCAGACCGGAATCGGGGCGGTTTATTCCTATCCAGGCGGGTGGATCACTGACCGTTGGGGACAACGTCGCTCCCTGCTGTTCTTCAATGCCCTCTCGGTCGCGGGCTACCTCATGGTCCTCCTGTGGAAGCACTGGCTCGCGCTTCTGTTGGGCACGTTCCTGTTCCTTGCCTGGAGCGCACTCTCCCTGCCCGCCACGTTTTCCGTGGTGGCGAATTCGCTGCACGCGAGCCGTCACACCATGGGGGTCGGAGTCCAGTCGATGGTGCGGCGGATTCCGATGATGCTGGGTCCCCTGCTCGGCGGGTGGCTCATCACCCGATATGGATGGGAGGGAGGGATCCGCTATGCCCTCGGCAGCTGCATCGCCCTCAATTTGGCCGCCGCCGGTTTCCAGTTTTTTATGGCCGACCCTGAAGAGAACGCTCCGAAGGCAGGGCCGAATTCCTCAGCCGGATTCCGGACCGTGATCGCCCGATTCAGTCCGACGCTGCGCGAACTGCTGGTCAGCGACATCCTGATCCGCTTCTGCGAACGCATTCCGTACGCCTTTGTGGTCCTGTGGGCCATGGACCGCCTGCAGGTCTCCCCCAGTCAATACGCCCTGCTGGTCTCGGTGGAGATGATGACGGCCATGGTCTGTTATATCCCGGTCGCACATCTGGCCGATCGCCATGGCCAGCGTCCGTTTGTGCTCGTGACCTTTGTCTTTTTCACCCTGTTTCCGTTGGCCCTGTTGGCTGCCCACACCATGGCGGGATTGACCGCCGCCTTCGTGGTTCGAGGCCTCAAGGAATTTGGTGAACCCGCCCGGAAGGCATTGATCATCGCCCAGGCGCCACCGGACATCCGGGCCCAGACCTACGGGGCCTACTATCTCATTCGCGATTCGGTGGTCACGGTGGGATCGCTTCTGGGCGCGTGGCTGTGGAGCCTGGGACCACAGTTCAATTTTGGTGGAGCGGCCGCCTGCGGCTTGGCCGGAACGGTCTGGTTCGCCTGGAAGATTGCCGGACAGGACCGTAAACGCGTCAACGGAGCCGGGTCGATTTGACCACGGAAAGCCGGATGACACCGGGGGTCGACGAGTTCAGGTGCATCCCCGACCGCGGCATGGATCACGGTCCAGGCATATGCAGGGGTTCCCGCAATCGCCCGTGAATCCCGGGTATCGGTGCTTTCCGTGGTTCCAACCGCCATTTCGAAGTTCCGCTGGGCCTGACGGGAACCCACGCGCTCCGCGTTTGCGTTGCCGGACATCCCGCTACCGAACCCGAAGAAACCACTCGATCACCACCACGCCGATCGGTGTCCCGATCACATAGCCCCAAATGCCGGCCAGGAGTCCCGGCAGCACGAGCCGTGGCCATCCGGCACTGACCGCCATCGCCGCCGCCGTTGGGGCGCCCCCGAGGGTTGCGTTCACCGCCAGCAGCAGTTCCTCCAGATTCCAGCGCAGCAACCAGCCCACCCCCAGGGTCACTCCAAGGTTCGTCAACGCGATGATGCCGCAGAACACGAAGTATAACGGCGCGTGTGCAAAGATTCCCACGAGATCCGCCGGCAGCCCCAGCGTGAACAGAAACAGGGCGAGGCAGTACCCGCCCAGTTCACTCGGACCATTCAAGCGTCCGAGGGGACCCGAGAGAGTGGTCGCGAACGCCAGGGTCACCAGCGTCAGCAACACAAACTTGTTGGTGCACAAGGTGACCAACATCTGCCATCCCACGCCCTGCGGCACCAGCCCGTCCAGGAACTTCCTGCCCCCTCCCCCCAGTGCCGTCGCCAGGGCCACCACGGTGAAGGCCAGGGCCAGGGACAAGGCGAGGTCCAGCACAGTGACACCCGACCTCGGGGCGGGCCGCCCCTCCGACGGGCTCTCTGCCGCCTGCGGTGGATCCTGGGAATGGGGATGGGGAAAGCGGGCCTTCATCCAACGGCTGGCCGCCAGGCCGAGCAATGCCACAAAAATCCCGGCCATCACAAAGTTGTCGGCCACGATCAGCGGGTTGGCCACGGACACGGGAACGGTGTAGCTCGCCTTGATCGCCAGAAAATTGACCCCGCCGCCAATGTAGCTGGCAGCCATCATCCCGCCCGCCTGGGCGGACTCGGTCGCTCCGATCATCGGACGCATCACGACCACCGCCAGAACGGTCCCGATCAAGGTCCCCACGGCGGCCAGATGGAACGCCAGCATCATCTGCCGGCTTGAACGGAAGATCTCGCGGACATTGGCCCGGATCAGCAGGAGTGGAATGGCCAGCGGAACCAGCCACTCCCCCACGATGTCGTAGGCCGGCGATTCAGCGGGAACGATTCGCGTGTTCGCGAGGGCCATGGCGAGCAATAGGGCCACCACCGGTCCGCTCAGGCGCCGCGCCCAATCAAATGTCTGTTCCAGCCAGATCGACAACGCCGTCCCAAGCGCCATCACCGCCCACAGCGCCGTCAAATTGTCCGCCGAGATCAGTGTCTTCACGGCCGTCTCTGCCTCCGTCGGAGTTGAATCATGTTGGCAAAATCCAGGGCCACGGTGTTCCCGCGCGCATCCGGGAGGAACACCACACTTTCGTCGGAATACAGCCCCGGGGAGAGGGAGCAGACCTGCCGGTTCACCGGAGTGAGGGCGTAATCCACCATGTTCTCGGTGGTGGCATACAGCCGGCCGAATCGCTCGTGGATCACCACGGGAATGAACCGCTCGCCATAACTTCCCAGGCGGGAACGCCATTCGGGAGGCAGCGGAGGCCGGTCACGTCGGGCCCGAACAAAGTGCTGGTCGGTGTAGCTGAATCCGGTCACCTGCCCGTCCGCCTCCCGTTCAAACACGACCGGAACGGAATCATCCAGGCGGCTGTCGGCAGCGAATTCAAGCGGCCCACGCGGAGTCAGGCGCACCGGCTGCCCGGAGATTTCGCCCGACAACCGGCCGTCCCGCACTTCGAGCCGCGCCCAAAAGCTCGCGGACTCCCACTCTCCGGCGAAACCATCGAGTCCAGTCACCGCAGCGACAGCCGGTTCTGCCAGGCGCGGGACTCCTCGCCGGGCTTCCAGCAGGAGATCGATGGCGGTCCGGCTGATTCGGCGGACCCGGCCGTTGGCAATGTCCTCGTTCACGAGCACCACCACGCCGAGTCGCTCTTCGGGAAGAAAGACCAGCGAGCTGCTGTGCCCGTAGACCGCGCCGGAGTGACCCACTGTCGGTCGGTCCCGATACCTTCCCATGGAGAATCCCAGTCCAAAACCCGTCGTGTTGGTGGTGAACTGCGGAATCCACATCGCGGTCAGCGTGTCTCTCCGCAGCAATCCCCCGCCACCGGCCAGCATCGCGCTGACGAACCGGCCGAGATCCCCTGCCGTGGTGTAAAGATTCCCCGCCGGAAGGGTCCCCAGGTCAAATACCGGCGTCGTAATCCGTTGCCATCCACCCCGCCCATCCGCCACCCGCATGTGCGAGGTCACGAGCCGGCCCCGGGGAATGGCGTCACGCGTCCAGTACGAGCTGTCCATGCCCAGGGGGCGGAGGATCCGTTCACGCTGGAAGGTCTCAAAGGACTGTCCGGACACCCGCTCCACCACCCGCCCGGCAATGCTCGGGCCAATGTTGGAGTATCGAGTCTTCTCCCCCGGTCGCGTCACGAGCACCCCGGACCGGACCCCCTCTACGGTGGCTGACAGCGTCGGCTCCGAAGGGTCCAGGTACCCCCCGACGGCCGATTCCCGCTGTACCCCGCTGCGGTGGCACAGCAGGTGCCTCAGGGTCACGACTGGCAGGTCGGGATACGGATTGAGGGGAAGCAGGCCTTCTCCATAGCGCTCCATGGACGCATCGAGATCCACCTGACCCGACTCCACCAATTGGAGAACCGCGACGGCATTGAACAGTTTCGAGATGCTCCCACAGCGGAAGACGGAATCGGCCCTGGCTTCGCCGAACCCGGCAGAACCGACTACGGTTTGATCATCGACCAGCGCCACCGCGACCCCACCCAGTCCCCAGTCGCGCATTTCCTCGCGAATCACCGGCTCCAGGCGCTGCAGTAGATTTGTGTCGTCGGACGCCACGGCGAGAAACGCTCCCATGAACGTGACGATGAGTGCCAGCGGGGAACGGGTCATATGAGGGATTGCAGAGCGTTGAGCAGGTGATCGATTTGATCCGGCGTGTGGGTGGCAAACACGGCGATCCGCAGCACGCCTCCCAGGGGAAGACCGCTGTACGCGCCGAAGTAGGGCACCCAAATTCCGCGGGATCGGAGCTCCTGATGAAGGCGCTGCATTTGGACGGCATCGCCCACCTGGATCCCCACCTGGGCCGATCTTCCCGGCGGTACCGGGATTCCCATCCGGCGGAGTCCATCCCGAAGGCGCGCGATATTCTCGTGAAGACGGGAACGGCGCCACGGCTCCGAGCGTACCAACTCGAGTGCCCGGGCCGAGGCGCCTGCCGATGCCGCGGCGGGCGCGCTTGCGCCATCAAAATAATGCGAGGCTTGACGGACCCGAGCCAGCCACTCGCTGGACCCGGGCAAAATGCCACCGAACCCTCCGAGTGCCTTCGCCAACGTTCCCACCACAAACAGGCCGGTACCCTGCGCCGCCGGCAGCCGGTTGGTCCGCTCCCACACTCCCAATTCTTCCAGCCATCCGCGCCCCTCCGGACCAAGCACCCCGAATCCATGCGCGTCATCCAGCAGCACCAACCCGCGTTCACGCGATTCGAGCACGCGGAGATACTCCAGTACCGGCGCGAGCGCGCCGGTCGCTGGCCCCACGGCGTCGGCCATCACCAGAACGCGTCGATGGAGTCCCAGTTGGCGTTCGAGATCCTCAGGATCCCGGTGTCGAAACGAAAGGACCGGTTTCGCCGCCAGGCGTGACGCTTCCTGAACACAAAAATGGGAGGCCTCATCCACCAACACCACGTCAACCTCCGGAGCGAGCGCCTGGACCACGATGTGGTTTCCGGCATAGCCGGAACTGAAATGAAAGGCGTCTTCGGTTCCAAAAAACGCAGCGGTCTCGCGCTCGACGGCAAGGAGCGGTGGAGTCGTGCCGCAGCCAGCACGGGAGGTCGCCGAATGGACGCCGAACCGGCGCATGGCATCACAGCCCGCGTCGATCACCCGGGGATCCGCCGCGAGTCCCAGATAACTCGTGCCCCCAAAATAAAGGTAACGGATCCCATCGATCACGGTCTCCGGCGCCGGAGCGCTCTGCATGACGGGCGGTGGCATCACCTGCTTCCAGAGTTTCTGGAACAGGACCGCCATGGCAACTGGAAGCTGCGGGGGCCTCCTGATCTCGGTCGTGAATCGCGGAGCCAGTGGGCAACCGCGCCCTTCCCCGCTCCATTTTAGCCCCAGCCTTTGAATTGTCCCGCGGATGCCGGGTGGACGTCGGGTTTGCGCTGCCGCAGGATTTCCAATCCATGGCAATTCCCGACCCAGACGTTCGACCCAAGGTCTCGCCTGCCGCCGCACTTCTGTTCGGACTTCTCACCCTGCTTTCAGGTTCAGGACGTGCGGACGACTGGGCCCAATGGCTCGGCCCCCAACGGGACTCGGTCTGGCGGGAGAGCGGCATTGTCGGGCGCTTTCCAGCGACCGGCCTCCCCATCTCGTGGCGGGTTTCCATCGGGTCGGGCTACAGCGCGCCGGCCATCTCCCGTGGCCGGGTTTTTCTCACCGACCGGGTCACGGGTGCTCCCGCGGACGAACCCCGCGGTGAGCGTGGCCGTGCAGAAGGTCGGGAGCGGGTCTGGTGCTTCGACGAGGCGTCCGGCGTCCCCTTGTGGCACCAGGACTACCAATGCTCCTACAAGTTCGGGTATCCGTCGGGTCCTCGCGCCATGCCTCTGGTCGATGGCGACCGGGTGATTACCGTGGGGGCGGACGGTCATCTTCAAAGTCGCGACACCGCGAACGGACGGCTTCTCTGGTCGAAACATTACCCCACCGACTACGGCATTCCGACACAGACCTGGGGTGTGGCCTCCAGCCCGCTGGTGGAGGGGGATCAGTTGATCGCATTGGTCGGCGGGACGGGGTCCACCGTGGTCGCGTGGGACAAGCGAACAGGCGAGGAACGATGGCGCGTTCTCAACACGCGGGAGCCCGGCTATTCGTCTCCCATCGTAATCGAGGCCGGCGGGGCACGTCAGCTGATCGTCTGGGACTCCGAGGCCGTGAACTCGCTGGACCCCGCCACAGGCCGATCGTTCTGGAGAATTCCCTTTCCCACCAAAATGGCCCACTCCATCGGCACACCGCGACGTCAGGGCAATCGGCTGTTTGTTTCCTCCTTCTTTGACGGCTCCCTGATGATCGAGCTCGACGACCGGAAGCCGACGGCCCGGGAACTGTGGCGAATGAAAGGGCGGGACGAGAACCACCCGGAAGGCCTGCAGAGTCTCATGAGCACCCCGTTTCTGGACGGGGAGGTCCTGTACGGGGTGTGCGGTTACGGACAACTGCGATGCCTCCGCTCCAGGACCGGGGAGCGCATCTGGGAGTCCCTCGTTCCCACCACCGCGGATCTCAAACCGGCGCGTTGGACCACGGCGTTCCTCGTGCGACAGGGCGAGCGGTACTTCATCTGGAACGAGCGGGGCGACCTGATTCTCGCCGACCTCAGCGCGGACGGTTACCGCGAGATCAGTCGCCAGCATCTGCTGGATCCCACCAACCTCGCCGGAAGCCGGCCCGTCGTCTGGTCCCACCCGTCCTTCGCGAACGGACATGTCCTGGTCCGAAACGACCTGGAACTGGTCCGGGTCGATCTCCGGGAGGATCGACCGGGCAACATATCGAAGCGAAAGCATTGATGAGACCAGGCCTGAACCGCGTCATTCCCGGGACAACAACCGCCGCCTCGATGCTGCACGACCTCCCAGCCCCTGTATCCCGCCGCCAAATGCTGCGCCAATGCTGTGGTGGCTTCGGGAACCTCGCGCTGATGGGGATGCTGGCGTCCTTGGACCGGGCGGCAGCCGATTCGGGACACCGTCCGCTGGAAGCCCGTCCGCCCCTGTTTACACCCCGAGCCAAGCGGGTCATTTTTCTGTTCATGCACGGTGGCCCGTCGCATGTGGACACCTTCGATTACAAGCCCCTGCTCCTCCGCGACACCGGCAAGCCCCTGCCCTTTGCGAAGCCCCGGATCCAGTTCGCCCAGACCTCCAATCTTCGACGATCACCGTGGGAATTCCGTCCGTACGGCGAATCGGGGGCGATGGTCAGCGATCTCTTTCCCGAAGTGGGCGCCTGTGCCGACGACCTGTGTTTTGTCAAATCGGTCCACGGGACCAATGAAGCCCACGGCGGCGCCCTGCTAAAGTTGCATACGGGATCGGACACCTTTGTCCGCCCGAGCATGGGATCGTGGATCTCCTACGGGCTGGGCACCGAGAACGAAAATCTCCCGAGCTTCATCACCATCAATCCCACCCTGGGACACGGCGGAGTGGGGAACTGGTCGAGTGCGTTCCTGCCGGCTGTCCATCAGGGCACGCCGGTCGGCGGTGGCGTGCCGGTGGAGAAGGCGACGATCCATTACCTGCACGATCCCGACGAAAACGCTCCCCTGCAGCGGGCTCAGTTGGATCTGCTGGGGGAAATGAACCGGGACCACTTGGCGCGCTCGGGAGCCGATCCCACCCTCGAGGCGCGCATCGAATCCTTCGAACTGGCGTTCCGGATGCAGACCGAGGCGCCGGAACTGCTGAGCCTCGACCGGGAAACCGAAGCCACACGACGTCTGTACGGACTCGACAACCCCCGGACGGCGTCCTTCGCCCGCCAGTGCCTGCTGGCACGGCGGTTCAGCGAGCGGGGTGTGCGGTTCGTCCAGGTCACACACGGGTACTGGGATCAGCACGAAGATCTGACCAAGGACCACGGCCGGCTCGCGTCGGAAGTGGATCGCCCCATCGCGGGACTTCTGCGGGACCTCAAATCGCGCGGACTTCTGGACGAGACGCTCGTGATATGGGGTGGGGAATTCGGCCGGACACCCACGCTCCAGGGCAAGGACGGACGCGATCACCATCCTCACGCATTCACCATGTGGCTGGCGGGGGGCGGGAGCCGAAGCGGCACCAGTTACGGGATCACGGACGACTACGGATTCTACTGTGTCGACCAGAAGGTCCATGTCCATGACCTCCATGCGACCCTGCTCGCGCTGCTGGGCCTGGACCATGAGGCGCTGACCTACCGGCACGCGGGACGCGACTTCCGGCTCACCGACGTCCACGGCCGCGTGGTGCGCGAATTGATGGCCTGAAGTGCGGATTAACGC
The DNA here is from genome assembly GCA_044221235.1 of Limisphaerales bacterium. Classification (GTDB taxonomy): domain Bacteria; phylum Verrucomicrobiota; class Verrucomicrobiia; order Limisphaerales; family UBA9464; genus UBA9464. The sequence continues at coordinate 11,896 of JBGAPN010000080.1, forward strand.
CGATCCGGCCACGCGCCGACGGCCCCCTTCCCCGGAGCCTTCTCAATCGGCTCCACCGTGGGATCACTGAACGAACGCAGCACGGATTCGGCGCGGGTTGGCTGTCCATCGGCCAGGTGCTGAAGGGCGTTCCTGAAGGCGTCCAACCGAAAGTCCGCCTGGCCGGTTCCACGGTCCACGCGGTCCAGGAATGCCGCGAGTTCGATGAGCTTGCACCGGGCATCCATGAAATAGAGATCGAGCACCTGCTGGCGAGTCATGCAGGAAAGGGAAAACGACCGGCGGCTCCGGGCAAGTAAATCATCCTGCGATCGAAGGACCCCTCTGAATCTCCGGACAGGCCCTACGGCACGGGGCCGCGGCCCGCTTAGGGATTTTGCGGAGGCCTGTAACCGCGGGCTCCTGCTGGAACCGCGCAACAGTCCCAGTGGGACCGCCTGTTTTCATATGTAGTTTGGCGGCCGTGACCACTCAGTTGGTCCTGGGTAGCGCCCCTCCCACCTTGAACATGAAGCAACTTTTCGCCTTTCTCTGCGCCCTCACGATGGCCCGCGCCGGCGACCTCCTCCTCGTCGTTGAAAACAGCCTGAACACGAACATCGCACCCGCCCTGGAACAGTACATCCAAGATGTCCAGTCTGAGGGATGGAACGTCGAGAAGGTCACCTGGCCGGCCCGCAACGCCAAAGACACCACCGCGCACGTCCGCCTCGCCCGGGACGTCGTCTGGCCCCGCGCCAAGAAGTCCGCGGATCTCCACGTCCTCTTGGTCGGCAAACTCCCCATGCCCTACTCCGGCGTCAATCTCTGGCCGGACGGCCACCCCGACTCCTGTGGCGCCTATGCGACCACAGTGTACTACGGATGCCCGGATGGGAAATGGACCGACTCCGCGGACAATTCCGGCTACCGGAGCCGCACCGCCCAGGTGAACAAGCCCGGCGACGGAAAGTTTGACCAGCAGGTCTGCCCGGGCGGCACCACGGATGAGAGCAAGAAGCTCGGAAAACTGCAGGCCAGCATCGGCTTTCTCGACTTGAGTGGAGCCAGCGGTCCCAAGGCCTGGGGAAGCACCTTGACCGCCGCCCAGTTTGAAATTCAGTGCCTCAACAACTATTTCAAACGCCTGCATGACTACCGGACTGGCGGTTGGACGGTGAAGACCCTGGTGGGGAATTCCTCCTATCTCAAACGGCCCACCGGATACTTCCAGGACTGGGCAACCTCCACTGTGGGCACCAACAACTTCCGATTCTTCTGCTCCGAGACATCCACCAAGACCCAGCCCTACACGCTCAACTCAATCAGTGCGTTCGGTGTCGTGTACGACTTCAAATGGGTCCCCTACACCCCGAGCTACTGGGCCACCCGGACTGCCCCCTGGGCGGTGCTGGACCTCTCCTATGGTTCATACCAGATCGATTTCAATTCGCAGCGCCTCGTGAACCCGCTCGTTTCCAGCACTCTGGCGACTGCCAACAGCGCGATCGGGGCCTGGGACTTGAATGGCGCCTTCGAAGGCAAGACGCTGGGACAGTTGTGGTACCAGACCGTGAATCGCGGATTGGGTAACATGTACTGCGTCCTGTACGGTGATCCCACCCTGCGAATCCTGGCCAAGTAACCACCCACGACGTCTCCAACGACCCGGACACCCAACGATTGAACCGGCCTCCCGCGCGAGTCGCGCTGGGAGGCCGGTTCTCGCTTTTCGAGTCTGGCTGCGGGTCCGGGGGAGAGTTGAAATGCAGCGGAGAGCTGAGCCGGAACGATTCAGTTGGAATGGGGAGAGCATGCGCCCTCGCATGCTGCAGATGGCGCCCTCGCCGTCTGCCATGGGCGTGTGGAGTCGTCACTCTTTAGTGAGCTATCGAGCGCGTATGCTCCCCAAGGATCCAACTGCTTCGCTCTGGCTGAGAGCTGAGGGCTGAGAGAAAGACGGGCGGGTTCAAGGTCCCGGCTCGGGTCCATTCGTGAACGGGTTCTCGGCCCGCCCTGGGCCCGGAGTCGCGGTGTAGACGGGACACCGCGGCCTACAACCGTCATTCCGTTCATGATTTACATGCAGAAAACCGTGAATCCTTCCCCGAAGATGAGGCTTGAATGGCACCGGCCGGCGGACGTGCAATCGGGCCGTGCTGAAGCGGTACGCGCCCGAGACGTTTTTCGACGAGATGTACACCTCAGCCGGCGAAATCCGGCCGCACTACCGGAGGTTTGAGCAGTGCTTCGCCGGCCTGACGGAGGACGAGTTCCAGCGGAAGCGGGAAGCCGTCGACATCGCCTTTCTGCGGCAGGGGATCACCTTCAACGTGTACGGGGATTCCCAGGGCACGGAACGCATCTTCCCGTTTGATTTGGTTCCCCGGATCATTCCCCAGCGGGAGTGGGAGTACGTGGAACGCGGTCTCACCCAACGGATCACCGCGCTGAATCTGTTCCTCCACGACCTCTATCACGAGCAACGGATCATCAAAGACGGGGTCGTCCCGCCGTTTTTCATCTTCTCCGGGAAGCATTTCCGACGTGAGTTCGTCAATTTCAACGTCCCCAAGGACATCTACATTCACGTCTGCGGTTCGGATCTGATCCGGGGCGCCGACGGCAAGTACATGGTCCTGGAGGACAATGCCCGGTGTCCCAGCGGCGTCAGTTACCTGCTGGAAAACCGGCGCGCCATGAAGCGCACCTTTCCCGGGGTGTTCGAGCAGGTGGGTGTGCATCCCGTGGATCATTACCCGCAGGAACTGCTGAAGATGCTCCAATACATCGCCCCGGCTGGAGTCGCTGATCCCACGGTGGTGCTGTTGACGCCCGGGGCTTACAACAGCGCTTATTTCGAGCATACCTACCTCGCCCGCCAGATGGGCATTGAGATCGTGGAAGGACGCGACCTCTTGGTCCGGGATTCCCGGGTCTTCATGCGGACCACCAAGGGGCTCCAGCCCGTCCATGTGATCTACCGCCGGATCGACGACGACTTCATCGATCCCACCGTGTTCCGGCGCGATTCCCTGCTGGGCGTGCCCGGTCTGGTGAACGCCTATCGATCAGGCAACGTCTCCCTGGCGAATTCGATCGGCACCGGCATCGCGGATGACAAGGTGATGTATTAC
>JBGAPN010000081.1:0-15190 GCA_044221235.1 Limisphaerales bacterium
CCCGGCGCGATTTCTCGAAAAATCCCGCCTGGCTGAATTTCCCCAGGAAGTCCGGATGTGCCGGATCACCGATATCGAACATCAGGAGGGCGAATGGGTAGCCGCCGACGTAGGCGAAGCCCGATCCAAGATTTAGTCCCAACTTGATTTCGCCGAGTCCGAATCCCTCGTTCGGAAAGGAGGCGGAGCCCAGAACCACCGGAGACGATGGGTTCTGGAAATTCCATGATTCGAAACGGCCCCAAAAATTGGCGGTAAACCCGAGGTCACCCTGGAGTTTCATCCGGTTGAAACTGTTGGCCCCAAATGAACCGACCCTGCGGGGCGCCGCCGGGTCGATGATGTTGTAGATGCGGATGGGACCAAATCCGCCGATGTAAACCAGGTCTCCTGACACGTGGACTGTGTATACCGTCCCATTGGACTCCTTCACCTGGGACAACAGCCGGGGTGACTGGGGTCTTGAGACATCCACCAGGCAAAAGCCGTTATCGCCGCAGGCAATTGCGCCAACGTCGGCGGCCACATGAACTCCCAGGATGGAGATACCGGGTAGCGTGAGTCGTCCGATGGAGACCGGCTTCGACGGATTGGAGTAGTCTACGATCTCGAGGGAGTCCGCCGCCAGGTAGGCCAGTGGATACCGGAGGAACACATCGCGGACCGGTCCTGACACCGGGAGCGAACCAAGAATGGTGGGGTTCTCGGGATCCTGGACATCCACGAACGAGACGCGGCCGGAGGAGCCGACGGCGGCGATACCATCGGCCACATCGATGGCAATGCCGTCGCCGATGACCGAGCGGTCGATTCGGGCCACTTCCTCCAGTTCGACATGACCGAGGTTAAACTTCTGCCAGAGGGTGGCGGGCTGCCAGTCCGCCGAACCGGCCTGTTCGGCGACCAGGGTGACGCGGCCGGGTTGGATGACGGTGACGTAGCCGTCCCAGATTTCAGCGGGTCCCGAAGCGACGCGAAAGGTGACCGGCCGGCCGCTGCTGGCCGTGGCGGCCACTGGATAGGACTCGTTCAGGCGCAGGACAGTTCCGGGCGCCGGAGAGATCCATTGAAGCGGTTGAGGGGATTGCGCGGCTTGGACCTGCAGGAAGAAAACCCAGGCCAGAAGGATGACCCAATGCAGGCGGAGGCGGAGTGTACGGGTCTGATTCATGAACTGAGGAACTGAATCGAAACCTACAGCGGGGCTGGCGTCCGCTCAATGGCGGTTTCGCCGGACTGGAATGTGGAAGAGGGCGAGCGGAACAGCGCTCCATAGGTGGCGCCTGGGGCTGTTGCCGATGGGGAGGTCCATAAATCTGGCGATACCCCGGGAGGCTGCGATCGGTTGGGATGAAGGCGTGGCTTCGGAAGTCGAACGATCTGATTACGACAGTCCGTGGAAGGAGGCGGTGGAGTTGTTCCGACTGATGGATTGGGTGTTGCCGCTGCCGGCCGGACTGGACATAACATTTCGAAGGGAAGTTGAAATTTTTGAGGAGAGTTTGCGTATGCGATACATCACCAGCATCGAGCGCCTGGGCCGCGAGGAAGGGATCATCCAAGGGCGTCAGGAAGGCCGTCAGGAGGGGCTCGAGGCGGGGCGACTCGCTGCCCGACGGGAGTCGGTGAGGGAAGTGCTGGAAGCCCGGTTTGGAAGTCTCTCGCCGGAAGACCTGCTGAAGATTGAGTCGGTGGGGGATCCGGAAATCCTTCGCCACTGGCATCGTCTTGCGATCTCCGCATCCTCCGCGCGGGAGTTTTGGAGTGCCACCGGTGTGGAGTCTTGACTGGATGGTGGCACTCCGGGCGAGGGAATCCCCCCCGGGAATGATGGTGGCAATTCCCTTCGATGTCCGGTGACCTTCGCGGGGTGCGCGCGTGCCGCCGGGCTGATTCCTGGAAACGGGCTCAGGGCTTGGCTGCAGGACTCCCTGGGTTTCCTGTGCTGAGGGTGATGAACACGTACAGCCGCTTGGGAATGGATTGCGTGCCTTGCTTGCGGAACAGGCGTCCCACAATGGGAATATCACCCAGGACGGGGACCTTGTCCTTGAACACAATGGTTTGGGACGCCTCGGGACCGCGCATCGCCAGGGTCTGTCCCTCGGTCAGGTGGGCCGTGGCAACGAGCTCGCGAGTCCGGAAACGGGGGAGGGCTTCCATCGATTTGATGGCGCCGGTGGAGGTGGTGAGTTCGACCCTGTTGGCCGACACCGGATTGGCGTAGCCCATGAACTCGTCGACCTGCGCGGTTACGGCGAGTTTCCAACCCTGGCCGGTGCTCTCCGGCAGAATCTCAACCACTGGACCGGTGGCGATCGGGCTGGCTTCGTACAGGAGGGCCCCTGAGTTGGTGGAGGACTCGGGAATCACCCGTGGCCCGGTGACGATGCTCCGGATGTCCTGGACGGCGACCTGCACCTGCCTCCCGGAGACCGTGGGAACCCCCGGCCCGGCGAGCCAATCGGACCCTTGGGACTCCGGCCTGTTCGCGAGCGCCGCAGTGTTCAGGGACTTGTGGCCGCCTGGCCCTGGATGGAGAGCTTCTCCACCTGGATCCGGTCGGAAAAGGGAACGCCGGCACCTGGGAGTTTTCCGGTGGGGGCGGTGATCTCCGGCACCGGGTTGTTTGTGGGGGACTGTCCGAAGAGTCGGTCCAGTCCGGTGTCCTCGCCACCCCCGACGGTCGTCACTTCGACGAAGTGCACCAGGAGATGCACCTGTTCCTCCAGTTGATTCAGGGTTCCCACCTGGCGCTCGATGGCATCCAGTTCCTTCGGGGTGGCCCGTGCGAAAATCACTCCAGGAGTGGTCCGGAAAAAGATGGCCTTGCCGGTCGGGTCGGGGGCTTTGGCGCCTGAGGTAACGATCGGAAGTTGGACGCCAGCGGCGGAGAGCATTTTTTGAAGCGCCGGTGTCCCGTCGGTGCCGCGTCCATTCTGGGCCGGGGTGATTCCGAGGCGTTCGAACATGCGCTCCGTGTCTACCCGCCAGGTTCGTGTGTAAAGCGACTCGGCCGATGGATTGGCAGCATCAGGGTTGGCTGATGCCACCATCGGAGAAGTGACGGGCAATACAGCTGCGGATCGGGGTGGTGGGGTCGCCGTCGCCGTTGGAGCCCCAGTGGACTGCGGTGTCGTGGAGACGTAGACTTGGTTTTGGCGTGAAGAAAAAAACCCATGGGACTCGATGGGCGACGTTGACGGCTCCAGCAAAGCGACGCGAGTGGAGGATTCCGGCAGTTGTCCGTAGGCGAGTGAAGGGCGTGGGAAGGGAGGAAAGGAGTCCGGTTCCAGGGGAGCGACCGCATCGTGTTGTTGCAGACCATACGGGTCGGAGGCCGGTATCCCTGGACGGACAGTAGGATTTTCCAGAGGGCGGGTGACGGTGCTGTCGGCCAGCGCGGTGGACAGCAACCGCGGCAGGCTTGCCCTCTTTCCGCCCGGAATTGGTACCAGCAGGACCGTTCCAACCATCACCACCCCGATCATCAGCATGAGGCGCTCCCTTCCGCGGCGGACCGGGCCTGTCGATTCCGGTCCCAGGAGAGCGCGAACCCGACGTCCCAATTCGGAGGTCGGACCGGAACCGGCGGCGCCGAGACGGGTCCGTTCCATCGGAGAGAGCAATTCACGGCCGAGGATGACGAGGGATTCTGCCAGGGCGAGGCGGCCTCCGGGGAACAGTTGGCTGGCTTCATCGGCGGCGGATTCACTGGATCGCCGCAATTCGCGGGCGGTCCACCAGGCCAGTGGGTTCCACCACAACAGGGTGGTCATCCCGCTCGCCACGGCCAGCCAGGCCGGGTCGCCTGCCGCGAGATGGCTGAGTTCGTGGGCCAGGATTGAGCGGCGTTGTTCGCGGGAAAACCGGTCCTCGAAGTCTTTGGGAACGACCAGCGTGGGTCGCCAAATTCCGAAGACGATGGGTCCCCTAAGGTCAGGCCAGGCCAGCTGCCGGAGGCTGCCCAGCCCAAGGCGGGCCCTGAGCTCCGCGACGTGATCGAGCGTTTCCCGCCGGGGCGGGGCGTGTTCAATCGAGGGGCGGCATCGCCACGCAAGGTGCGCTCGGGCCGCAAAACCCCGGACGGCAAGGATGACCATGCCACCCAGCCAGCCCCAACCGGGCCACCAGATCGCATGAGACTCCGGCAGGGATATCCCGGAGGAAACCGATGGGACGAAAGGTGTCCCGACTGAAACCGACTGCACGGGGACGACCTGCAGCGTGCGTGTGGCAGTCTTGGACGTGCGACTCCATCCATGGAGCGGAGCCACCGGCCGGAGCCCCGCCAACTCGATCCCGACTGCCAACAGCAGGGCCACCGTGGCGATCCTCCATACCCGTCGCCGATCGCGCGCCGAGGCCCAGCGGCCGGAGACCGCCCGGGCCAGCAACCCGATGATGGCGGAAATCACCGCGAGCGTTGCGAGCAAGCCTGCCCACCAGCCGAGGTCGGGACTCATTTCAGCCTCCTCTTGGCCTGCTGGATCAGCCGGGCCAGTTCGTCGAGTTCCTCGCGGCTCACGTCGCGGGTTTGGAGCAGGTGGCTGACCGCCTCGGCGACGCTCCCTTCGAACAGCCGCTCCACGAAATGGTCCCCGACACTTCGATGTACCTCCTCGGCGGCCACCAGGGCGCGATAGAGGAAGCTTCGGCCTTCCTCCCGATGCGCAACCAGCGCGCGCTGCTCCATCTTGCGGAGCATGGTGGCAACGGTGGTGTAGGCGAGGTCGCGATCCGGCTTGAGCGTGGTGTGGACATCGCCCACGGACGCCTCGCCGCGATCCCAAAGGACCTGCAGGATCTTCAATTGCAGGTCGCCCAATCGGTGATGTCGGGGGTTCATGATGAAGACGACCGTGGTAATACTACCTGGGTAGTAGTTTTGTCAATCGGTGGATGAGGGCGAAGAGCGGAGCCGTAACGACGCCATCGGAGGGGGATAAACTGCTCACACGAAGCCACGAAGCCGCGAAGAAAACAGGGAATTAGACCCCGGGTGGTGTCACCGTTCGATCAGCCCACCCGGCGGCGCGAACCGAAACCAATTGATCCCGCGTTGGCCTGAGCGTTCGAGCCTTTGTGTGCGGTTTCTACTGCACGTATTCGGCTGAGAGCTGAGCCGGAGCCATGCAGTCGGCCGTGGTGGAAATCCGCAGATGAACGGGATGAACGCAGATCAAGAAGCCGGGGGAGGAGCGGCGAAGGAGCTCACCCATTGGTGCGTTGTTTCAACCGCTTTGGCTTCCGACGCCGCCCCCTCTCATCAGCGTCAATCTGCTTGGATCTGCGGATTCATCTGCATTGTTCCGGCTCAGCTGATTTGTGGGGGCTTCAGCGCAGGGTGTCGAACCATGCCTTGATTCCCAGCAGTGTGGGTTCGGCACAGCTGCTGTGATCGGCACCGGGGAGGGGATCCAGCAACTGGACTTGCGTGGCGCCGCGGCTGCGGAATCCGTCGTAGGCCACCTTGGAGTTCGCGGGAACCACATCCTGGTCCCCGGAACAATGGTAGAGCTGCAGGGGAGACTTTGGAGTCCAGTCAAGCAGGTCGTTGTCCCTCACCGCGGAGAGAAATGGGATTTCCGCCCCGGACTTCAGGGCCTCCACCCACTCCGGATCGAATGCGTCAAGAGCATTGGGAGGCAGCGCGGCGTTGATCGTGCTGTCGGCGGTCTTACCGTCGAAGAGCGGTGGAATGGTGGTTTTCCACGGTGACTGAAGCAGGTCTGCCAATGAATTCGCGATGCCATAGACATCCACGTAGGCTGCGGCGAGGTACGGATAGTAGTAGGGATTCGGGACCGGGTTTCCCTGGAGGAAGCGCTGGAGCGTCGTTCCGGAGAGGTCGTAGGCCCCGGCTCCGGCGGCGCAGGCCGTGACCTGGAATTCTCCGGCATGATGGGCCTCGATCTCGCGCAAGGCGGCCAATGTAGCGTGTCCGCCGTGCGAATATCCGGCGAGGAAGAGTTTTCCATTCAGCGTGATGCTGTTGGCGGCGCAATAGGCACGGGCCGCACGAAGGAGATCCACGACGCAGGTGGCCTCACTCCGGGAATGGTGATAGGAGGGAACTCCGGTGGAATCACCCAGGCCCAGGTAATCCGGAAGCACGGCAGCGTATCCCGAGGTCGCAAAGGCCACCCCAATGTATCCTTCGGTGCTCAACCGGGACGGGACGTCACCTTTCTCCACCACGGTTCCATGCTGGTAGCTGGCCAGGGGAAGCGGGGTGGTCACGCCGACCGGGAGAATCAGGGCGCCCGAAGCGGTCGTTGGAAACCCCTGGGCATCGACGGTCTCGTAGGTGACCGCATAATACTGCACATCCTTATCGGCCGTCAGCGGGTATCCGGCCTGATTGAAAATGAACTGGATGACGGCCTTGCTGAGGGTGCTGACGAGCCGGGTGGAAATCAGACGTCCCCGCTTTCCCGGAATGGGCTCATATTGAACCCGGTAAAACTGCTCGCCGTCTGCGGGGAGATCCGAAACCGCGGTGATGCTGGTCACCGGCCACGTCGTTCCGGGTACCGGCGTCCACCCGCCGGCTCCGAGGGAATCCTGCTGCTCCACGGTAAACCGCAGGCCCGGAGTGCTGGCCTGCCAGCCGAGGGTATCCCGCCCGCGCCCGAGGTGATGTTGGTGAGGGTGACCGCCGGGGGCCGCGAAGGAAGCCCGCCCGCAGTGAGGCCAAGCACGCCAAGAACCACCAGACCCGTTCGGAGCATCGACATGGTGATTGGATGCTACTCCAGCTTCCGGAAAATGGGTAGCGCCCCCATTTCCAATTGTCCCCCATTTCCAATTTGTGCCCGGGTGGGCTCCGCTGTGGCGGGACGCTCTGTGATCAATGGGGAGTGCCTGGTGAAAGGAACCGGGCACGCTCGTCGTCGGTGAGAGGGCGGCCGGCGCGGCGGACCGCCAGCGAGAGGAGTTCGGCCGGACGGGAGGCGAGTTCACAGGAGTACAGGCGCGCCGGTGAGCCGAAATTGCCCACAACCACCCTCTTTCCATCCGCACTGAACTGCAGGGATCGACGCTCGCCTTCGGCGTCCTCCAAAATGGACAGCACGATGCCGCTACGCGTTTCCCGAACTTCCGCGGGACGGCCGTCAAACGAGAACACCGCGAGGCAACTGCCCTCCGGGGAGAACCGGAAGTCGAGGGGCCATCTCGGTGCGGGCTGGAACTCCATTCGCGACAACACCTGGCCTGACGCCGCATCCCGCACCGTCAGGGACCGCTCATGATCCGCGATGGCCAGCCGCTTCCCGTCTGGACTAACCCGGACCAGTTGAGGCTCCGAGTCCGACTTCCACACCCCGAGAGATTGACCGTCCGAGCTCCTCCATTTCCGAAGGGTCCGGTCATTGGAGGCGGTGACCAGCCAGGTCCCGTTGGGGGCGAATGAGACGGAGTTCACGGGAGAGGTGTGCCCGGTGATTACAAACCTCTTCTGCCCGGTGGCGGCGTTGTACACCACGGGATCCACTCGGGCGCAGATCGCGAGCATCCGGCTGTCCGGACTGAAATCCGCCACAGCGCGATCCGTGTAAAAAAAGTCGCGACATTCCAATTCAGCGACGGAATTTCCGGTGGCCGGATCCCACAGGACCGCTCCGCCGCTCCCGAGGCTGAGGAGCCGGCTGCCGTTCGGACTCGACTGTAGCATCCCGCCGCCCGGGTGTTGGAACTCGCGGAGCCTGACGCCGGTATGGGGATCCCAGAGCGCAATGTGCCCCTCGGAGGCGATGGTTGCGATCCATCGGCCATCGCCCGCCCAGACGGCATGTAAGAGTTCCTGTTGGAACGGGGGCAGAGCCCGAAGAAGCTGTCCCGAGGTGGGATGATGGAGCTGGAGAACCTTGTCGGACCAAACTGCGAGGAGGTTTCCATCCGGGCTCAGTTCCGCGCTGTTCATGGTGGCATCCGGGATGGAGATGCTGGCAACCGGTTGGGCAGGGCCGGCCAGGGCCTGACGAAGTGCGCTGACGGCCTCCTCTGTGGGACTCAGTCGGACGGCCTCGGCGGCCAGGAGAATGGCCAGTGAAGGATCCGCCATCTGGTTGAGGGCGGTCTGGGCGAGCTTGCGGGAGGATTCTGCGGCCGCCTGGGTCGCGGCGCTTCCCGCCTGGACCTGGGCGACCGTCTCGGCGGTGCGGCGGGCGCGCAACGCCACCACGGCGGTGAACACCGCCAGGGCCGTGAGCACGGCCAGGACGGCTCCGGCGAGCTGAATCAATCGGACGGTTGCCGTGTGCTGGCGGACGTCTTCGCCAATCAGGTCATCCAGCGACTTGCCGTGCAGCGTGGCGGCCAGGCTGGCAACGGCCTCGGCAAAACGAGGGTGGCGCAGCGAAAGGTTTTGTTCGTTCTCCGCCCATCGCAGGTCGATATGGAGCGGTTCCTCGTGGAAGGCGCGGCGAAGTTGGGACGGCAGCGCGGTACTTCGGTTCCTGTCGAATTCCTTCCCGGCCGGGTCCCAGGCCAGTTCACCCTCGGTCAACACCAGGAGCAGGCGGTCAGCACTCTTGTGACGCAACCACCACTCGACTTCCTGCTGGACCCACGGGGAGGCAGCGGCCCGGGGTGAGGCCAGCAGGATCAGATACTCCGAGTCGAACAGCGCCCGTTCAATGGATCCCCACAATTCCGGCGTCGCCGCAAGGCCGGTCTGGTCCCGGAAGATCCGGAGGGCCCGGAGCCGGCACCAGGGCTTGCCGAACCGCTGCAACGCGGATTGCAGTGCGGGCGCAAGGCGCCCGTCCGCAGCATGGCTGTAGGAAATGAACGCCCGGTACTTTCGCGTAATGGTGGGTTCTGGAGGCAATGCCGGCGGTGTGGGTGAGCCACTTCAGGCAAACGGACACATTAGCCGGGGTCAAGTGTGGACGCGTTATGCGCCGTCTTTCTCCCGACTGTTGAAGGTTGAAAGTTGAAGGTTGAAGGACGTTTCTGCGGGCCCTCATCCACCCTAGCGATTGCGGGCCATGCGCATCCGTGTTGCAAGACCTCGAATCCCTAGCCACACCGCCAGGTCCCCCTCTTCCTTCTGACTCGGGGAAGAAGGGAGGGCCGGGGTGAGGGCCTCTCTCGTGGATCGTGGTCAGAGGCGTTTCAGGACATCCGCCGCAGTGCGAACGGTCTGCTCAATGTCCGCTTCCGTGTGCGCCGTGGAAATGAAGCCGGCCTCGAACTGGGACGGCGCGAAATAGATGCCGGCGTCGAGCATGCCATGAAAAAAACGGGCGAAACGGCCACGGTCGCTCCGCAGGGCATCGGACAGGTTCCAGACCGGTTGGTCGGTGAAGTATCCGCAGAACATGGATCCGATCCATTGCCACCGGACGGGAACTCCCGCATGACGTGCGGCGTCGGCCATGCCGGCGGCGAGTTGGGCACCACGTGTTTCCAGTTGTTCGTAGGTGCCTTCGGGGGTCAGCCCGTCCAACGCGGCCATACCGGCCGCCATCGCCAGGGGATTGCCGCTCAGGGTCCCGGCCTGGTAGACCGGACCCAAGGGAGCCAGGCGATCCATGATGTCCGCCCGACCGCCAAAGGCGCCGACCGGGAGGCCGCCCCCGACGATCTTGCCGAAGCAGCTCAAGTCCGGCGTGAGCCCGAACCGTTGCTGGGCGCCGCCCGGACCGAGCCGGAAACCGGTCATGACTTCGTCGCAGATGAAGACCGTGCCGTGGTCCCGGCAGAGTTGCTGCAGCAGCTCGTAATAGCCGGGACGCGGGAGGTAGAGCCCCGCGTTCGCCGGAACGCCTTCCACGATGACCGCGGCCAGGTCACGCCCATGGGCGTTGAAGGCGGCACGAAGGGCGTCCGGGTCGTTGTAGGGCAGGACGAGGGTGTGTTTGGCGAAATCGGCCGGCACGCCCGCACTGTCCGGATTCCCCAGGGTCAATGCACCCGAGCCTGCCTTCACCAGCAGCGAGTCCGCGTGCCCGTGGTAGCAGCCGTCGAACTTCAGGATCTTGTCCCGCCCGGTGAATCCGCGGGCCAGCCGGATGGCGGACATGCAGGCTTCGGTCCCGGAATTGCAGAACCGGATCTTGTCGATGCCCGGGACCCGCTCCTTGACGCCCCGTGCGAGGCCGACTTCGCGTGGATTGGGAATCCCGAAGCTGGTGCCCTGGTCTGCGGCGGTCTTGATGGCGGCGAGGATTGCTGGATGCGCGTGGCCGAGGATGGCGGGACCCCAGGTGCAGACATAATCCAACAGGCGCTCGCCATCCACCGTGTGCAGGAAGGCACCGCGAGCGGATTCAACGAAAAAGGGCTGGCCGCCGACCGCCCGGAAGGCGCGCACGGGACTATTGACCCCACCGGGGATGTGACGGAGGGCCTCGGCGAATAGTTCCTCTGAGCGGGTGCGGTTGGGAATGGTTGCGTTCACGTCGCGGAAGACTTCGGACGATGCCCGGGGCGCCCCTCATTCACTCGCTGAGAGCCGCGTCCCAATCCTTCCATACCGGTTCGTAGCCTAGTCGTCGGAGCAGGGAGGCGATTTCCTCGGGGGAACGCTCATCGGCGATTTCAAACTGACCGGTGGCTGCCGTGGCGCGTCCAGGGCGGGCCAGGCTGGAGTTGGAGGCGTCGGACACCTCCACGATCCGGCCGCGAACCGTTTGGTGGACGTTGTCGCGTCCGGCGCCGGTATAGCCGCCGGGCTCGGTATGACTGCCGGCACTGGCGTGGGTAATACCCAGGGGAAACAGGCCGTCCCGGAGCCGTGCAGGTTCCCGGGTCGACAGGACCAGACCGACATCCGGCAGGAAGAGCCGCAGCGCGGCGATGAGCTGAACCAGCTCGCGGTCACCCAGCCGGGTGATGGGCTGGAACTCGCCGGCGCAGGGACGCAGCCGGGGCAGGGAAATCGTCAGCATGGATTTCCAGCAATGCCGCATCAACCAGGCTGCGTGGGCTGCGGTCGCCAGGGCCTCGTAACGCCAGTCGGCCAGTCCGTGCAGCGCTCCGATTCCAATTCGGCGGAATCCGGCCGCATAGGCGCGTTCGGGGCAGGCCAGGCGCCAGTCGAAATCCCGTTTGGGTCCCGCCGTGTGCAATGTCGCGTAGGCTGGGCGGTCATACGTCTCCTGGTAAACCACCAGTCCCTCGGCACCCGCCCGGACGATCGGCTGGTACTCGGCTGTTTCCATCGGCCCAACCTCCAGGGAAAGAGACGGCACGAACTCATGGAGCGCCGCAGTGCAGTCGCGGAGATACCCGTTGGACACGAACTTGGGATGCTCGCCAGCCACGAGGAGCAGATTGCGGAATCCCTGGTCCACCAGGGCCCGGGCTTCCCGCACCACTTCTGGAACGGACAACGTGACCCGGAGAATCGGATTGTCGCGGGAAAAGCCGCAGTACGCGCAGTTGTTGATGCACTCGTTGCTGAGGTACAGCGGAGCGAAGAGCCGGATGACGCGTCCGAAACGTTGCCGGGTCAGCGCCTGCGAGCGTGCGCAGAGCAGTTCGAGGCGTTCCGCTGCGGCCGGTGACAGCAGCGCTGCGAAGTCAGCCAGGGACTGCGGACCACGCGCGAGGATTCTCGCTACGTCCTGAGGTTCGGCGTCCGTCGACCGCCGGAGCAGGGCGTCGAACGGAAGCGCGTTGAACTCGGCGACGAAACTCATGCGGGCGGGAAACTAGGATCCTTTCTGGAAATTGAAAGGGAACAGGGGGTGGGAATCCCCAAACTCCAATTGCCACAATCCAAGGGGGCTCCGGGCTTCGGGCAGTGGAATTTGGAATGTTCACCTCCGACCGCCGTTGTCCCACCCTCCAGGGCACACTGCGGGCGTATGAAGATGATTCGCACTGCGTTCAGCCCAGCCTCCGGTCGATTGAATCTCGTCCGCTGTTTTGGCCAGGCGGCCCTGGTGTCCGACGCGTTGGGGCGTTGGAAGTTGTTGGGAGGAAAGAGCCGGGATCGTCAGGAAGCCCGGGAATGGATCAGCCTGTTCTGTCACGAGGCGCTGGTGGACACGTCCGCCCAAGATTCCGGGAGCCCGATGGACGCGTCTCCGGCCGCAGTTCGCCCCATCTCGCTTGTTTGATCCGTGGATTTTTCTTCAGCATGGAATGGTCATTCCGGCTTCTGGGACCAACTGCTAGGAGTGGCACGGGCGGGTCGTGAAGACTGTGGGGGTATGCTCCAGCGGCCCGTCCGTTTTCCCGATCCCTCCCCCACGGCAGGGCCGCAGTGCCCTGTGGGGCTACATCTCAACCCGCCGACGCGTTGCCCACCTCGATTTGACATGAGCGCATCCCCTCCACGGCTGGAACTCTCAATCCGATCCCATCTCCTTCCCCGGTTGAAGGAGGACGGATTCAGCGGTTCAGGACGAACCTTCCGGCGGATCATCAACCGATGGATTCAGGTCCTCAATGTTCAGGTCTCCCGCCACGACGGACAGTTTGCCATCAACCTTGGCATTCAACCGATCTCCGTTCCCGATGTTTTGGGAAATGCTCCCGACCCAAAGAAGATCACGGAATCCCGTTGTGAGTTCCGCAGGAGATTGTCCGAGTCTGGGGAGGATCAATGGTGGGACTACAGCCCGTCGCAGGAGAGCATGGACGTCGCTGTACTTGGCGCGGCGGACGTATATGTGCGAGTGGGGAGACCGCTCCTTGCCCGGCTTGGTGCTGTCGATTCTCCATTGAGCCTGATTTCGCCGGAAGATTTCAAAGAAGGCAGAACCGACTTCCTGGGTTTCGGCTCCACGAACGTACGCATGGCCCTGGTCTTTGCCCGAATGCGCAATGCAGAAGGGAAACTCGCGGAATCGAGAGGTTTTGCGGAATACGGCCTCTCGTACGTGGGACGCGCCACCTTGCTTCAGGCGGAACTGGAAAGGCTTAGCCAGACCTGATGTGCCGTTGCGAGTTTCAGACTTCTCGCATCGCTTTCGGTTCCTCGGAAGAAGCCGGGGAGGTCCCGGAATCGACTGTCGTGAAATTCTCTCAACCTCAAGTGAGGATTCTGATCGAACCGGTTGTCGTGAACAGTTCCTCAATGGTCCCCACGTCGAGACAGGATTGGCGGCGGGTGTAGAGGATGGGCGGGCAACGGGGATGGATGACTCGGACGACGTCCGGCGGAAACATAGCCCAATCTTTCGGGTCGATCCACGGCGGCCTCACCGTGCCCTTGATGGGAAGTCCCTCTACCAGCGCGCACCGCTGTTTTCGAGCGTCTTTGCCCCAACCGGAGGTAATGATGGCGTAGGCACCGGCTCCCACGACGACAATGTGTTCCGGGGTGAGGACAAAGGGACTGGACGCGAGATTCGCCGCATCCTTGGAGGCCCAGCCGGTTGGACCCGTGTCGTCAGGTCCAAGCGCAAGAATTCGGACCCATGGTTCGCCGTCCTTGTAGAACAGCAGGCAGGTGCTGGCTTTGGATGGGGTTCCGATTTCGTCAATGGCGGACAGCTGGACATCTGGGTTGGGCACGACCAGGCCAGGGTCGCATTCGGGTGGATTGGAATCTTTCATGGGAGTTCCTGTCGGGTGGATGTCGCGGGAGAAATCAACCGATGGTCCCCATGTTGCCACGGGACGATGTCTTGCGGCGGCGGAACGAATAGTTGCTGTCGTAATACGAGGTGATGGATACGTCGCCTGCCTTGCTGGTGACGACCGACGTTTGGCCACCGCTTTTGGACATGGATGTGTACAGTTGGCCGTTGTTGTCCTCGACGGTGCCGGAGCCGGAGCTCCCGGAAGACATGGAATAGTCCTTGTTGTCGAGTGGATCGCTGATGGGTGGCAGCGACCAGCCGTTTCGCTTGCGAATGGGCATTGGGGAATTCTCCGAGGAATGGGCACGGTCCCGTCTCCTGGAACCGTTCAGGGTTGATATCGGAATTCAGTGACTTCGTAGGAAGTGCCGGGTTCCGCATGGAGCGTCTCGGCAAGACCCACCCGGGCGCCAGCGTGACCTGGACGGGGACAAGCCAGTGGGGTCTCGAATCGTCACTACGCCGTTCACTCGGCCAAGCAAGACAAAAGTCGGCCGGTGACCCCGGACGGGAAAGTTCAACGGCGGATCCTCGGGATATCGACCGGGTTCCACCGGGCGGTCCAGTTGCCACCGTTCCAGAATCTCCCTCGATTCCGGATGGTGGGACCAGAGCCGGTCGGCGAGGTGGTTGACCAGGGCTGCGCGGGCTTCCCGGCACTCCAGATAGAAGGACTTGCTGTGCCAGAGGTGGCAGCAGAGCGGATTGCTCTCCAGATGGGCGACGTGGGGCTTCATCTCTCCCAGTGTGCCCAGTGTCCAGCCGCGACGGCGGGCCAGCATGGGCAGGAAACGTTGTTCGACAAAAACCGGGGCTTCCGCGAAATCGGTCGCCCGGGAGAGACCCCAGTAGCCGAGGTCACGGGAACGACGGCTGAACGTCGACATGATCTGAAGAGCAGACTCTGCGAATTCCCGGGCCTTCGCCGGATCGCGGAATGCCACGATTCCGGCGTTGCAGGGGCGGATGTCCCAATCCCATCCATCGTCGTCCAAGCCATCCGGGTTGAACCGGTCCCGGTTGCCGCGGTAATCCGGCCAGAGGGGATTTTCCTCGTGCAGCATCTGAACGTCCGGCCCCGACGGCAGCGGTCCCCAGAGAATTGCGTCCGGGTCCAGCTGGACGGCCGGTTCGTCGATCAGCGTCCAGGCGAAGATTTTTCCAGCCGTCCAGAACAACAGGGGATCGATGTCGTCCGGCACCGCATTGAGGGCGGTGGAAATGCCGCCGTCGTACACCCGGTCCAGTCCCACCCGGCGCACAAACTCCAGTCCGCCATCGTCGGTGATCAGGCGGACGGGTCCCAGTTGTTTCGCGGCGAGGGCGCTGGCGAGCCAGGTCAGCGCTTCGTAGTCGTCCAGGCGCATCGGAATCCGGTCGGCCGGATTCGTCCCGTCGCGTTGGGGAGCCATCCAGAAGGAATGGAAGTGAAGCATGACGCGAGGCGGGGCGGCCGTCCGTGCTAAAGCGTTTCGTCAACAATGTCGTCCCTCCAGCGTACGGCATACACGGGAACAGGTTCGGCCAGCCCCTGGAGGGAATACGGGCCCCTCCGCTCGCAGCGGCGGGCGAGGTCAGGGGCCGTTCGTTCCAGTTCCGCGAAGGTGGATTCGGAAATCAGGATCTCCTCTCCTTCTGCCGCG
>JBGAPN010000582.1:0-2270 GCA_044221235.1 Limisphaerales bacterium
TTTGCCACGCCAGCCGTGTTAGTGGCGTTCCTTTCTGCCAGCCTGAGAAACGTAGTACCCTTTGCGGCCGTGCTCTGGTGGTTTCCGCGGGCGCAGGACACGTCGGGCGCACTTCTAATCGCGTTCCTAGGCGGACTTGCTTGGTTTGCATACCAAACATTCGTTCATCCAACGTTTCGGGACCTGGCTGCGTTGCTGATGGTTTGGGCGGCTCCCCCTCCATGGATCTCGGATCTGTCGCGCCGTATCCGACCCCAAAAACCGGTGGCTACACGAACAGGGCTACTGATATCGGAGCCCGTCCGCCTGTGGTACTTTCTCGCTGGGGCATGCATTGTTTTCGCAGGAAAGGTCCTTCCGCTGACCGGTTGGAAGGGCTGGATTACATGGATCTTTCCCGCAGGAGCCGTCCTCGGAACGATCGGGCGTGGCGCCTTCAATCACCATCTCGATACGGTCAGAAGTTACGCCCGGATTATGCTGCTCTGGTCATTCCGCATCCGTGTGGCTTACGGATTGAAGAACGGCCTCATCCGGAATCTCGCTGCCTATGGAGAAGTCTCCGTCGTGAAGCGGAAGACAGTCATGGAGGACGCCAAATCGATTCCGACCAACGGTATCCCCATCGGGAGAGCAACCGAGTATGAATACGCGGACTCTGAGTGGCAGGTGCACGTCCGCGAACACCTCCAGAAGAGTGACGTGCTGGTCTACGACGTTACTGAGATTTCGGATGGCCTTGGCTGGGAATTGGCGCAGGCGAGAGAAATGCGAAAGCCCGAGGAGGTAATCCTCGTCTGTCAGGCCATCGTCCTGTCCTGCATGGCGGAGAGATTGTACGACCGTCTTGAGGAAGCCCTGACCAAGCACATCCCTGCTTCGGATGCCCGGGGTTGGATTCATCAGCTGGATGTTCCGAGGAGTTACGCAACGAGCATGGCCAACTTGTTTTGCGTGTATGGCCTGTATCAGCGCCTTCGGCAGGTTGAACGACGAGGAGCTTCGAGCGGTGCGACGCTTTAGCTTCGATCGATTGAATCGAATCGAATGTTCCTCCTTAAACGCAAACATTTGGAATGCAACAGTGTCGCAGGTGTTGCGTTATGACGTTTATGCAGCGCGGCGGAGGGTTGAGGTGGCCCCGATCTTGGCCAAGGGCGAGGCATTACCCCTGGTTTGAAGTTCCCCGGTGCCGCAAGGGGAGCTACGAACGTTCCATCCCCTTCGTGGATGCCGCCCAGTTCGGGGGAGTCGATGGACGCAACGGCGCCCGCATTGGCAAGGTGATCTCGGTTCATGTGGTTCGGTTCCTTTGCTGGACCTCATCGTGCCTGAGTTCCCACGTTCATGGAGGTGAGCGGTCTGGGGCGGTCCCTAGGAATCTGGGAGGAATCTGACGGAAGGCCCCTTTCCAGCCGCCATTGCGGGAGCAGGGCACTGAGCAGGCTGCTCAATCCAATGGGTTGGCTGGCGCGCCGCGAGGAAGCCGAGGACGGCCGGAGCATCCGTCGGGCCTCATTCTCTTGGGCTTGCGTGATGTGGCTCCAACAACGCCCCCGGACCAAGGCCACGAATACTCGGGTGGGATCACGCGTGGGTGTGGACCGGGCGCGAATGGCGGCGGCAAAGAAGTTCAGCGCATCGGATTCACAGTTTCGGATCCAGCCGCGGGCGATGGCCTGTCGGTGCAGGGCCTGCAGACGGTCGGGGCATTGCAGATCCTCCGGCCGGATGTCGGTGAGGCGCGGAGGCGGCAAAGGTTTATCCGCGGATTTCGCGGATTGTTGGGATGGAGGCGGTGTGGAACCCGGCGGGAATGCGGGTTGGTGTTGCGTGCCGGAAGCGTTCACCGCCGGTTTCGAAGGCATGCCCTGTTTCCCCCCTCTGCGGAAATCAGCGACATCGGCGGATCCACTCCCCCTTTTCAAATCATGAACACCAGGAGGCGTTTTCTGGTTTTTAGATTCCGAAGGAGTTTTCGGGTCTTCTATTGGGGGTGCACCCGGAGTGCCGTTTTCGGCCGGTGGGGGTGCCGCCTGGGTGATGGCGACGGGTGGCTGCCAGTCGGGGTGGATCCGAAACCAGGCGCCGTCGCGGTTGAGTTTCCATTGGCGCGATTGGGTGTCCTTGGCAATCCAGCCCAGGGACCGCAGTCGGGTTTGGGCGGCTTTGACGGTCCGGAGACCGAGAGTCAGGGTGTCGGCCAGCCAGCCGGCTTTCACCGTCCCGGCGCTATGAATGCCACCTCCTCGGCGGTCGATGCTGAGGCC
>JBGAPN010000082.1:0-14946 GCA_044221235.1 Limisphaerales bacterium
CAAGACGGATGGGTTTGGATTTTGAACCGCCTTTCAGAACGGAAGAGCCGCCGAGTTTCAAATCCTTGATGAGAATCACGCAATCGCCGTCGGCGAGAATGTTACCGTGCGCGTCCTTCACGGCGCGGGGGGCATCAGCGGCCTCGGGCGCGGCTTCGCGCGGCCATTCGTGACCGCATGTAACGCATCGGTTGCGCTCGGGGTGTTCCAAAATCTCGGCCGTCTCGCACATCGGACAGGCGGCGGGTTTGCTCATGGTCGGCATGTTGCCCGGACGAAAAGCGGGCAAACAAGAACTGAACCGAGCCAATGGAGTCAGATCCGTACAAATTGCAAGTCGGGTTGGGCTTCCTTTCCCGGAGGCGTGGTAAGACCACCACGATTGAAGTTTCCGGATTCCTGGTACCACGTGGTGAGCGGGGGCAACGGCGGCGAGGTTCTGCTTCGAGACGGTACCGAAGGGAAAGTCTCTGGAGCCGGTTTCGCGCGATGAAGATGAATGGGACAGGGCTACTGTCAGAGCGTGCAACTGGCATCCTGTCCCTTGTCCCGCATCTTTCTTCGCTCCGCTTCCGACTTCCTCATTGGCGCCCATCCGCGTTTATCTGTGTGACTGGGTGTCCATGCCCAGCTTGAAGGGCGTGAGGGACAGGGCAAAAGTGGAGTACTGTAGGGGCCGCATGAGCCGTCCCGACTCCTTCCGAAGGGGGGACTGCTTCCTATGCGCTCAATCAGTTTACGAGTCGAACGGTGCCCGGTCGCGGATTCGTCGGCAGTCCCAACCCGGCCTCTCGGGCGACATGAACGGGTGGAGGAGTGGAATGGCTCTTGAATCTGGCCTTGGTAAGGTGAAGCTTACTCTCGCATGCAGGCAACGATATCGAGCAAGGGGCAGCTCGTCATTCCAGAGGCGCTTCGGGAACAGGCTCGGCTTCAGCAAGGCGACCAGGTGGATATCGGATACTGGGATGGCTTGATCGTGATGCGAAAGCGGCGGCCGCTCACCTCGGATCGAATCCGCTCACTGTTGTCTGGAGGGCGACAGCTGCCCGAGATGTCCGAGGCCGATGACGCCGACGTTTCATTGGCGATCCGTGAGGTTCGCCGCGCACGCCGTCCTTCCCGCCGGTGAAACGGGCCGTGCTCGACACCAACGTGGTGGTGAGCGCCTGCTTCTGGCGTGGCCCCTCATCCCAGTGTCTTGAAGCCTGGACCCGGCGCGAGTTCACCTCCCTCGTTAGTCCTCCCATGCTGGCCGAGTATGCCGAGGTGCAGGAGCGACTCCGGGTGCGATACCCCGGCAAACCGTGGGTCGATTGGGTCTCCGCACTGCGGGACGACACTGAGCTGGTTTTTCCCGCGGTCCGGATTCCGGACGCGTTTTCAGATCCAGACGACGCTCTGTTCGCTGAGTGCGCCGTGGCCGGCGAAGCCGACTGCATTGTCAGCGGTGACAAGGAGCACGTCCAGGCGGCGGGAGAGGTCCGGGGAATCCCCGTTTTCTCCCCTGCCTACTTCTTGCAGTTGCTTCGTTCCAAGGTATAGGCGGGGGGCACTTCTGTTGGGGGGACGGGTTGGATATCGGTTACGCCCCGGTTTGCCGCCCGCACCCCGCAGGGGGCTGCCACCGACGCGCAGCGAAGCCAACGAGCGGTTTCCACGCAATGCCTCCGAACCCGGCACCCCGCCGGTCCAAACCGGCATCACCGTCACACTTTTGACAGGGCAACGCCCCAATTGGTTCCCGGCGTGTTCCGGCATCTGGGCGACCACTGCAGTCTCCGGGGCCCGGACGCATCTTGCCGCCCGGTGAAGGGTGCCGATGGGGTTTGTGGTTTCTCAACGCCACGCCCCAAACTTCTGCCGCCGTCCTTTGCCGCGTCGGGAAAGTCCCGGATGGCCGCCATGGGGTCTGTTCACCGGACCGAAATCCGGTCAGGATCGTTACCACGATGCCACCCAGCACCTCTCCTCGCCGTCAGCCACGGGCGGTCGTCGTTTTGTTAGGAGGACCGGGATCAGGCAAGGGCACCCATGGCCAGGCGCTCGCTGACGCGCTGGACTATCATCACCTGTCCTCGGGCGGGCATCTCCGGGAGCAGATCCGTCGGGGAACACCGCTGGGTCGGCGCGCCCAGGAAGCGATCCAAGGTGGACGACTTGTCTCCGATGAGGTGGTCCTCGGGCTGGTTCGGGCAATGTTGGGTGAAGGCGCCGGCGCCAGGGGCTTCGTGATGGATGGCTATCCGCGCTCGCAGGCCCAAGCGATGTCTCTGGAGACTCTCGTGTCCGAGGTGGATTGCATCGTTACGCAGACCCTGTTCCTCGTGATCTCCGACGCGGAAATGATGCGCCGATTGTCCGGACGTCTCACGTGCCGGTCTTGCGGGCGGACGTGGCAGGAGACGCCGAAGGGGCCGGTGCTCTCCGGTCGATGCGACGCCTGCGGGGGCGAGCTTTTCCGGCGTGCCGATGATGAACCGACAACCATTCAGCGGCGGATCGACGTGTTTCATCGGATGATTGAGCCCCTGCTCCAGTTCTATCGCGCTTCAGGCCGTCTCACGGAAGTGGCCGCCGAAGGATCGGTACAGGAGGTCAGTGACCGGGTCATTGCCGCGGCACGAGTGTTCAGTTGAGCGGTAGAGGCGAGAGTGCGAGAGTACGACCATGGAAGTTTACTTCGGAAATATGGAGGAGGCCCGGGGCGCACTCGCACGCCAGCGCGTGCTGACGGACTTCAAGGCGCTGGTCCGGAGCTCAGAGTACCTCCTCAAGGCGACGGCCGGCGACGTGAACAGCACGGTCAAAGACGCCCGCGACCGGGTCGCTGCGGCCCTCAGCCGATCGAGAATCGTTTGCGAGCGCTTGCAAGAGGAGGCCGCCGCCGCTGCACAAGCGGCCGCCAAGCAAGCCGACGGGACCGTTCGCGCACACCCGTACGAATCCATCGGCTTGGCGTTCGGAGTCGGTTTGGTCATTGGCGTCCTCATGACACGCAAGTAGCCGGAGCAGTGGGGCCAGGTATTGCCCGGTGACATTTGAGACTGAGGGGCCTGACGGAAGGTCTCCTCCTCGGGGTCTTTCGGAGTTGAATTGAAAAACAGAATTGGATCTTTGCTTTTCAAGAATCCCAACCCGACATCTCTCCTCGTTGCTGGCGGAACGCCTCCGACAATTCGGGCTGGAGGATGATCTGGCGGCGTGCTCCCTGTGAATTAAGTGCGGACGAGTTCCTGAATAGTGAATGATTTTTCTCGGACCAAGAGGCGAAGTCCTGACCTGTCCCTTCATTTTGTACTTACTCTCACTCTCCCACCGGCTGGGCCTGTTCCTGCCTTCCCGCGTTCCAAATTGTCCCTCTTTGCGCGCCGTTGCCGCTGGGGTTTGAGGTTGTTCCACGCCACGCCACAAACATCCGCCGTCCTTCGCTGCGCTCGGAACGGCGGGGCCGGCGCGGCACACCAGCCCTACCGTTCCCAATTCTTCCTCCTTCTGTCCGGCGAATGCGGACGGCAGAATGGCGTCCATACGCCATGCTTCGCGCCGTCCTGATCCTTGCCGGCAGTCTTCTGTTCGCGCTGCCCCTCCCCGCTCGGGCCCAACTTCCAGCCCAGGGGCTCTTCTCGCGCACCAATCTGGTGGCCTGGTGCATCGTCCCGTTCGATTCCCGGAAACGAACGCCGGAGGAACGGGCCGAAATGCTGGAGCGGCTGGGCATCTCCCGGCTGGCCTACGACTGGAGGTCGGAACACATCCCCACGTTCGACGCCGAAGTGGCGGCGCTCCGCAAACACGGGATCGAACTCACGGCCTGGTGGTTCCCCGCAGCCCTGAACGACGACGCAAAGGCCATCCTTGCCTGCCTGGAGCGAAATCACCTGAATCCGCAACTCTGGGTCACCCTGAGCACCGAGTCCGAGACCAATCCGGCCCGCCTCGCCCAGAAGATCGACGACGCGGTGAAAACGCTCGGCCCCGTCTGCTCGGCGGCGCAGCGTCTCGGCAGTTCTGTCGCCCTTTACAATCACCTGGGCTGGTTTGGTGAACCGACCAACCAGCTGGCCGTCCTGCAGAGGCTCCGAGCCGCCGGACACACTAACGTCGGGTCCGTCTACAACTTCCACCACGCCCACGCGCACATTGACGACTTCGACCGCCAGCTCGCGCTGCTGGAGCCGTACCTCCTGGCCATCAACCTGAATGGCATGGTGCGTGACGGCGACCAGTCCGGGAAAAAGATCATCCCCCTCAGCACCGGCGATGAGGAACTGCGGATGCTCCAGATCCTGAACGCCAGCGGATGGAAGGGGCCGGTGGGCCTCATCGGTCATACCGAGGAGGATGCCGAGGTGAAGCTCCGGAAGGAGCTCGCCGGACTCGAGAAACTCGCCCCCCAGGCAAGCCAGTCGCCGGCTCCTCGAACCACCCGAAGCGCCGGAGAGCCGCCCTCGTCCGGACGTGAACCCGGCGTCCAGGGGGAGAAAGACTGGTTGGATAACCGATGGCAGCAGACCGACGTCGGCCGTTTTCTCGCCAGCACCCTTTACCTTCCGGAGGGCACGCTTCGCCGTGCGCTGAGCGTCAAGGTCGGCAACGCGGGTGAGGGTGCCATGGCCTACGACCTGGACACGGGTGCCGTCCGCGCCGCCTGGACCGGCGGGTTTCTCCGCTTCGATCCGTCCCGCTTTGGATTGATCGGAGCCATCCGCCCCGAGGGAACTCTCGCCTTTTCGTCACTGTCCCCGGCACCCAACGACATCCGCCAATACCAGTATGTTGGATTGCACAACGTGGAAGCCGGCCCGGTTCTGGAATTCCGGATCGGCGGAACGCGGATTCTGGAACATCCGAGTTTTCAAAACACGTCGGTGGGCCCGATGTTTGTGCGCACGTTCTGGATCGGGCCACGGAAAGAGCCGTTGTCGCTGCAGGTCGCCGGCCACACGGCAGGTCTTGCCACCGGCTCGCATGTCCTCACCGAGACGAAAGACGGCCGATCCAATTCCCGGATGCTCGGATGGAACACGCTTTCAGGAGTTCGATCCGCCTACGCAGTCACCGGGCTCGATCAATACTCCTCGACCTCCGGAATCAGCAACGAAGGAGGGCGCGAGAGCCTGAATCTTCCAGCCGGGGAAGACCCCTTGGTGTTGTCCGTCCATCTTTGGCGCGGCCCGGAGACTCTGGCCAAGGCCTTTGAAGAGGTTGCGAAATCCCTCCAAACGGGCGCTTCCCCCCAATCCCTCGCCCAGGCTGGACCCGCCCATTGGCCAACCCTCACCACCCAGGGACAGCGGGGAGCGGACACCGACTTCCTGGCAGTCGACACCCTCACCCTGCCCTATGACAATCCGTTCAAGGCCCTGCTGTTCGCGTCCGGCGTGGATTTCGGCTCTGACGGTGCCGCGTATGTCAGCACCATGCACGGAGACGTCTGGAGAGTCTCCGGCATCGATGATTCGTTGAAGAATCTGAAGTGGCAGCGCTTCGCCACCGGGCTGTACCAACCCCTGGGACTCAAGGTGCGCGACGGCAAGGTCTATGTGCTCGGCCGCGACCGCATCACCCGCCTGCACGACACCAACAACGATGGCGAGGCCGACTTTTACGAAAGCTTCTTCGACGGCATCAACACCTCGACTGGAGGCCACGACTATGTGACCTGCCTGGAACAGGACGACGCCGGGAACTTCTACTACGTCGACCCACTCGGACTGCACCAGGTCTCGGCGGATGGAAAGTCGCAGCAGACCCTGGCCTCCGGTTTCCGGAATCCCAACGGCATGGGTGTACGACCGGACGGAAAGGTTCTCACCGCAGCGCCGCAGCAGGGCACCTGGACGCCGTCGTCCGGCATCTGGGAAATCGGTGACCACACAGTGGGACTCTATGGCGGGTACGGGGGCCCGAAGGTCACTCCCACCCGTCCGCTCGGATACGATGCGCCGCTCTGCTGGATCCCGCACGGCGTGGACAACTACAGCGGTTCCCAAGTGTGGATCCCGGAAGGCGCCTGGGGTCCGCTGGGGGGCCAGATGCTGCACCTGTTGTGGGGCCGATGCGGCATGATGCTGGTTCTGCGCGACACCGACGGATCCAACGGCTCTGCACTCCAGGGCGGCGTGGTTCCGCTGCCGGCAAAATTCCTGAGCGGCCCGAATCGGGCCACCTTCAATCCCCAGGACGGTGCGCTCTACGTTGCCGGCAGCACCGGGTGGCAGACCAGTGCGGTCAAGGATGGCGCCCTGCACCGGGTCCGCTACACCGGCAAACGCGCGGCGCTCCCGGTGGGATTGGATGTCCGCCCCGACGGTCTGGAACTCCGCTTCTCGGTGCCGCTGGATCGCAGCACCGCGGAGGACCCGGGCAGCTATGGCATCAAGCAGTGGAATTACCGGTATGCGGAGGCCTATGGGTCGAAGGATTGGTCCGTGGCCCATCCTGAAACAGAAGGCCGTGATGATGTGGCGGTCCGCTCTGCCAAACTGGGCGCCGACGGCCGGAGCGTGTTCCTCGAAATCCCCGGCCTGAAACCCGTCATGCAGATGGAACTGAAGTACAACGTCGACGCCGCCGACGGCGGCAAGCCCTTGCGCGGTCAGTTCTGGCTGACCGTCAACGACACGGCCAAGCGATAGATCCGAGACTCTGGAGCGCGGCGGCACCGACGCCGCTTTCCAACAGGCCAACCGAGAGCGAGAGGTGGCAGTGGCACTTCGAGGTCGATCTACACCTTGGGGCACTGAGAAAGCGGGGGCCTGCCCCCGCGCTCCAGAGACGGGGGTCAGCGGACTGGACCCGCACCCTGCGTGAGCGTCTTGCGCCGGTAGACTTTGTCGCTGCTGCAGACGTAGAGCCACGCGCGGTCGGATCCGGCAAAGGCGCAACTGACGGCCGCCTTGTCCTGCGGACGCGCAATCACGCCGCCCATGCGCCCGCCGGAATCAAACATCTGAATGCCGGCGTGCGAGGTCACATAGATCCGGCCTTCGCGATCGGTGGTCGCTCCATCGCCGCCACTGTCCTTCTTCCCGGAAGGAACGCGCAATTCCGACAGGCGCTCTCCGCCCTTCAGCGTTCCGTCCGATTCGATCAGGAAATTCCAAACGTTGGTGCCGCCGTATTCGCTGACCCACAGTTGACGCTGCTCGGGGCTCAGAGTGATCCCGTTCGGCGACTGGATGCCGCCTGCCACCGGATGCGGCCGTGACAGCCCGCGGGCACTCGTCGGAACCGCCACCACCTGCCCCGCGCCGGTGTCGGTGAAAAAGATCCAGCCCGCATCTGAAACCACGAGGTCGTTCGGTTGGACATCCGCGGCAACCGTCTCGATCTGCTTCGTCACCGGATCAATAACAATGATCCGCTTCTCCTTCGCGTCGCCCTGGGTGGCGGCATAGATCTTTCCATCCGCGCCGAACTTTAATCCGCTGACCTTGGGGCCATTCTCCAGCCAGAGCACCGGTTTGGATTCCCCGGCCGCCACACGGTAGATCGCCCCCTTGGGGAGGTCGGCAAAATAGAAGTTCCCGGCCGGATCGCTGCCCGCCGCATCCGTGAACTGGTATCCGTCACCCACCAGTTCCCAGTCTCCCGGCGTTCCGCCATCCGCCAGCACCTTCGAGAGCGCTTCATCCCCGCGAATGTTGTCCTTGGTCTCCGGCTTGGGCAGGGAAGCCAGTTCCGGGCGCCACAGCCAACGGAGGGAGTCGGGAAGAATGGCACCGCCGTGCTTGCCGCTGTGGGCCCCGTCTCCCAGGACAAACCGGTAATCGTATCCGGCAAACGCCAGAGCGCTGGCCATCTGCTGGTTCGCCAGAGGCCAGTTGCCATGCAGATTGTTCAGGTCGTTGGAGCCGTCCTGGAGGAACACCCGGATGGGCTTTCGCTCGGTCTTCCGGATCTGTCCCGGAATCACATCGCCCCCGCGGATGTTCACGAAGCTGCCGATCTGGCTGAGGACCTTGCCGAAGTCCTGCGGGCGTTCCCAGGCCACCGTCCAGGCACAGATGCCGCCGCTGCTCATGCCTGCGATGGCGCGCATCCGCGGGTCGGAACTCAGGTTCAGATGAAACCGGTTGGTGACGAAAGGAAGGAGCTCGGCGGTCAGGAATCGGGCGTAAGCGTCCCCGAGGGAATCATACTCAAAACTTCGGTTGCTGCGGTTGCCCCAGCCGCTGGCCGCGGGCGCATTGGTGCCGCGGTGGCCGGGATTGATGAACACCCCGATGGTCACGGGCATCTCCCCCCGGGCAATCAGGTTGTCGAAGACCAAGGGCACCCGCTGCTGACCCTTTTCATCCACATAGGCATGGCCATCCTGAAAGACCATCACGGCCGCAGGTTTTGACGGATTGTACTGCGAGGGGATGTACACCCAGCCGTCCCGCGTGGTGTCCGGATACACCTTCGAGTCATTGAACTGAAACGTCTCCACCTTTCCCTGCGGCACCCCCTGCGCCCGTTCGAGCGAATCCGGTCCGAGCACGTAGTCGTCCACGGCCAGGGCGGAGAGCGATAGCAAGAGACCAAGCGACGCCGGAACGTATCGAGGGTGAGCCATGCCCCAACTCATGCCATGCGCCGCTCCCGGGAGGAAGCCTGGAACGACAGGCCGGCAGGGTTGCAGGCCACGGGAGGGGTCCATCAGCACCGGGACGGCGCGGGTCGCTGAAGCGGCGTCAACGCCGCGGTCCGCGCACTTATGGCTGTTTCGGTTCCGGCAGGGTCGACAGCGGCTCGGGTTTCAGCTTCGGCTCGGGCCCGTTGAAGATGGCCTTGAGCGTCTTGAAGGGCCGCAGGGGTGCCAGCAGGAACGACGGCACGTTCTTCAGTTCCGCCGTGGGTTCACCCAGCGTCCCGCGGACTTCGTACTCGAACAACTTGGCAAAGGGGGACAGCACGAAATCCAGGAGTGCCCCCAGGAGCGGCACGCCGCGCAACGGCCTCGCCTCCAGTAGCAGATTGAGACCGCCGTCGAAGTCCACGTCGCCGTTCATGTCGATGCGCATCACCGACGACAGCAGTTCGATCCGGCTGAAGGCGACCAGGTTGTTGGTCAGTGTGAAAAAGGCGTTTCCTGCATTGAACTTGGCCTCACCCATCCCCGGGGCGAAGGCGTCAAACACCGGGGACAACATGCCGAACAGCGGAAGTCCCCAAAGCACGCCGTTGCGAATCTGGGAATTGCCTTCGCCGCGCCACGGTGGGCCACGACGCCCATGTCCCTCCTTGATGACCAACTGCCCGGTAAGGACCCCGCCCAACTGGTTGGTTCGGGTCACCAGGTCCGACATGAGGGAAGTGACATCGACATCGGCATAGGTGGCATCCGCGCTGAACACAGTGTCTTCATTGTTGGCGAAATCGATCTGGACGGCCGCGGACATTACACCTCCGTAGAATCCCGCCGACATGTTAGTGATGGTCAGCTGGTCCCCCTTCCACGCCACCGTCGCCAGGATGTTGGTGAATCGGAAATACCACCACTCAAACTGGGGCGCCCTCGCCTGGAACTGGACATCCGCATCGGCCTCGGAGGTGATCGGAATGTAGCCGGTCAGGCGCACCGTCGGAGCTTCGGGAAACTGGTAGGAACTCAACGTCCTCGCGGTCTTGGGACCAATGATCCGTCCGATGGAATCGAGCGCGATGTTGGATTGGGCGTTGGTGATGTAGAGCAGCTGGGTGCTCATGTCGTAGCGCATGTAGGGCGCCCGCGCGAGCTGGTCCCCCTGCCGGACTTCGGTTCCCGCGAACACCAGGGCACGGTTGGTGAAGTCGAGCGTCGTCCTCAGTTCGGTCACCGGTTCCCCCCGGTAGGTCGCATTGGTCAGAGCCACCACTGCCTTGAATCCCGGGCCTCCGGGGAGCCGCACGTTTCCGTGCACCTCGGCCTCCACTCGGGGCGCCAGTGCGAGGGTAACCATGTCCAATTGACGCCCCAATACCGCCCCCCGGATCAGGGGACGGAAGGCCAGCGGATCCAGGGTGCTGTCGAGCTGTGCATCAAAGTGACCATCCCGGGCGTCGAACTCGCCGCGGAGATGGAGCTCGCCAGGTGCCTTCACCACTCGCAACGACTCGAGTGTGAATCGGTCGGAAACACCGCCGAACCGCGCTTCCATTCGGTCCACTGTCGCGCCACCCAGGTCCAGCCGATTTGCCGACAAACCGCCCGACGCCGCAAAGGTGGTCCGCATCAGCGCAGGCCAGTTGGTCCACGGCGTATTGGTCCACGGCGTATCCCATGGGGGCAGTTCCCCTCGGGTATCGAGGTCAAAGGCCAGCCGATTGCCGGGATGAATGCCCTGGTTCGTTACCGCCATCCACCATTCCGCGGGAAGACGTCGAGCGATCTCCGCCAAAGATGCCTCCCCCTTGAGCGCCGCCGTTGCCGCCCGGGTGGTGGCGTCAACCGACAGGGTTCCCTCCACGCTTCCCTCCGGCAACCCGAGAGCCATGCGGTTCAACTCCAGCTTTCCGGACCGCCAGTCCGCCGCCAGCGCAACGGAATTCAACCGGAGATCATTGGTGTAGGCCACCTTCGACGCCGAGGCGTCCACGTGAAACTGCCAGGAGGTCAGTGGGGTCCAAAACGCCGGCAGGTCCGCCCGTTCCGACGGCACCAAGGCAATCAGGCCACCCTTCACCCACAACGACTCCCATTGCGCTCCGTGCGAGCGGGTGTGTCCCACGCGAAGCTCGCCATCCACGGCCCTCGGATTCCACTTCATTCCGGGATTCCAAAGGGTCCCACCAAACCCGGCACGGGTGGCCTCTCCCCACCTCGAGGTCAGGTCGGCGATGGTCAGGTCAAACTGTGACAACAGTCCGGGGACCACCTCGTCCCGGAATCCCATCGCGGCACCAAAGCCCGGACCGGGACCATTGGTTGAAACGGTCAGCCCTCGCGCCCGGATTTCCGAGAGCTGGAATCCCTCCCGCTGGATGCGGCGGGTGCGCAGTTTCCATTCCGCGCGCTCCGGAACCAGGTTGGTCCCCTGCAGGATCAATTCAGTCGACGCCTTCAGGAGATCGAATGCGCCCCAGCGGGTCCGAACCGCATCGGAGTCCAGTTGCACCGATCCCTTGAGGCGGCCCGCTTCTCCCGGCTCCGGACGGAGTCCGACGCTCAGTCGAACGCCATCGAATTCCCCGTGCGGACTGATGGCGCCGGCCGTGATGAAGCGGAACTGCAGGAAGGACCGTTCCAGGGTGTCGCCATCGATGGAGAACACGAGTTCAATCCGCGGTTCCTCCCGATACTTCATGGCATCCAGCCCGTTCAGGATCTCCACCAATGTCCGGTTGCGAAAGGGGGTGGAGGAGTCCCCCGGCTTGGATTTCCCCATGAACCGACGCAGCCCGCGCACCGTGCCCATCGATTCCAGGGACATTTGGTTCAGTTTTCCCGCGAGTCCCACCAGCCGCCATTCGTCCTGTCCGGTGAATTCCAGCTGCCCCGAGATCTCCTTGACCTGCAGCAGCGCCGAAGGCAGTCCGGACCCCCCCTCGACGGGCAGGAGCACCTCACCGCCGGACAACTCCAACGCCTGCAACCGCGGAAGTTCGCCGGACAGAAGAGGGGAACGGTCGAAGGACAGGTTGACCTGACGGAAGAATGCGTACTGCTTTTCAGGGGCCCCCACGAGCCGCAGCGTCACGTTGTCCGCCACGACTCCCTGGAGAAACTGCAGACGCATCCGGCTGAAATCGAGGATCAGGCCCTGGGCCGAAAGCTCCGTGATCAACCGGTCCTTGAGGAAGCCGGGCAGGCCCACCTGGTGCAGGTGAAACAAGAAATACGACACCAGGGCCAATAGGATGTAGCCAATCCGGGTGCACCACCGCACGCCCCGCCAACATCGCCGACGAAAGAGACACCAGAACCCGGGCGGGCCAGCCGCCGCCCCGGCCTCTCCGTTCTCGGGTGGCGGATTCGGGCTCACGGGGCGCTGAAATCCCGATACACGTCCTCGTAGAGCTGACCGGGAAACTCGATAAGCAGGGGTTGGGGATCGTCGTCGAAGCGGACCAGCGCAAACATGTTGTTCGCCGGATTCTTCCCGCCGAACTGAAACGTGACCTTTTGGAAGGGCAGCCCGGGGCGAAACTTGAGGGTCACCGTATGAGCCACTTCGGAGAACTTGAGCAGGTCCATCTGCTTGGGATCGGAGAACACATACCGCGTCGACGCCACGCGCCCCAACCGGTAAAGGGTTTCATTCACGGCCTCATCGAGGAATCCGCCGGGCGCCCCGGTGGCCACCGACCAGATCCCTTTGGGTCCCCGGATCAGATTCCGCTTCCGATCCTTCTGCTCGATTGCGACCTCCACGACATTGGTTGATTCAAAATGCAGATCCCGGACCTGGGCCGCGACCTCGGGAAGTCGCAGCAGCTCGGCCAGAGGCGTCACGTAGACCGACGGCTCGTCCGCCCGGCGGACATAGACCTTGTCGAGTCCCAGCTTCGAACCGAAGTACAGCCGGGCCAATTCGTTGGTCCCGGCCAGGACGGCGAATTCCCGCGCGGGCCGGTCCAGCCCGTAACGCGACAGATCCACCGGAACGTCGTCTGGAAAATCAACAATCTCCAGGCCCCCGACCTGCTTCAGCAGCTGCTCCATGAGTAGAGGGTCGGCCGGGAAACGGGTGGGGGAGACCACGGTCCAGTTGGTCCCACTCCGCTCGACGCGCACTTCGGCATCGCCCATCCGGAATCGGACTTCCGTCGCGCCATCGAGGGCAGGAACCAGCCGGCGGTCGCGGAAGTTCGACAGGGGAAGACGTGAGAGGATGGCTGCCTGGATGGGCACTTCCACGACATTGGTATTGGCGAGGCGCCGGACCACCACGGACTGGGGCCGGTTGGTGGGAGCCCGGCCGAACTGCAGCCGGACCAGGTCATTGGTGCCGCGCCCGATCAGGAGTTCGGACTCCGGGGGCTGCAATCCGAGGGGTTCCAGCTCCAGCAAGGGGGAATCCGAAACGAACCCCGTGACCCGGGTGCTCTGAAGGGCATTGACGAGGGCCTCGATCCGGTCGCTGTCCGCCCGGGCCGCCAGCGGCTTGAGCAATTGCCAACCGCCCCGGCGAGGATCGCGCACCGCAGTGAAGGCGGTTTGGCCACGGATCTCCACCCGGTCAAACTCCCGGCCGCGGAGATTAAAGAGTCCGCGGTCACGCCAGAAGCTGGCACTGGGTGGCAGCGTTGTGAGGAAGGAGTCGGACGCCGTGAAGATCCCGTCCGAGCCCACCTTGCGGAAGTAAAACTGGCTGCCCAGGGGGGTCGGTCCGCCGAGATGGTAAATCAACGGACTGCCCTCCACCGTGTCGAGCGTCACGACCGTGGCACCGTCGGCGAGGCCGAAATCCCGAAACTCATTGGTGCTGCTGGAATCCTTTCCGGCAGACATCCCAATGGCCAGCCGCGGCTGCAGACGGGCCAGTCCGTCGACGAACGCATCCACCGCGGTGGCCTGCGCCGGATACGACACCGGCAGCACCATGTTCCAGCCATTGGTGGTCCGTTCCACACGGACCACCACGTTGGAGCGCAGCAGTTCCACCGCGCGGACGCGAGACGGGTCGAAGGAGGTGTATTCCGGAATCGTGCCGGTCGGCTTTTGCGCCCGTTCCGACACATAGACATAGCCGCCGAGAAGGAAGGCGATCAGGACCAGCAGCCAGGTGATTCGTGGGTTCATGGGCTTCCGGTTTCCTTCAGGCGCGACGTCGCATCCAGACCACCAGGCCCACCACCAGTATCGAACCCGGAAGGGCCGCCACCAGCGTCCAGCGCAGGACCTGCAGCTGCCGCCCGGTCAGGCTCAAACGGTATTCCCGGATGGGTCGGGGGCCAATGGCGAGCGACTGCGGCCGGTCGAGCAGCCAGCTGACGAGCAGGCCCGCGAACTCCCGGTTGCCCGCCCGCGGAATGGGTTTGTCGAGGGTTTCGTTGGCCAGCATGGTCGAATCGCCCACCGCCGCGATCCGCGTCGTGCCGCGTCCAGCGGCGACACCGGCGACGCCGCCCTTCTCCGCCGCCACCGCCAACGGCACCTCGGTATCCTTGGCATCCTTGCCCGGGACAAAGGCGGCATTGCCCCCCTTGACGTTCGAACGGGTCATCCCGTGTTCGCTGGTGGTCACCAGCACGTCTGTCTTCGGCGCATCGGCCGGCATTTGGTTCGGTGGCATCGGGGCCACAATCCGCGGCAGGGGAAAATACAGGGCACCGCCCGCCCGTCGCATCGGGGCCATGAGCGGATGCGTGCCAAAGGACTGGGAGATCACGTCGAGCTGGGTCTGGCTGTGCAATTCATCCCCGGCATAGGCGGGCGGAGCCGCGATGCCCCAGCGCTTGAGCAACTCCTCCAGCCCGGAGGGATTCTCGGCGGAGTACGGATGCAGCAGCACCAGCAGGCGTCCGCCCCGCTGCAGGAAGGCCTCGATCTTGGCCAACTCAGGAGCGAGCAGCGGCGAACTCGGTCCGGCAATGATCAGCAGCTGGCAGTCAGCCGGAATTTGATTGGTGGCTCCCGCCAGTTTCAGGACTTCCACCGTCAGGTTCTTCTCACCGGTCAGCAACTTCAGGAACCGTGCGTAGCCCATCAGCGGCTCCTGGCTGTCGGGCGGATGCTCGCCGTGCCCGAGTAGATAGCACGCCTTGGTTTCGCCGCGGTCGAGCAACGCGGCCAGCGCCGAAGTGAAATGGTACTCCCCGCTGAACCCGGTGCGCCGGATCTCCCGGTCCTGCCCGGCCATCACCGCGCGGGTATCTTCCGTACTGTACACGGAGAGCTCGGGCGCCGTGACCACCCGCTGGCTGTCCCCGGAATCAAAGACCACCAGGTCGGTCGCTCCGGCGCCGAGCCGGTAGCGGACCTTCACCAGCTCCGCCGCCCCGGGATTGCGCAGGTAGTCGATGGTCTGGACC
>JBGAPN010000083.1:0-14959 GCA_044221235.1 Limisphaerales bacterium
CAGGCTGGCTCACATCCAACACCGAGAATCCGGTGAACGTACCCACGTAAGCCCGGCCGCCTCCCACGAACAGTTTACGTCCGACCTCCAGCGGTGCGACGGTGCCCGCAACGTCGATCCGCGCATTCTCGATCAGCACAAAGTCGGATTGCTGAAACCGCATCAGTCTCTTGGAAGTGAGCACATAGATCTGGTCGCCCACGACCTGAAGATCCTGCCCGGCTTCCGGCAGGGTAACCGTCAGCTTCTGCAGTCCCGTGAAACCATCGACCAAAACCAGCGAACTGGCGGTGGTCGCGACCAGGTTCGTTCCCAGCCAGGCCGCTGCGGCGACATTCCCAAGTGGGACCTGGGCCACCAGCACCGGGGAAACCGGCTGGCGCGCATCCACCAGCGCGAGTCCATCCGGCCCGCCCATGGCCACCCAGCCCTCGTGGACCGCCAGGGTCTGACTCAGGTTCTGTCCGCTGATATCGAGGCTGCCCAGACGCGCGGGTTGAAGCGGCTGCGCCAGATCGAAGGTCGTCAGCGCCATTTCCTTGCTCCCCGCATACAGGACCTCCCCTTCCGCGGCCACAGTCAGGATGTTTGCCAGGGGAACCTGCACGCTGCCCACCACCCCATTGGGCAAGGCAATGCCATCCAGCGGACTGGTCCCATCCGCCAACTCCAGCCCGTCACTGCGTCCATCCCCGTCGCTATCCGACACCGTGGGCGAGGTTCCCGCGGCGCGTTCCGCCACATCGGTCAAACCGTCTCCATCCGTATCCGGAAGCGGCAGTTCTCCATTGAGCCACATGGGACACGGCAGATCGGTCTTCTGGCCTGGCGCGCTCGACCGGAAGAAACTGACCGCGGTCAGGCCGCTGAGATCATCGACGAAAAACAGCGCATAATAGGTATTTGGGGCGAAGATCAATGACCGGAGGGAAGCGCCGGTCTGGGTCTTGCCGCGCAGCATGAATCCGGTGTCCAGGTTGTGCAGCAGGTAGCTGAGCGGACGGGACGGTGTGGCCACCGACCCCACGGTCCCGCCCGAACCGCCGCCTCCATTCCCTCCACCGCCGCCTCCATTGTCCCCGCTCGGGGTGCCGACGACACCTCCGACACTCCGGCAGCGGGACTCAAACCGGTTGGAAAGCTGGACCAGGCCATTCTTGTACGCCTCGGTCTGCCCGGTCCACCCCATCGCCTGGTACACCGCGCACATCTCGGCGTATTTGATGCAGGCTCCCAGCAGGGAACGGAGATGCCACTCGGCATCCGGAAGGGTACCATTCAACAGGCTCTCGATCCGGGTGATCAGCGCGTCTGCATCCGCGGTTGTCACGCCCGAGGGCAGCGGCAGGGCCAGGAGCGCGGCACGTTCCCCCGGCGTGACCGCCGCGTTTCCCTCGCTCCCGGGTTAGGTGACCTGGTTCAGCCGGGCCAGGAATTGTCCTCCCAATTCGGCATCGGCCTCCGTGTCAGGAAAGAACTTCTCGGTGCCGTAGTAGGCCACGAACAGTTGCCGCATGGCGTAGGTGAACCGGATCTGGGTGAAGAACGCGTTGGTGGTGGCCTCGGCGATGAATTCCGGCGGCGCCTCGCCCAGGGCAGGCTCGCCCAGCGGCCGGACTCGCCGGGGACTCGGTCCCGTGCCGGTTCCAAACACATTTCCGATGATGTCAAAATCGTTGAGCCGTCGCAGCATGCCGGCTTCCCATTCATCGGGGACACAGAAGGAGTCGCCGCTCGACTGCTCCAGGCAGTCGCCCATAGCGCAGAAATTGAGACCCGGTCCCAGGACACAGCCATGGATGAATCCTGCGACTTTGCCCACCGGACCGATGTATTTGAGGCGCTGCCCGAGTGCCTTGCCGATCAGGTCGGAACACCCAATCAAGGCCCCGCCCGCGCTGTTGATGATCGTGGCCTTGCATCCGGACGGATCATTCAGGCAGTCCCGGACCGTGGCCGGGATGGCCAGCCCGGCACCGACCGCACAGGAATCCCCCTTGGCGTCTTCATCCGTGACCAACCGGTCCGGGATGATGGCCCCATAGGCGCAGTCGAGGGCCGAATTGATCATGTTGCCGATCTCGCTCTTACACTTTTTCCACGGATCGGGCGCGGTGGGATCGGGGTACGGAGGCGGATTATTCGGAGCCGGATCGTCAGTGTCCGTGCCGGGATTGTTTCCATGCCAGCCAGGTTGACGCACGCCCACACCGGGATCCGATTCGAGAAACCGTCCGTCGGGACTCACGGTCATGGGGCCCTGCAGTTCCCATCGACCGGTGTCGTGGTTGAAACTCCAGAGGCCGCTCTTCGCCCCGGGGGGCAGGATCTGTCCCGTGGTGGGGCTGGGAAGATTGGGAAAGCGCACCGGCACTGGCTCGGAGAAATTCTGCGGGCCGTCGGTCTGGATGGTGATGACCAGCGGCATTTCCAGTCCGGGCGGCAATGGTTCCGGCAGGTGGTCGGTTTCGCGCAATTCCCACCTTGCCCCCGCGCGCTCCGGGTCGGAGTACCGCAGAGCATTGGGGGGAACCACGATCTGAACGCCCACCAATTCGGGATGCTCCGCCACCACCTGCGGCGTGAAGGTAACCTCGGTGGGCGCGACCGGGCTGACTTCCTTCAAGGTTCCGGCCGGGACCTGCGGCAGGAAGATCACTCCCGACCCACCCGGTGCCGTGTTGGTGGTCCCCCGCGTCGTTTCCCAGGCCTTGCCGACAAATGGATAATACGCTCCCTCGGGCCAGGCGCTTCCGGCGGCGGTGCGTCCGTCGATGTGCACAAAGAACCGTCCCACCGGACAGCCGTTCAATTGGAAGAAGCCCTGGGCATCCGTGATCGTGCGCAGGGTTTCCTCGGCCCCGTCCACCGAGAGGGTCACTCCCGCCAAGGGACGGTTGCTGCCGTCGGGGTTGGGTTCTGATGCATACACGTGACCGCTGACCGCCGTGTTGGGAACCGACGTGATCGACGCCGTGTTGAAGGTTAGTTGGAGCGTTCCGCCGGCCTGCCCATCGCCGTCCAGATCCACCTCCGTCCCGCCCTCGTCGCGGAGCCCGGCACCGTCGAGGATCACCTGGACCCGGGCGTCCGAGGGCATCGGCTCCAGCGGAAACACGGTCACGAACCGGCGGTCGGCTCCCATTTCCACCCGGCTCAACAGACGCCGTCCATTGGCCTCCACCAGGAACTGGCCCGGCGCCAGCAGAGTGCCGACACCCAGGGGAACCGAAAACCGCACGATCGTCTCCCGGGTCACCGCCACTCCGGTTTCGCCCACTCCCGGGGAGGTGGATTCCACCCGGGAGCGGATCGATGTGCGCAATCGGTAGAATTGGGTCTCACTCCCGGACGGCAGCAGCAGCCCTGCTCGTCCATTGATCACCTCGGGAACGGCGGCCACTGGAACCCACCCTCCCACCAGGGTATCCGCGGCCTCCAAAGTGGGCCCTCCCTCCGTTTCCCATTCGAGTCTCAGCACCTGGCTGGATTGCGGTCGCACCGAAAGGATCGGTTGCGCCAGGGCGGATAAGGCCGTCCCGCAGCCCAACCCGAAGGCCAGGAATCGTCGGACGGTGGCAAAGCAGAAGATCGGGTTCATGGGGGGCAACAGCCGGACGGTGAGTTCCAGTTTCCATATCCTAATGAGCCGAATCGAACACGAAGAATCCCTCGAAAGTGCGGGAACCGAATCGGTCAGATTCCCTGTCTCTTCGATCCAGGCCGTGACCCCGGCGCGTTGCCATTGGTAACGGCCGGTTCTGCCCGTATTCCCATCCGGAGGGGAAGGTGCGGATTCCCAGTGGATGCAGGAAGTTCACCGTCCATGTCGAGAGGATGCGGCGTGGTTCGGGATACCGCAACAACGGCGGCTGCCAACCGCGCGACGGCTGAACTGCGCGCCTATTTCGGGCAACTGGTTGAACAACGTCGGCTGAACCCAGCCGAGGATCTGATTTCCCATTTGTTGTCGGCCCAAACCAAAGCTCCGTCCTTGCTGTCGGACGATGATCTCTTCGCGCTGATTGTCGCAGTTTTTGCCGGTGGGCACACACCGGGCATTGCCCTGATTGCAACCACTCTTCTGGCTTTGCTTCAATCCCGGGATCAGCTCTCCCGGCTGCAAGCAGACCCGTCATTGCTCCCCGCCGCTATCGAGGAAGGGTTGCGGTTCAATTCACCAACGCAAGCACCCAACCCATTGGTCGCGTTGGAGGCTGTCGACGTTGGTGAGAAGACCATCCAAAAGGGCGACGTCGTGACGGTTGTTCTGGCCGCAGCCAATCGCGACCCTGACGTTTTCCCCGACCCGGATCGCTTCGATATCTGCCGCACGCCGAATCGTCACCTCGCCTTCAGCGCGGGCGCTCATTATTGCCTGGGCGCAATGATGACACGCATGGAGGCGCAGTGCATTTTGACACCACTCACACAACGACTTCCTGAATTGCGGATGGGGTGTGATACTCGTGAACTGGTTTGGACCCCAAATGATCGATTTCGCACGCTTGCCGCCTTGCCAATCGAATTTCGACCAGTGTGAAGAAAAGCAAATCTCCTCGCTCGACTGAAGTGAACTTGTCAAAGGGACCAACGGAGGTGAATGACCGGTCAGATCAGGTTAATCCGACAGATCCA
The DNA here is from genome assembly GCA_044221235.1 of Limisphaerales bacterium. GTDB lineage: Bacteria > Verrucomicrobiota > Verrucomicrobiia > Limisphaerales > UBA9464 > UBA9464. The sequence continues at coordinate 4,639 of JBGAPN010000083.1, forward strand.
TAAGAGCCGATCTGTTTTCCAAGGCAAACTGAAGCAGGGGATGACTGCCCGTGAGATTGAGCTTGGCACAAATGTTTGCCCGGTGGGTCTCTACCGTCCGATGGCTGATGAACAGTTCGGCCCCAATCTCCCGGCTGGTTTTGTTCTCAGCGATCCGTCGAAGCACGGCCCGTTCCGTGGGGGTCAAGCTCTCAACCCCAGGGGTTTGCCTGCAAAGTTGAACGGCCTTTCGCCCTCGGTTGATCAGGAGTGACGCGAGGGTCGGTGTGACATAGTGCTCTCCCCGCGCGGCGCATCGGATCCCATTGACAATACCCGATTCAGCGTCGTCCTTGAGAATGTAAGCGCTGACACCCAGATCCAGTGCCGCCTGAAAGATCCTTTCAGACTTGTGCATCGTGAGCAGCACAATGCGAATTGGCGGCCGGCGCTTGAGCAGGCGCGCGGAGAGTTCGAGTCCGTCCATTTCCGGAAGGTCAACATCCACCACAGCGACGTCCGCAGCCCGGAGGCTGGCCTGTTGCAGAGCCTCTTCGGCGCTTCCCGCCTGACTCACAATCTCCAAACCTGGATCCTCCTCGATGATCTGAACCATCCCCCTCCGAAAGACGGGATGGTCATCCACGATTTGAATCCGGATTTTCTCGCTTTTCTCCATGGTTAGAAATCGGGATCCGACAACGGAAGATCGTGCCTTTACCCGGGCTGGAACTCAACTCCATCACTCCGGACAGAATTCGGACCCGTTCACTCAGCCCTGTCAGTCCAATTCCAGCCCGTTGCGTGGGAAGTTGGTCGAGTTCAAACCCGCGGCCATCATCTTGCACCGCGATGTTCACTTCCGCGCCTTGCATCGTGGCCGACAAGTGGATGTGGCGGGGGTGGGCGTGTTTCAAGGAATTGCTGAGACTCTCCTGGATCACCCGATAAACGTGGATCTCCTGGTCGGACGACCATCGGCCATCCAGATTCTCAAGAGTTGCCGTCAACTCGATCTCGGAATGAAGCGAGTGCTTTTCCACCATGGCTTCCAGGGCCGCAGTCAGGCCGAGACGGTCCAGTTCGGGAGGACGCAGGTTGCTTGTGATGGCCCGGGCGTTGTCCAAGGCGTGAGACGCAAGTTCCGCAACCTGGTTGAGGTGTTCGCCCACCTTTGGTGACGGATTGAATTTGCGCAACGTGAGTTTGGCGGCGTTGCGAATCAGAATGAGGTCTTGTCCCAGGCTGTCATGGAGCTCCCGGGCGATGCGTTTCCGTTCCGTCTCCTGAGACTGAATAAGCCCTCGGGAAAACTCCTCCCGGCGCAATCGTTCCTGTTTGCCCTGACGCAAGGTGACGAGCCGGGTTACCCAGACGACACCAAGGGCCGCCAGACCTGCTCCCGCCTGGAACCAGGTGGTCTGCCAGAACCGGGGCTCCACGATGATGGGAACGATTGCTCCCGGATTCGCCCATTGACCGTACTTGTTGGCGGCCATGACTTGGAACGAGTATTTCGAGGGAGGGAGGCGATGGTAAGTTGCCCGCCGCTCCTCACCGGCATCTCTCCACTCGTTGTCGATCCCTTCGAGGCGGTAGCGCAACTGGGTCCTCGGATTGGGAGTCAAGTCCACCACCTCGAAGCGAAACTCCACCCGAGTTGCCCCGGAGGGAATGACTGTCTCCACGGCTGGCGACAATCCAGTCCTGGAAACGGACAGACGGGCGGACTGGTCATCTACGAAGACTTCCGTGACGGCAATGGAAGGAGCCCGGGCCAGTCGTCGGGAGGCTTGCCATGCATGGGGATCGACCACGGAAGCTCCCTTGAGGGTACCCACCCAGATACGTCCATCGGCGGCGAGATGGAGAGCTCCCTGTTCGTCCGAACAGGACACCGATGGCAGGCCATCGCTACGATCAAACCAGTCAGTCCCCAAGACAGCTTGCTTTGGCGACGTGACGGTGTCGAAGGCTTCCCGGTCCACTCGTACCACTCCGAATTGGGAAGCAATCCATAGACCGCCTTCGTTATCGCAGACCACGCTGCGCTCCAGTCTGGGCAGGACGCCGTGCCCCGTGCCAAAAAACTGCCACAAGCCTAGTTTCCATCGAGCCAATCCGGAGTCAGTGGCCGCCCAAATGGTGTCCTGCGAGTCAATCTCGATGCCCCAGATCTCGCTGCTCGCGGTATCGTCTGGTCCGGTCAGACGTCGCCAATGTCCGTCAGCCTCGCGCCGCCAAAGTCCGTCGCCAAAGACTGAAACGACCCACCGTCCTTGATGATCCTCTGCCAAGCCCCGGACCGTGAAGCGTCCGGGACGCTGCGGCAGTTCGACCCGGTGGAATCCCTTGTCGGTCCAATGCCACAGGCCAGCCTCTGTACCCAAGCACACCTCACCGCTGTTAGACTCGAGAACGACGCGGACTATGCCCTCCAAACTTCCCAATCGTTGAACCCGGCCGTCAGGATAAACCCGTTCCGCAAACGCTCGATCACTGTTCCCGTGTTCCGTAAACGCGAGGATGACGGAGTTGTCGCGTGAACGGCATCCAGCCCAGAGGTAAGCTTGTGGGCTAGGGTTACCCGTCCAATCCCAACCTTGCCCAGAGTTTCGTGTCCAACCATCCCGGTGGAGGATCCAAACCTTCCCGTCGGTGCCTTCGACAAAACCAACTGCTGCCTTCTGCGGCAGTTCCTGGTTGGCAGGCTCCATGCGAAATGGAAAACGACGCAACCGATACAGTCCGTCGTTGCCCGCCGCCCAAATGTTGCCTTCGCCACCCACAATCAGCGCCCGAATGAAGGGCTTATCACTCGAGTCCGGGAGCATTACCCGAGATGTTGCCTGATCAGGACCACTCACAACCAATCCCAGGTCAAAGACACTCACCCAAAAGTGTCCGGACCCATCTTCCACGCCATCCAACACTGGATTAACGCCGAAGTCGGGCAGGGTCGGAGTGAAAGGATGGAGCAAATGCCAGCGGGAATCCTCGAGCGCAAAGATTCCGGCGGTTGAGCTGACCGCCCATCGCCTGTCGCGGAGGCGAAACAAACGTCCAGCAGGAACCGCTGATTGGCCCTCTTTTTCTGACAGAGGGTGGGCCTTGGTCTCCGATCCCTCAAACCGGATCATGGATCGCTCCCTTTCCTGCACTCCCCATCGAACGCCACTGGTATCCGCAACAAATCGGTCAATCATCGAACTGGGAGCGCCCGGATAATGAAATGCCTGAAAGCGTCTGTCCTGGTACCGGTAGAATTGGTTGTCCGTTCGACCCTGGACCCAGAAGACTCCATCGAGAGCCTCGCCAAACTTTCCAGCCTGGTTTTCGGGTAGTCCGTCCTGGCGGGTCAGGCGCCTAAACTGCCCCTTCTCGAGCACGATCAATTTCCCGTCAATTCCCCCTATCCATAGCCGGCCGCCTGAATCGCATCGCAACTCAAGGATCTGAACACCGCGGAGGGCCGGGGCCTGCTCGGAGCCGATACGCGCAAAGTGAGTTCCGTCAAAGCGGGCGAGCCCGTCCGAACTCCCGCACCATAAGGCTCCGTCGGGGGTCTGTGCGAGCGAGGTAATGATTCGCCCCGGCAAGCCCTGCTCCACTGTCCAATGATCCACGGAATAGCCAATTTCCGACGCCGTAAAAACGCGAGACGCCATCGGCGCATCGGGACCGGCGGCGACCGCGCTACCGATCCCCGCGAGGAGTGCGAACAGGGCTCCACTTACATTCCCTGGATCCATTGTTGGTCTGCGATTGCAGGGGAGCTGAATACCGCCTGGAAACCCGATGCAAAAGGAGAATGGGAGCCAAAGTTCGATCTCCCCCAGAAATCGAAAATGGAGGAGTTGGACCGTGCATACTCGCCAGCATCACCGCCTTTGCGGCCGGCTCCGGTACGTGGAACCACGGAGTGCACCCTCCCACAACCCACGCAGGCGGATTCCGAAGAGTCACGTAGCAAGAATCACAGGATTCCACGGATAGCCACGCCGGTTGGGCTCCGGCACGGTGGCTTACGTCAAGCGGGAACACGAATTCATGAAAACCATCTCAGTCGCCGGTGATCGCGTGACAATCCTCTTGGAGGGAAACGACACCAACCATCAGTACACCGTGATGGAAGCGCTGTTGCCGCCTGGAGGCGGCCCGCCCCCGCATCTGCATCACCGGGAGGACGAGACGTTCCTCGTTCTGGCGGGAGAAGTGACATTCTACGTTGGGGACTCGGTCACCGTCTTGGAAAAGGGTGGCTCCATTTTCGCTCCCAGGGAGATTCCCCACCATTTCCGGAACACGGGAACTGGAGAGGCGATGCTGTTGGAAACCGCCTTTCCAGCGGGCATTGAGAAGTTCTTTGCCGCGGCGGGCAAGACCCTTCCCGATAGAAACGCTCAACCTCTCGAATTCGGTCGAGAGGACATCGACCACATGATCGCGATCGCTCCGATTTTCGGCGTTGAGATTCTGACCAAGGAAAAGACCCAAAATCCTGAGGCCACCGTTCCTTTGGAGTCCCGACACGGCGGGACGCGGCGCCTTGCCCAAACCCGTCCCACATCCTAATGCACGCCTACATTCTTTGGATTGCGACGCTCTCCTACGCTCTTCATGTGGTGGAGGAGTACATGTTCGACTGGAAAACCTGGGCGACCTCCGTACTGAAATTACCGGTGAGTTGGCCGATCTTTGGGATCGTCAACGGGGTAGTCGTCGTCCTCGGAATCGCCTGCTCAGAGGTAGGCTGGAGGTGTCCCGTCTTCGCCCTTAGCCTGCCCGCACTGATGCTTATCAATGGAACATTTTTTCACCTTCTTCCGTTGATTCTGACTCGGGGGCGATTCTCGCCCGGGCTCGGTACTGCGGTCCTGACTTTCTATCCGGTTGCCGCTTGGGCCTATCTCGGGGCTCGGGCGGATGGCCTCCTCTCCCTTGAGGTGTTCCTGCTCTCCCTTTTACTCGGTGCACTGCTGATGGCTTCGCCCATCGTCATGCTGAAATTGAGTCTGCACCCATATTTTGATCAGCGGGCCCCCCATAAAACGCCAAAAGGCGAAAGCGACTAGACCCCATGCGAAAAGAAACAGAGGCCCCGTCCTTTCCTCGCGTAGTGTTGATGAATCTCCACGAGAAACACTCAGGAAGTACGACGAACCGCTCCCGCCGCTTCTACGGGCGTGGTGCGGGGTCGATCATTCCCGTCCATGAAATGCCTCATCGCCGACGACGATCCTCGCATTCGCCTTCTGCTCATCTCCCTGCTGGAAGAACCGGGTTGGAAATTCCTGGAAGCGGCAAGCGGTATCGAGGCGCTGTCCCTGTACGACACGCATGGACCGGACCTGGTCATCATGGACATCGAAATGAATCCGATGGACGGCATTACTGCGATGAGGGCCATGCGGGAACGGCACGCTACTTGCAGTGTGGTAATGGTCTCCCAGCACGACAGTTCGAGATTCCGTCAGGCGGCGGCTGCCGCGGGGGCCATCGGATATGTCCTGAAAGACGATCTGCATGGCATCATCGATGCGCTCGCCGAGCACCTTCCTTCGCGAGTGAGCAAAAGGAGCAAGGAATCTCCGAGCTTCACAGTCGAAGTTTCAGAAAATGATTCCTTCGTCGAGAAATGAGGCCGGCGGCTTCGTGAATTTAGGCCAAATCAACCAATAGAAACTGTATGCAAATACGCTCCGTGTTCTTGGTAGTCTGGTTGATGAGATTGGGTGCCCTTTCTTGGTCGGTTCAGGGTCAGTGGACCGACAACGTGACGGACACTCCGTCGTTGGTGCAGGTTGAGTTCGGGCCTTACGGTCAGTATTCGCCCACCGGCCAGACGACCAACTACGCCAATGCTGGCGAACACGGCTTGACCCTGCTGGCCGCTGAGCCCGTTGCCCAAACAACCACGATCAACAATCCCTATCCCGCCTCGTTTGAAATGGCCTCTAACGTCAACAGCTTAGCGAAAACGTACCAATTTCCCTCTCCCGGCGAGAACCAAGTTCCTTTGGGACACTTTGCAAACTAATTGTAACCCCGAGAAAGCGACCAACAATATGGCTCCTTTGGAGAATCTTTCCAGCTTCCGCCTCTCACGACGAGACCTACTGGGTAAAGCGGGCCAGGGCGCACTGAGCCTCGCAGCCTTTGCCCTGTTCAACCGGACGGCGAATGCCGCCGGTCCTCGCACCCGTCTGAAGCGATCCAGAGCATTACGACTGGGCGCCACCCCCACATTGCCTGCCCGTCTTTCCGTGCTCCAGTGGGGTGATAGCGCCAGGTACAACCAGCCCGAGTATTATGAAACACTCGGCGTGGGCGATGTCGATGGCGATGGACAGGATGAGCTTATCATCCGCAGCGCCGGTGGCCTTCTGGTCCAGCGCTTCGATCCCAGCTCGGGACAGTGGCTACCCCTCGCCCCCAACGGTCCGCCCTTCAGCGACGCCAACGGCTGGTCGACACCGGGACTCTTTCAAACGATCCGGTGTGCCGACGTCAACGGCGACGGCAAGGACGAGATCATCGCATGCGGCTTCAACGGCATCATCGGTTACGCGTACGACAATAATGACAGCAGCCCAACTTATAGGCAGTTTACCGCACTCCCCGGTGGCATTGTCCTTCCGGACTGGATTGACCGCCAGCTCTGGACCCAGCCCCAATACTATACGACGTTCCAGTACGGCGACATTGATGGGGACGGCCGAGAGGAGCTTGTTGTACGATTAGTCTCCGGCATCTACACCTATAAATACACCTCCAACAACGATTGGATCCTCCTTGAGAATGGTACACCTCACTGGGCTGATTTCGGAGGGATAACTCTATGGGATTTGCCCCAGTACTATGAGACGATCCGTCTTGCCGACATAGATGGGGATGGCCAGTGTGAACTGCTGGGCCGTTCCACTCTGGGAGTCGAGGTCTGGAAGTGGAATGGTTCTACTTGGAACCAGCTCGCCAGCGGCAGTATCCTGTCGGATGCGGATGGCTGGGGTCAGCCCGCATACTACTCCACGATCCAGTGCGCCGATATTGACGGCGACGGGGCGAAGGAGCTCGTCGTGCGTGGCGGGGCAGGCATATCCGCCTTCAAGTGGGACTCCGGCAGCAACGCCTTCGATAACCTCCCCATATGTTCCGCCTTCAGTGACGCCAACGGCTGGAATCAGTCGCAGTACTACTCCACCCTTATCACAGGCGATATCGATGGCGATGGCTCGGAGGAGATCATTGGCCGCAATGCTCAAGGAGTTCAGACTTGGAAGTATTTCTCATTTGGCCCATACGCGAACCAGTGGCTTCAAATGGCCAGCAACAATCCTTCCTGGACCGATGATGGCAGCGGTCCGGACGCCAACGGGACCCCTTGGGATCAGGTCGAGTACTTCAGCACCGTTCGCTTCGCCCGGACGCTTCCCGCGAGCAACCCAACGGCTCCCTTTCCAAATCCTAACACCGGTCCAACTCATGATGGATCGGGCAATCCGCGGAGTGGTCCCTACGCCACCCTGATCGGGAGGGATCAGTACGGCATCCAGACCTGGCGCTACCAGCAGAACACCAATGAGAGGGAGAGTGGCGGATTCTTCACCTGGACTTCGGCGCCGATGCCCGACTTCACCTCGGCGAACGCCAATTCAGACTTTGTCGCGGGCATGAACTACCTGACCGCGTACTGGAACCTATTCTACGGCAACATCCGCTGGCATTACAATGATGCAGTCCAGGCGAACTTCCAGACTTGGTACACCTCGCTCTACAACAGCGCACCCGGCGCCTACTCGGATAACCCCACCACACCCAGTCTGGCCCAGCCCTCCACGGTCAAGGACCCGTTTGCATGGACGGCGCTGTGCTGGCAGCTCTATTGGGAGCTGCGCTACTGCGAGAAGGTTCTGAACTGGTACGGAACACTGGTGGACAACCTTATCCGCGATATGGCAATCGCGGACAACGCGACGCTCAATTCGGTCCAGTCCTACCTGTCGATTCCGGAGGATTCCAACAATGTCGGCCTCAACATCGCCGAATTGGTTTCCAACGGTGCCTGGGCGGTGCTGGGCTTTAGTGAGTTGGACATGAACGCGGAATCCTCGATCGGGGGAATCCTGGCAACGATCTTTGGTACTGCGCTGGCGTTCCTGCCGGGCGGGGGCGAGTCGTTCCAGGGGACGGTGGGGGATATCCAGAGCACGCTTACTGACACCGTATCCCAGGAGCACACCACTAACGGCAAACTCCAGTTGGCAATTACGGGTGGCTCAACTAAGGACAGTAACGACGTTTACCAGTACACGACCGGCGATTTTGGCATGCTGGCGGCAGTTGGTCAGTGCATCGAGTCGACGGCCTGGAATTGGCCCGTGACTCAGGGAGGCAATCCGGACAACACGGGTCTGGTGCAGGCGAGCCAACAGATTAAGGCGATTGCCTTTTGGCAGGCACTGGTGAGTGCCTCCAACTGGCGCATCTCGACGGACAACACGAATGGACCACCATCGGATTATCCTCAACAGTACCTCTATTATGACGAACCGGACGTCCACAACATTGTCGATAGTTACTGGCTAGGCACGAGTTCGTCGAACGAGAACAGCTACGTGTCCGGCGGAACGCAGGGCCAGCTCTTCGGCGATGCAGTAAGCGGCGCGACATTCCCGCTGGGTGTGCCGCTCGCGGACGTGTTTACGGGGCAAAACCAGTGGCCCACACTGCCGACCAAAGACTGGACGGAGGAGCCACCGCGTGATGTTACGACGGGAGCACCGCTTCCTCGGAAACCGACGCCGACCATCAGGCTTGTGAAGATGACGAGGGAGGTGAATGGGGCAATCACGGTGGAATTGAGGGTAACCAACCGTGCTCTGCAGGCAGGTACCAACGTCGTTTTCTCCTCGGCGACCCTGGGGAACATTCGGGCGCTGGCGCCGCTGCCGCGGCACCTTACCTATCTTGCGCCTGGCAAGTCGTTCACCGTCACCCTGCGCTTCCCGGCAAATATGGGGGTGGCGGGCAAGGCGACGGCCCTACGCCTCTCGGGCAAGTACAAGGGTGGCACCTTCGGCGGCAGCTTCCGCCTCAAACTGCCATAGGAGAATACTCAGGGCAAAGGGGTGTCTAAATAATCAGGAGCAACACAGCCGCGGGCTCGGAAGCAAAATAGGAAAAGGGAATCTCTCATGAACACAAATACATCGGGCGTGGAGACTGAAAAGCGTCATCTCAACGGGCCACATAGAGCGGGCCTTGACTCCAGGGACCTCAACGAATGTGCATTCGAGATTATGCGCCCCAACAATCTCCGTATGCGTCTGCGCGAAGGCGTCAGACTTCGGGTTTTAGCCGCTTTGGCCCTGTTGGGCCTGCTGCTGGCATCAGCGACGCCCGCTTATGCCCAGCTTACGTTTACAATCAATCCAAGCTCACTCGATGGACGCCCCGGCGACACGCTCAGTTTTGGAGCAACCCTGTCCAACCTCGGTGCGGACGAGGTCTTCCTCAATGGCGACAACTTCACACTGTTTGGGGATGGTCTGACTGTTGATGATACACCATTGCTGTCCAATTTTCCGCTTTCCTTGCCAGGAGGCGGTTCTGCCGCGGGTGAGCTATTTACCGTCAACATCAGCCCCGACGCAATGGTCGGAGGCTATAACGGCTCGTTTACGTTCCTGGGGGGGGCGACGGATGGCGACTTCAAGGAACTGGCAACGCAGAAGTTCTCTGTCACCGTCTCCGTTCCGGAGCCAGCGACGGTTTCATTGATCGTGTTAGGCGGCGCAGCCCTGGCTTTTGTTTCTCGTCAGCAAAGGCAGACCGGGGCGGCGGGCAGGAGACGCGGAGCGTGATGAGAGTGGCGCTCCTTCGTTAGCGTACGCCGAACCCCATACGGAATGGGCAGCGGTGTGCGTGAAGCGCCGACGGACGCCCGTCTTCGGGCCACGGGAATCCAGATGTCGCGACGATCTTTCCTGACCAGGACGGCCACGGTTGCTGGAGTCTGGGCAGTCAGCGCTTGGAATCCACGGTCGGTCCGGGCCGACCCACCGTTGTCTGCGTTGCCGGAGGAGGCGACTTCCCTTGTGAAGGAGTGACATGGCCACGGTTCTGGCCTGCCTCTTCTCACCCTCCGACAACGAAGGAGCGCCGGCCATTCTGAGCTCGGACAGTCTGAAACGCATGACGACGGGCTCCCCGGCGAATCCCAACTACGCCTGTGGCCTGGCCGTCAACCGCGAGGGCAATGCCTGGCATGCTGGCTCCCTGCCCGGAACCCAGAGCCTCACGGTGCACACCCGCTCGGGCTTGGGCTGGGCGGTCGCGC
>JBGAPN010000084.1:0-15385 GCA_044221235.1 Limisphaerales bacterium
ACCCAGAGGTTGGCCGGGGCCGCCGTCGTCGGCACAATCTCCTGGGCCAGCAGCGCCTGGTTCGCCACTTCGGGCGTCGTGGGTGTTGTGGGCGTCGTGGTTCGCGCCAACTGGTGCGGGTGGGGGCGCCAAAACAATCCCAGCGCAATCAGGAGCGCTCCCGCCACAACGGCGGCCGAACGGGCGGCGGCGCGCCGTCGACGGCGGCTGCGAACCGCCCGCAGCGTGCCGGCCAGCGATGCGGTGAAGTCCGGATCCTCCGGCTGCAACACGTCCAGGAGTGGGTCAGTGTTCATCTCGGTATTCCTGTTTCAATCGCGCGGAGACGCTGATCCGAAGTTTTTCCCGGAGACGGGCGAGGCGGGATTCGAGCGCCTTCTCGGTGGTCCCGCGTTCCGCCGCGAGATCCCGGGTGGACTGGCGCCGGAGGTATTTGCCCTCCATCAGGTCCCGCTCCTCGGGACTCATGCCGGTGAGCTCCTCCTGGAGCAGCGCCAGCAGGTGCGATTCGGCTTCCGGACAGGGATCCGGCACCGTGGTTTCGGAGGGAGACGGTGACCAGAAGGACCACCGTTCGAGGAACCGGCGGAAGCGCCCCTGTTTGCGTTCCTCGTCGATCAGGGAACTCCGCGCCAGAACGGTCAGCCAACTCCACAGCGCGGCCTCCGAGGGAAACGGACGCAGGTGACGAACGCAACGGAGCCACGTTTGCTGCAGCGCCTCCGCTGCTGCCTCCTCGCGTCCGCCCGTCACAACCAACAGGTATCGGTACAGGCGGGGTGCATACTCCCGATGAAACTCGGTCCAGGCGATTTCGTCGCCCCGCTGCAGCCGGGCGATGCGTGCCGACAGGGGCTCCGTGTCCGGGCTTATCACCTGGGAACACGCTACCGGAGGAGACACGATCACGGCAACACGGGGCCACGGAACGGACGACGCGGATGACACGGCGCCTCATTGTCCCGACGGCTTGGCCAAAGGCTTGGCCGGGGGCTGCGACGCCTTCAATTGCGTGAGGACGTCCGCCACCATGGCCAGGACCTCAGGACCGCCCCGCACCATGAGGAGTTGTGTCTCCTTGTGGAACTTGAGGTTGAGGCGTTCATTGCTGCCGGTCTTCAGCTGGTATCCGGCATTCAGCGCCGTGGTGATGTCCTCCACCGAGTTCTTGGACAGAAAGGGTTCCAGATTGAAGAACTTCACCTGTTCCTCCGCGGCGCTTCTGGGGCGAACCACCGCCAGACTCCAGACGGCTTCTCCGGGGACCGCGTAATTGCCCGAGTCAAACTCGAAACCCTGTTCCCGCATCCGTCCCAGCCGATTGATCGCCTGCATCAGGGAACCGAGGGTGACCTGTCGCATGGCAAACTTGGGGATCCGGATCGAGCGGTCGTTTTCGTCGATCAGAATGTTGGCGGAACGGCCCCGGGCCGCGCCCACGGCGGCGACAAACTCCACTACCGTCCCGCCGGGAAAATCGATGTCAAAGGTCGGTTCGACGACTCCGCCGGGATTGCCTGGAATACCGGGAGCGCTTGGAAAACCGGGCCTCGATGGCAGAGCGGGGACTGCCGGGGGAGATTGGGCCCGTAACAGTTCGGTACCGAGGGTCAACGCCAGGACCACCGTCGGCAGCCACGTCATTTTTTGCAGTTCAGTCATAATGTTCATCCCGATACACGACACTCCGATGGAATCCCTCGAACTTTCGGAAACGTTTTGTGGGGTGAACGCCAGGGACATTGTGAGAGTGGGAGATGGAATTTGTAACGCCAGAGGACAGGAATGGGGATGCGGGTGGGCGAGGAAGGAAGAAGGACAAACCACAGAGACACCGAGACGCGGAGAGGAAGGTGGGTTTCGGAAAGGGAACGCAGCTTAAATCCGCAGCTGGTGCAGGGCCGGTCCCAGGGAGTGCGCCCCGGGTGACACGCGTTGGAGGGCGAATCCGGCGATGCCAAAAAAGAGGGCCACGGTCAGCGCTGCGATCCACGTGCGACGGACGGCTCCGCTCCACCAATCTGCGGGCTGGCAGTGACGCCATCGACGTTGCAGTCCGACGATGAGAAGGCCGTCCACCACCAATTCAGCGAGCAGCGCCGGGGCCGACCAGATCACATAGGCGCAGGCCAGGCCGCCCGCGAGGGCCGCGACCAGGGCGAGGAGCAGGAACCCCAGCGCGTCAGCGTCGAAACCGTCGAGGACGGTTCCCGAGGCGTCGACGGCGTCTCCGGCGGAATCCACGGCGCGGGAGGCGGTGCGACCCAGATCCAACCCGATGTCGGCGGCATCAAGACCATCGGAAAAGTCCATGCCGTGGTCGCGTTCACCGCGATGAGTGTGAAAGAACAGCCAGAGCCGGAGGAGGCAGAGAAACACTCCATAGGCGAGGAGGGTGGCGGCCGGGTAGCGCAGGGCCATCGAGTCGGCACCGCAGCGCAGCATGAGGAACGAGAAGAGCAGGGCGCTGAGACCGCTGAGTCCCACCATCAGGGACATTTCAAGCCGGGGCAGGTTTTCAGAGCGGAGGCGTTGTTCCACCCGTTGCAGGAGCCGGCTCCGGATCTGATGGGGAGAAATCATGGGCGCGCCAGTATCGAAGGGAAAAGCGCTGGGTCCATTGGAACCCTGGGGGCAGATTGGAGACTGAAGTCCGCATCGGGGTGGCCGCGGTTGGGGCGGGTGGAGTCCTCCGGGGCGGTGCGGGGCGTGGGTGGGCGTGAAGCGCCGTGAACGGCGCGGTCCGGTCCTCCTCCCCGGATATACAAACAGCCGCCAGGTTCCTGGCGGCTGTGCTTCGGGTCCCGCGAGCAGCTGTTCAATGCGCAGGAGCTGGTTGTACTTGGCGGTGCGGTCGGTGCGGCTGAGCGAACCGGTCTTGATCTGGCCGCAGTTCGTCGCCACGGCGATGTCGGCAATGGTGGCGTCCTCGGTCTCGCCCGAGCGGTGCGACAGCACGGCGGTGTAGGCGTTGGTCTGCGCCAGGCGCACGGCGTCGAGCGTCTCGGTGAGCGAGCCGATCTGGTTCACTTTCACCAGAATCGAGTTGGCGGTGCCGGTTTCGATGCCCTTCTGGAGGAACTTCACGTTGGTGACGAACAGGTCGTCGCCGACCAGCTGTGTGGTCCCGCCGAGCTTCTCAGTCAGCTTCTTCCAAGTCTTCCAGTCGCCTTCGGCGCAGCCGTCCTCGATGGAGACGATCGGGTAGTCCTTGCAGAGCTTGACGTAGAACTCGACCAATTCGTCGCCGCTGAGCTTCTGGCCGGTGCTCTTTTTGAACACGTAGGTCTCGTTGCCGGTGTAGAACTCGGAGCTGGCGACGTCGAGAGCCAGGAAGATCTCCTTGCCGAGTTTGTATCCGGCGTCCTTGACCGCCTGGGCGATGGCGTCGAGCGCGGCCTCGGCGCTTTCGAGTTTCGGGGCGAAGCCGCCCTCGTCGCCGACCGCGGTGCTCAGGCCCTTTTTCTTCAGGACCGACTTGAGCGCGTGGAAGATTTCGGTGATGGCCTGGAGTCCGGTGCTGAACGACTCGAAGCCGTGCGGCATGATCATGAACTCCTGGAAATCAATCGGGGCATCGGAATGGGCGCCGCCGTTGATCACGTTGGCCATGGGAACGGGGAGAACCTTGGCGTTGGGTCCGCCGAGGTACTTGAAGAGCGGCTGGCCCAGTGCGGCGGAGGCGGCCTTGGCGTTGGCCAGCGAGACCGCGAGGATGGCATTGGCGCCCAGCTTCGACTTGGTCTCGGTGCCGTCGAGGTCGAGCATCGTGTGGTCGACGGTCAGTTGGTCGAGCGAGTCGGTGCCGATCAGGGCGGGGGCAATCTTGCTGTCGACGTTTTTGACCGCCTTGCTGACGCCTTTGCCCAGATAGCGCTTCTTGTCGCCGTCGCGCAATTCGATGGCCTCATGTTCGCCGGTGCTGGCACCGGACGGCACGGCGGCGCGGCCAACCGCACCACACTCGAGGGTGACATCTACCTCGACGGTTGGGTTGCCCCGGGAGTCGAGGATTTCGCGGGCAACGATTTCGGAGATCTTGGTCATTGTGATTTCTATTTCAGTTTCAGATTCGAAGAGGCCGCATGGAACGGAACCCGAGTGAGTGCGTCAAGGCGCTGGAACCTGGTTTCGGCCCGGAAACGTTGAAGGAAGCGGCGGGAGATTGATAGGCAGGACGGATTGGCGGGCCGCCTTCATTCCGATGTCGGATTCTTAGCCATCGGCCGTTGGATTGAGGGGGGAGACTTCGAAGTGGCCTCCATGGCTCCAGTTGGGCGCCGGTGTCCGGATGCGTTCCCGAGTGCGATGAGGTGTTGGAAAATTTTACAGTGGGCGTGGATTTCGGAACCGCCTTTCTGGGAATGACTAGGGGAGTTGGGAATGCCAGGGATCCCTTCGGGACTGCCAAGGAACCTGACACCCGCCTCCGGACCTCAACGTCACCCGCGGTCAACCGAACAGCATTTAAGTCACTTTCCTGAAGTCTGTTGCATACGGGTTGGATGTGCTTGGGCGGCCTTGCGGGCATGAAGAATGCTTTTATCGAGGCTCTGTCCCTCTAATGGCTGCCTCAACCGATGCCCGTCCTTGGGTCGGGTGACGATTGGGCAGCATGTGAAACACACCCATGAATACGAAATCCTTGTCCATTGCCTTGGCCATCGTCGGAGCGCTCTCCCTACGGACGGCCGCAACCATTTACGATCCCGGCGTCTCCCCGTCGGACGCCTCGTCCGGTCTGACCTTTGGAACCCATCTGATTGGTGGGGTTCATCCGTCGGTCGCTGGTATTGGTGGAAGCGGGTTGAGTCCGGATGGATCGGTTCATAACGGGGCCCGGACCTACATCTATGATATCGGCGGTTCTCCGGACCTCCTGGATGGAGTGGCCAATCGGGGCGATGCGGGCTTCGCCATGATGATCTGGGACATGGGGGGAGCATACGACAGCCTTCGACTCTACACGCATCAGGACCATTATGGCGGTGGCCCGATTACCACTCCATTCGTGGCCCAGGATGTCATGGAGTACAGCGTCTGGGGCAGCAACGATGGCGACAACTTCCTGCTGCTGTCGGATGTGACGGCGTTTAATATCAATGGCGGCGGAGCGGGATTGCCCACCTACACGTTCGGCGGCACGGCCCCTTCGGTCGTCTATCGGGGAGGTTCCACCGAGTTTGGAGTATTGAACGCCTACACGCGGGAGTACGTGTTTGGGTCCGCCTACCGGTACTACGGCATCCGGGCCAGCTCGATATCCATTGCGGCGTCCGATGGGGATCCGGAGCTGGATTCCATCGCGGCCTTCAACATCTCCACCCGCCCCCCTGGGACACCTGGCACCTTGGTGCCCGAGGCCAATCCGGTGGGGGCGACCGCAATGGTGAGTCTCCTGGCCGGTGCGGTAGCCCTTCGACGCCGGCGTCGGCAGTCTTGACGATCCGCGGCCAGACTGCCGTTCCATGGATCCATCCTTCAGGCGCCCCTGCTCCCAACGGCGGAGGGGCGCCTCTTCTATTTTTGTGGGAGCTGTTCTTTCCATTGAATGGCGGGCCCATCCTGAAAGTATCCGTCATTCCCTGACATGAGTTCCCACCCTGTTTCGGTTCCTGTGATCGGCCCCGTGTCCGAGGCGGCGCGCCTCCGTTCGCTCGACGTCATTCGCGGCGTGGCAGTGCTGGGCATCCTGCTGATGAACATTGTGGGCATGGGCCTGCCGGATCCGGCGTATTGGGATCCGTCGGGCGCGGGCGGGGACTCCGGTTGGAACCTGCGGGCGTGGATCGTCACCAGCCTGTTTTTCGAGGGCACGATGCGGGCGATGTTCTCGATGCTGTTCGGGGCCGGGGTGCTGCTGTTTACCGCCCGGGCGGAAAAGGACGGCGGATTGTCGGTGGCGGACGCCTGGTATCGCCGGACCATCTGGCTGTTCCTGTTCGGATTCGTCCACGCCTACATTCTGCTCTGGCCGGGGGAGATCCTGTACTGTTACGGGCTGATGGGAATGTTCCTGTTTCCGTTGCGGAACCTCTCGGCCCCTCGGCTGTTTGCAGTTGGTGCGGCTTTATTGCTCGCCGGAGCGGTCATCGGCGTATTTGAGAACCGCCATGTGCTTCACCAGTATCCGCTGGTGGTGGAGGCGCAGAAGGTCGCGGATGCCGGGGGCTCGCTGACCGACGAACAGCAGGAGGCAAAGGAATTCTGGGAGGGGAAGCAGAGGGAAATGAAGCCGGACCAGAAGACCCGGGACGGCATCGTGAAGGGAATTCAATCGGGTTACTTCTCCGCCATGGCCACCAAGGCGCAGAATACGTTCTTCATGCACACCGTGTTTCACTATCGGTACGATTATTTTGACGTGCTGGGCATGATGCTGCTCGGGATGGCGTTCTTTAAATGGGGTGTGCTTCAGGCGCAGCTCCCCAACCGGACGTATGCCCTGATGATCCTGTTCGGCTATGGGTTGGGCCTGCCGGTGAATTGGTATGAAACCATGACCTACCTGCGGTCGGGGTTTTCGTTGGTGACCTATTATCAGGTGGCGCTGACCTATGACGTCGGCCGGATTGGAATGATGACCGGTCACATCGGCGTCATCATGCTGGCCTGCCGGAACGGTTGGGTGCCCGGGCTCCAGATGCGCATCGCGGCCGCGGGACGTATGGCCCTGACGAACTACATTTCGCAGACCCTGATCACCACCGCGGTATTTGTGTTTCTGGCGCAGTTCGGGCGATGGGAGCGATACCAGTTGTATTACTTGGTGTTTGCCATCTGGACGTTCCAGCTGGTGGTCAGCCCGATCTGGCTACGGCATTTCTACTTTGGCCCGATGGAGTGGCTGTGGCGCAGTCTGACCTACCAGCGTCGACAGCCGTTCCGGCGGAGCGAGCCGGCGTCGCCGTCCGGAGCGGTGCTACAGCCCGGTTGACGTTGGGTGACCGGACCGTTGCGGCTCCTTATTTTTCCCAGTCGTTTTGGGTTTGGGTGGGGGCTGGCTGACCGGCGGCAGTCGGGTGGAGAGCGGGTCCAAACGTGTCCTCCCATTCGAGTCACCGTGACCGAGGGGACGTTGCTGGGGCAAGGACTTGGGACCTCGGAGTGCGTCGGTAAGGCCTGTGATTTGTCGCTGCGCCGAAACCGGCGCTTCCCATCCACCGCGACGCGTGCCCATAGTTTCCGCTCGCGAACATGAAGCCTTCCGAGCCACCGCGTGGCATTCAGACGATCATTCACTCCCTCGAAGAAGGAGGGGGCAAGATCTGGCTCCGGCGCCTGCTGGGCCTGATCCTGCTCGTCTTGTCCGCCTCGCTGTATCAGATCAATGAAGCGCGGAATTTTCGCTCCCCGGAGGCCATGGATGCCGCGCAGTTGGGCCGCGGCATCGCGGCGGGACGGGGCTACACCACGGGTGTCATCCGGCCGCTCAGCCTTCACCTTCTGCAGGAGAGGGCCGCCCAGAAGGGTGAGGATCCCCGACAAGTGATCGCCCGGGCGCATCCGGACCTGGAGAACCCGCCGGTGTATCCGATCCTGCTCAGTGTGGTATTCCGAGTGATGCCGGCGTCCTGGTGGACCCGCCTGCCGGCCGACGAATTTCGACGCCGTCCGGTGGAGGAAGTGGCGATCAGTGGGCTGAACCTGGCCTTGTTTGGTGTGGTGATTTTTCTCGCCGGATGGCTGGGTGCCCGTCTGTTCGATGCCACGGCCGGCTGGGTGGCGGCGGCGCTGATTTTCGGGACCGAGCCCTTCTGGAACTTCGCCAATTCCGGCCTGCCCACGATGCTTCTAATGGCGTCGACCGTGGCGCTCGTGCATCTCCTGTTGTCGTATGAACAGGAATCCGTGTCTGAAGCGCCGCGAGGGCGTCGGATGGCCGCGTTGGCTGCCGCCGCCGGAGGCTTGGTGGGCCTGATGTTTCTAACCCGCTACGCCTTCGGCTGGCTCATTGTGCCCGTGGGGGTGTATCTGATCTGGCGCGGAGGGGCCTGGCGGTTCCGTCTGGGTCTCCTGGCGCTGGCGGCGACCCTGGTTCTGGGTTCGCCCTGGGTGGCGCGGAATTGGCGGCTCAGTGGCACACCTCTGGGCACCGCGAGTTATACCCTGCTGTCCGGCACCGAGTCGTTCCCGTATGACCGGTTGGAACGTTCCCAGCATCCGAAGTTCGAACGGGGGCAGGCGGTGGAGGTGTTTCGAAAGTTGGTGACCAACACACGTGATCTCGTACGGGACGATGTCCTGCTGATTGGCGGGAACTGGATCACCGCCTTCTTCTTCGTGGGCCTTCTGGTTCCCTTTGGCAGCCCGTCGTTGAACCGCCTGAGGTACTTCCTGCTCGGCGCCCTGGTGGTCCTGGCCCTGACCCAGGCAGTAACGCGCACCTGGATCACCACCGTCGTGGGTTCCATTTCGGGCGAAAATTTGATCGTGGTTTTGGCCCCGGTCCTGTTCGTGTTTGCGACCGGATTCCTCCTGACCCTGCTGGACCACGTGGAATGGCCTGCGCCGGCGGTGCGGACACTGGTCATTGGTGCGGTCGTGGGGGTGTTTTCGCTGCCGTTCGTGCTGACCCTGTTGCCGCCGCGCGAATTCACGCTGCAGGATCCGCCCTATCGGCCGCGCCTGATCCGGGAGTTTGCCGACTACACTCCGCAGGGCACGCTGTTCATGAGCGACATCCCCTGGGCAATGGCATGGTACGGTCCGCGCGAATGTGTCTGGGCCACCCTGCGCGTCCAGGACACCCCGGCCGACAATGTTGCCAACCGAAGGGAGGATTATTTCACCTTTGTGGAGGCACGCCGACCGGTCGAGGCGGTTTACATCTCCCCACATTGGGCCGACCAGCCGTTTCAGTCACGGTTCATGGCGGATCCTGATTTTGCCTGGGGACGTTTCGTCCTGGATGTGCGACTTCGCGGCAACCTTCCGGCTGGATTTCCGCTGAAGAATGTGCTGGGCGGGGGCTACATGCAGGCGGGGCATTTCCTGCTCGGTGCGAAAGATTGGTGGAGCAACCGTCCCGGACACTGAACGGAGTGGTAGCGGACCCGGGGAGCCGGAGGCACCTGGCGGAATGTTGATTCTGCTCCGGCGGGCATGGCGGTTCTTCGGTTGCGGAAACCACCAACTCGAAGTACCAACGCGCGTCTCTTATGCACCCAATCGTTTCGCGTATTCTTTTTGCGGCTTCTACTGCCGCCGTGATGTCGCCGGCTTTGCTGGCGGCCGACGCCACCGCATCCGCATCCGCCGCTGCTGCTGGCGCTGCGGATGCCATCACCGAAAAGCCGAAGGGCTGGGAAACCTCCCTGGGACTGAATCTCGGTCTCGCGGGCGGCAATTCCGACAATTTCACCGTCGGTGGTCTGTTTGACACCAAGAAGACCTGGGGCCGCCACACCTTCGAGGCCAACGCCTACGGCAACTACGGCAAGTCGACCACCCAGGAGGTCCAGAACGGCCAGTTGATCGAGACGGAGAACACCAACGTCAACAACTTCGGCGGATTCCTCCAGTACAACTACGCGATCACCGAACGGCTTTACGCCGCGGGCCGCCTGGAAGGCCGGCACGACGAGATCGCGGGCGTGGAATACCGCATCCCGGTGACGGCCAACCTCGGCTATTACATCATCAAGGAGGAAAAGATGTTCCTCACCGCGGAAGCGGGACCTGGCTATGTCTGGGAACAATTGACCGGCAGCCCGGCGGATGACTACGCCACCCTGCGCTTTGCCGAGAACTTCGAGTGGAAGTTCGGGACGAAGACCCGCCTCTTCCAGTCGTTCGAATACCTCCCGGAGATCGCCGACTTCGGCAACTACGTCATCAACGGCACGCTGGGCATCGAAACGGACATTGCCAAGGGCCTCGCGCTCCAGGTGGTGTTCAAGGACTTTTACCGCAGCGAGCCCGCGGCCTGGGCGGGAACCGTTCCGCTCGTGTACCGCGAGAAGAACGACTACCAACTCCTCGCCGGCATCATTTACCGCTTTCAGTAAGCAGTTCAGTTCAATACACACGCCGGCCCGGACAGCGGGCCGGCGTTTTTTGTTTCCAGGGATTTCATCATATCCTTTGGCATGCCGGGTCCGGCTTTCGAATACATTCGCGGCGCAGTCCATCTGCCCGGCGCCCGTCTCTGGCTGGATGCCCACGATCCCATCGGCCCCGCTGAGACGGTGTTCGTGTCCCATGCCCACAGCGACCACACGGCGGCCCATGCTCGGGTCCTGTTCTCCGCGCCCACCCAGCGCCTCATGCGGGCCCGGGTCTCCGGAGACCGGGAGGAACGGGTGCTGGACTTCGGGCGACCCCATGACGGGGAAGCCCTCGGCATCGGCGCGCGCCGCCTGACGTTGCTGCCGGCCGGACATATCTTCGGGTCGGCGATGTCGCTGATCGAGGACGAGTCGGGATCGCTGCTCTACACCGGCGACTTCAAATTGCGCCGTGGCCTCAGCTCCGAGCCCTGCGAGCCCCGGGCGGCGGATGTGCTGGTCATGGAGACCACCTACGGCCGGCCGGAATATGTCTTCCCGCCGACGGAGGAGGTTATCCAGGGAATCGTGCGGTTCTGCCACGAAGCGCTGGACCAGGAGGAGATTCCGGTGTTGCTGGGATACTCGCTCGGCAAGTCCCAGGAAATACTCCGGGGCCTGGCGGGGGCGGGGCTGCGCATCCAGTTGAGTGAAGCGGTTGCCGAGCTGACGCGGATTTATGCCTCCTTCGGAATGGAGTTCCCGGAGTATTCCCTGTTCCGGCCGGAGACCGCCGCGGGGCATGTGGTCCTCGCCCCTCCAGGGTCCACCTCGGCGACTCTTCGCCGGCAGTTGGGACGTGTCCGAGTCGCGGTGCTGACCGGTTGGGCCGTAATGCCGGGCTGCCATTATCAATATCAGGCGGATGCCGCGTTTCCGCTGAGCGATCACGCGGACTTCCCGGACCTGGTGGAGTTCGTCCGCCGGGTGGCGCCACGCCGGGTGTACACGCTGCATGGATTTGCTTCGGACTTCGCCGGGCACCTGCGGCGACTGGGGGTTGATGCCCGGGCACTGGGTGTGGAGGAGCAGTTGGAACTGGCGGTGGCCGGCTGGTCACCGACCCGGGGGGTGCCGCCGCCACGGGCGTGTGGTCCGATGCCGGTGCCAGTGCCAGCACCGGAGGCCGGGACGTTGGGCCGGTTGAATCCCACGGAGGCAACGTCGGCGGAAGTCGCTCCGGGGTCATTCCTGGCGTTTGCCCAAACCTGCGCCCAGGTGGGTGCAGTGGTGTCCAAGCTGGAGAAACAGGCGCTCCTTGCCGCCTATCTGGCGTCGATCGACTTGGAGCGTCTGGCGTCGGTCGTGACCTGGTTCACCGGGCTGGTGTTTCCGTCACCGGCCAACCGTTCCCTTCAGCTGGGCTGGGCCGTGATCCGGGATGCCGTATGCGAGATCACGGGGCTTTCCCCGGTGGAGTTCCGGCACGTGTACCTGAAACACAGCGATACCGGCGCCACTGTGGAGGAACTCATCACCATTCATGCCGGGCGTCCCAAACGGCAGGACGTCCAGGGGCTCGCGCTGGACGAGGTGCAGGAGTTGTTTGAATCGCTCGAATCGGCGTGCGGGCCGACGGAGAAGTGTCCGCTTCTCGCCTCCGCGCTGCGGCGTTGTTCTCCGGTGGAGGCCCGGTTCCTGGTCAAGGTCGTCACGGGGAACCTCCGCATCGGCTTGAAGGAGGGCCTGGTGGAGGAGGCCGTGGCTCGGGCGTTCGGGGTGACGGTGGACGCGATCCGCGAAGTCCATGCGTGTACGGGCGACCTGGGCGCGACAGCGCTGCTGGCCCGGCGCAACCAGCTCGCTTCGGCGGGCATCGAGCCCTTCCGGCCGGTCCGCGTCATGCTCGCCAGCCCGGAGTCTGACGCCGGGGCCATCCTGGACCGGGTGCGAGAGTGGTCCGGCGGTAAGCCCGGGGAGTGTGGCGCAGGGACGGTGGCCTGGATGGAAGACAAGTACGATGGGATTCGCTGCCAAGTGCACAAGGTGGGATCGCGAGTGATGATGTACAGCCGCGACCTGAAGGAGGTGACGACTCAGTTCGCTGAGTTGGCCCGTGCGGCGGCAGGAATGCCTGGGGACTGGATCCTGGACGGCGAAGTGGTGGCCATGGACGGGGGACGGGTGTTGCCGTTCCAGGAATTGCAGCGTCGGCTGGGGCGTCGGGAGGGAGACCTGTTCCTGGAGCGGGAGGTTCCGATTTGTTTCATCGCCTTCGACGTGTTGTGGGCCGGAGGGGAGGACGTTGTGCGCCAGCCGCTGTGTCGACGTCGGGAGGTGCTGGATGCTCTCAGCCTGCCCCCGGGCATGATCCGGGCCCGGCGGGCGGTGGCGGTGAAACGGGAGGAGATCGAGGCGCAGTTCGCGGCGGCGCGCGGTCGCGGCAATGAAGGGTTGGTGATCAAGGATCCGGAGTCCGCCTACACGCCGGGACGGCGGGGCATTTCCTGGCTCAAGCTGAAGCGCCCGGGGGCAACGCTGGACTGTGTGGTGGTGGGTGCCGAGTTTGGGCACGGAAAACGGCATGCGGTGCTGAGCGACTATACATTCGCCGTGCGGGATGAGGTCGGAGGCGGGCTCAAGACAATTGGGAAGGCGTACACGGGACTTACACAGGATGAGATTGCGAGGCTGACGGGGCACTTTCTGGGGCGGGTGGTCCGTCAGGTTGGCCGGTATCACGAAGTGGCTCCGGACGTGGTGCTGGAGATCGCCTTCGATTCCTTGCAGCCGAGCCCGCGGCACAGCAGCGGACTGGCGATGCGTTTCCCGCGCATTGTGCGCATCCGGGACGACAAAACCGTCGACGACATCGACACACTGGCGACCGCGCGGCGTCTGGCTTCCAGGAAGACTGAAGGGGATGGGAGGACAAAGGGGTGAGGACAAGATGACGGGATGGAGACGGGATGAGGGACGGAGACATTGTCTGAATTGGAAGTGATCCTGTCATCCTGTCTGAACTCAGCGGCGAGGCAGGAGATGGGGTGCTGTTTGGGGGGTGACGGCGGACAGGATGACGGGATGGAGACGGGATGAGGGACGGAGACATTGTCTGAATTGGAAGTGATCCTGTCATCCTGTCTGAACTCACTGGCGAGGCAGGAGATGGGGTGCTGTTTGGGTGGTGGCGGCGGACAGGATGACGGGATGGAGACGGGATGAGGGACGGAGACATTGTCTGAATTGGAGGTGATCCTGTCATCCTGTCTGAACTCAGCGGCGAGGCAGGAGATGGGGTGCTGTTTGGGGGGTGGCGGCAGACAGGATGACGGGATGGAGACGGGATGAGGACGGAGACATTGTCTGAATTGGAAGTGATCCTGTCATCCTGTCTGAACTCACTGGCGAGGCAGGAGATGGGGTGCTGTTTGGGCGGTGACGGTGGACAGGATGACGGGATGAGACGGGATGAGGGACGGAGACATTGTCTGAATTGGAAGATCCTGTCATCCTGTCTGAACTCATGGCGAGCAGGAGATGGGGTGCTGTTTGGGTGACGGCGGACAGGATGACGGGATATGGGGACGGAGACATTGTCTGAATTGGAAGTAGATCCTGTCATCCTGTCTGAACTCAGCGGCGAGGCAGGTATGTGTGCTGCCGGGGGTGGCGGCAGACAGGATGACGGGATGGAGACGGGATGAGGGACGGAGACATTGTCTGAATTGGAAGTGATCCTGTCATCCTGTCTGAACTCAGCAGCGAGGCAGGAGATGGGGTGTTGTTTAGTGGTGGCGCAGGACAGGATGACGGGATGAGACGGGATGAGGGACGGAGACATTGTCTGAATTGGAGGTGATCCTGTCATCCTGTCCGTACCTAAAGCGATGAGGCTCGGGGGCAAAACATGGCCGGCACGGGACGAATGACTTCTCCCGGGTTTGGATCCCGGTTATGGGCGATGTCCCAAGCGTCACCCGACATGAACTCCCCTGCCCAACGCGCACCTGCCCTGTGGAAGCCGGCCGTCCTCGGAGCCATGGCTGGTGGAATGGGCTGGGGAATCCGTGGGCAGTACGGCCATGAAACCGGGGCGATGATCGCCGGATTGCTGTTCAGCCTGGCTCTGGTGCTCCTCCTGTGCCCCAACGGCCCGTCGCTGGCGGTGGTTCGGGCGGTGGCCTGGGGCACGCTGGCCATCGGATTTGGCGGATCGATGACCTACGGCCAGACCGTGGGACTCACCCATGACGCCGCACTTGTTGGCAACTGGTCCGCATTGCGCTGGGGAATGTTGGGCCTGTCCATCAAGGGCGCGCTATGGATCGGATTTGCAGGCGCCTTCCTGGGAACCGGCCTCGGTGGCATCCTGTGGCGCCCATTGCAGATGTTGGCTTTGCTTGCCGGCATGCTGGCGCTCTGTGCCCTCGGAATCCGGCTCCTGAACGAACCGTTCGATCCCGCGCGAAGGATCCTTCCCGCGATCTATTTTTCCGACAGCTGGCATTGGGAACCCGATGCGATCCTCAAGCCCCGCCGCGAAGTCTGGGGCGGCTACCTGTTCGCGTTTGCCGGGCTGCTGTCGGTGCTGAAATGGGTCCGGTACGATTCCCTCGGATTCAGGATGGGCCTGTGGGGTGCCTTGGGCGGCGCCTTGGGATTTCCCCTGGGACAATGCCTACAGGCCTACCACGCCTGGAACCTGGAGTCGTTTCGCAGCGGGGTCTGGGCGCAGATCGATCCACTGATCAACTGGTGGAACTTTATGGAGACCACCTTTGGCGCCATCATGGGAGCCACCCTGGGGCTCGGGTTGGCACTGAACCGGGAACGCATCCATTTTCCCGACGTTTCGCAGTTGCCGGTCGTCTCTCCCTGGGTGGAGGCGGTGCTCCTTGGGCTCCACCTGTTCCTGCTGGTGACAGTGGAATTCTTTTCCGTGCACTGGGTGGATACCGTGTACGACTTTGGACTGCTGATGGGCGTGATTCCGGTGGTGGCCGTGGCGGGCGGACGATTCTGGCCCTGGCTGGTGGTGCTGCCGATCACGCTGCTGCCCATTGCCGGCAAGACGCTGCGCAACCAGGCTTATGATGAGCACCTCATCGCCGCGGGTCCGGGCTGGATTTGTTATGTGGTGTTGCCTCTGTCCCTGGCCGCTGCCCTGGCGTGGCACTTCTTCCGGACCCAACCGGCGGCGCGGCCTTCGGGGGCGTGGCTGGCTGGGCTGCTGCTCCTCAATACCTGGCTCTATTTTGGACTGAACTTCGCCTTCTTTCGGTTTCCGTGGCCGTGGAGTGCCTGGACGGCGCGGACGCCGAATGCGGTGGTCTACACGTCGTGTGTGATGGGGTTGACCGTGCTGGCCTGGGTCAGCCTGCGGCGATCCGGCG
>JBGAPN010000583.1:0-2225 GCA_044221235.1 Limisphaerales bacterium
GTTGAAGCCATCAAGGAGTTTTTCCCGCAGGCACGGTTTGTCCACATCATCCGGGATGGACGCGACGTCGCAGTCTCGATGAACGCAGCCCGGGATGAGATCGGTTATCCCATGGGAGGGCCCATGAGGACCCTGGGTGAGCGCTGGAGCCGGCATGTCCGGGCGTCCCGGAAGGCGGCGAAGTGGCCGGAGGCCTACCATGAACTCCGATACGAACAGCTGCTGGCATCGCCCGAGGCGGAATTGAAACGGGTTTACGAATTCTGCGGCCTTCCCGCCTCTGAAGACCTGGTCCGTGGGGTCGTCGAGGCCAACCGCATCGACAAGCTCCGGCAGTCCCGCTCGATGCCCGCCGCCGGGGTCAAGGCGCCTCCCGGGCATTTCCGGAAAGGGGAGGCGGGAGGATGGAGGACGGCCATGTCCGCGATGGAACGGCGTGGATTTGCCGAGACGGCCAACCCGCTGCTCCTGGAGCTGGGCTACGCGACCGACGCCCAATGGTGGGCGGACACTGCGGCCCAACGATTGTTTCTCACCCCGATGGAGCGCGGATCGGAACTCCTGTTGCGCAGCTGGTCCGTATTAAGACGGTTTACACACCGTTCCGCCACCTCCTGAGGCTGGTCCGTTTGATGCGCCGGGACTCCTTTTCAAACCCCAATACCTCCCTAGACTGACCGCGTGCCCGAAGGAAAGGAAGAGACCGCGCTCGACCGGTTGTGGAAGGAATACGCAAAGAGTTTTTGCGATTTCGATGATCTGACGCTCGCGCGCTGGTGTTCCCAAACCTTGGGCCAGTTGCGTGGTCGGGCATGGCGCCTGTCCCATCCGTTGGTGGGGGCTTATCGGCTTGCTGCGCAGTTGGCCCATGACCGCCAGATCTGGCTAAAGCGGCTCGTGAACCTGCCCGCAGGCTACGTCGAGACCCCGTGCTGCCGCGCGCCGTTGCTGCCCCTGCTGACCCGGGACGTGGGGAGTTCCGGGCTTATCTGCATGCATTGCAGTGAAACGGCGGTGCCGTTGGATCAGATTCCCGGCGAAATCCGCGAGGATTTGGCCCAGTGGTCCCGTTCCTATGGTCCCATTCACGATGTCGCCCACTGGGATGACGACAGGCGTGGCAAATCCGTCGACTACGATGCCGCGTTTGAGGATGCCGCGCAGCGGGTGGAGGAATTGCTGGCCGACGTCGCTTGCAGCCATGTGCCGCGGCTTCTGGAGACATACCCGTCCGTGGTCTGGGAGGATCAGGACGAATGTCTGGAGGTGAGGCCCGAGGATATCCACCTGTGATACGGAAGAGACGGAAGTGGATTTACCGTCTTGGCTGGGGAGTTGCGGCGGTCGTCGGGGTGTTCCTGGTTCTCGGGATCGCCGTGCTGCTCAGCCTCGACTCCGTGATTCGCTGGCAGGTTCGGACTTCCTTGGCGCATCAAATCGGGACCGGAGTCCGGCTGGACAGCGCCCGGCTGGGTCTCCGTGACGGTTCGCTGGAACTTCGGTCTTTGGTGGTCAGCAATCCCCCTGGATTTGGCCCGGCCCCCCTGATCAGCGTGCCGGAACTTTACCTGAGGTACGATGCCGGGGCGGCCGCCTCAAATCGTTTGAAGCTGGCGGAAGTCCGGCTGCATCTGCACGAGCTCAATGTCATCATTGATTCACAGGGAAGAACCAATCTGAACCAGCTTGTGGGACACGCGCTGGGCGGCGGAACGTCAGGGACCAATCGCTGGCCCGATTTGGAATTCCAGGGCATTGACCGGCTGACGTTGACCCTGGGACGGGTCTCGGTGATCGACCAGCGGGACTCCCGGAAGAATATTGTCCTGAACCTGGACATCACCAATCGAACGTTCACGGAAGTGGATTCCCTGCTGAAATTGTTTCCGTTGTTGATGGAAATCGGACTTCGGGGAGGCCTCGAAATGGGAATTCCGGTCCTGCCCGTATCCACAAACGCCCCGTCCCTTCGCTGACGGCCAGAGTGTTGGCGCGGGAAACGATGACGTAGCGGGGCCCTGCAGACCGGGAGCGGCCATGCCCTTGTTTTCGGCCGCAGGGATCGTCAGAGTTGCGCTTCCGTCCTGATGAAAATGGATCGATATCCGCTGATCGCACTGGCCGCCACCGGTGTCACCCTCGTTGTTTCCGCCGCGGACACGCTCGTCCCGAGCGAGTCCCTGAGGACCTCGGATCCCAATTTGGAAGTCGTCGTTTGGGCGACC